>JBOHME010000029.1:0-40630 GCA_050729795.1 Allostellaceae bacterium | reverse complement strand
GCCGCCGTCATACCGCGTCCCGTGATGCCGTTAATGCTTATCGAGCCAAATCGTCGACAAATCCTGGTTCAGGTAGTGGCTGGGGCCGATCTTCCACCCCTCGACATAGGAGCGATAGGGCACCACGCGATACCACCACAACAAAAAGAGCTCATGCACCTGGTCGCTCAGAACACGCTTTTCATATTGCCGCATCAGGACCCGCTGCTTGGCGAAGTCGGTCTCGCGCAGCATCTTGTTGTAGATTGCCACCTCATCGGGATCGGTAAACTGTCCATAATTGCCCGAATTGACATCGGGCGGCAGGTATCGCTGGGTATCGAGCAGCGGGTTGACCACGCTTTGGCAGTTGCCGATGATCCCGACCTGGTAGTTGCCGGTCCGATAGGCCTGAAACCACGGTCCGGTCGGCACCACTTTTTGCGTCACGTGCAGGCCGATCTTGCTCCAGTCGCCGATGACCCAGGTGCCGAGATATTTGTAGGGTTGGTCGACATTGCGGTTGAGCAGCGTGAAGCTCAATCCCTCGGCACCGGCTTCTTTCAAGAGGCGCTTCGCTTCGGCCCGCGATTTTTCGATATCGGGCCAGTAGCCGACCAGCTGCTCGAGCTCGGGCTTGGTCGCTGCCAGCGGCGAGCCGGGGAACACGATGCCGCCGACGGTGTGGACGATGGCGATCTTTGACAGCTGCGGTGCGGTGCCCCAGCGATCGATCGCCAGCGTCAGCGCGCGGCGCACCCGCACGTCGTCGAACGGCTTCTTCTTTTCGTTGATCTCGACGATGCTGCCGCAATTCCAGTCGCTCCGCTGGATCGTGATCTTGCCGTCGAGCTCCTGCTTCAGCTGCTGCACCGCCGATGGCGGATAGCCGCGGAACTCGATCGCTGCCCGATCGGCGCGTAGCGCGTCGATCTGCACTGCCTGCTTTGGCGCATAGATGGCGGTGAACCCGTCAAGATACGGCAGCCCCTTATGGAAGTAATACGGGTTCTTGACCCCCTTTATTTCCTGGCCAGCCTCGTAGCTCACAAACTTGAATGGTCCTGTCCCGTCGACATTGTGCATATACCACTTGGGATCCTTGTCGATAATCTTCTTTTCGTAAACCCATGAGTAGGGGTCGGCCAGCGCCGGCAGAAACGCGTTAGTGGCGAACTTCAGATGAAAGACGACGGTATCGGGATCGGGCGCCTCGATCGTGTCGATCATCACGTAATGGCTCTGGCGCGGGCTCAGGATCCCTTGCGGCGGATGGATGATCTCGTTCCAGCTGGCCACGATGTCGGCGGCGCTCAGCGGGCTGCCATCGGCGAACTTGACCCCTTGCCGGATCTTGAAGGTCCAGGTCTTGCCCCCATCGGTCGGCGTCGGCATCGTCGTGCACAGATCACAGACGATATCGGTGGAGGATGACGGGTCTTGCGGATTGATCCGCACCAAGAGGCTGTAAAAGGGTGCAGCTGAGAAGATCGTCGCGTAGGTTTCTTCCTGGTGCGCGTCAAAGGAAGGCGGCGCGTCGGCAGGGATCAGATAGGTCAGGGTCCCACCATATTTTGGCGCCTGCTCTTCACCGGCTCCCGCCGGCAGCGCGAGCACTGTGGCTACCCCTGCCGCGAGCAGCACCGATCGAACCCTCATCGTTTCCCTCCCGTTCGCCTGCGCCTGGTTGTTCAAATAACCCGTCTGGCCACCGTCGATCCATCGAGGCCAACGGGCTGATTGAGGCCGTCGGGCTGCCGCGGATCGCCCCCGTTCTGCAGCGATTTTGCAGCGCGGGCACCCGCGCCGAGCCCTGTCTCCGGCATCGGATATCCGATCCGGATCACCCCCCTGCTCGGCTCCTCTCTCAAGGGCCGACCCCGCCGGTGGCGAGGTGGCGCATCCGCAAGGGCCGCCCGGCGCCGAGCTCGGGGCTGCAAAAGCAGGCAGCCAGATGCCTCCCCTCGCCAGCCGGCTCGAGGACCGGGCGCTTGCGGGCGCAGATGTCGATCGCGAACCGGCAGCGCGGCCGGAATGCGCAACCCTGGTCGAGCCGGGTCAGATCGGGCGGCTGGCCCTCGACCGGATCGAGCCGCGCCTGGCGCGGTCGATCGAGCCGCGGCACCGAGCGCAGCAGCGCTATCGTGTAGGGATGCCGTGGATCGTGGTAGATAGCTGCGGCCGGTCCGCTTTCGACGATCCGGCCGGCATACATGACATTGACCCGGTCCGCATAGCGAGCGACGACGCCGAGATTGTGGGTGATGATGATCAGCGCCACTCCGAGCCGGCGTGTCAAATCCTTCATCAATTCGAGGATCTGAGCCTGGATCGTCACGTCGAGCGCGGTGGTCGGCTCGTCGGCGATGACAAGCTTGGGCTCGCAGGCAAGCGCGATTGCAATCATGATCCGCTGCCGCATGCCACCCGAAAGCTGGTGCGGATACTGCTTGAGGCGGCGCGTCGGATCAGCGATGCCGACGAGCCCCAACAGCTCGATGGCCCGCCGCCCGGCAGCGGCTCGATCGGCGCCGCGGTGCTGTTCGAGGGTTTCGGTAATCTGCCGGCCGATCGTCAGCACCGGGTTGAGCGAGGTCATCGGCTCCTGAAAGATCATGCCGATCTCACCGCCGCGCACCTGGCGCATCGCCTCTTCGGACAGGCGCAGCAGGTCGCGTCCAGCGAACATGATCTCGCCCCCGGTGATCCGCCCGGGTGGATCGGGGATCAGTCGCAGCAGCGACAGCGCGCCGGCGCTCTTGCCCGAGCCGCTCTCCCCGACGATCGCCACGGTCTCGCCGCGCTCGACACAATATGAGATGCCATCCACCGCCGGCACGGCACCAGCGCCAGTGCGAAACTCGGTGTGCAGGTTTCTGACTTCGAGCAATGCCGGCAACGCGCTCCGCCTCCCTCGAACCGGCGCGGTCGCGCGCGCTCTTGCTGATCGGATTTTCACCTGTGGTATCGGTCGGCACCGATGCTGTCAATCATTGGCGGCCCTTGGCGGCGCCGCCGAGCCGCCGGGCTCCCGGTTCGAACGGGCTCGTGATCGCGCGATTGGCAGCCGTTGCGCACGACGCCGGGGGTGCGCGGTGGCGCGCGCTCTTGGCGCGAGCGCTCATTTCTCCGGTGTGTAAGCCCGGCCGGGAGGGTAGGTCGGGTGCTTTGGCAGGGCGGGGTCCATGTGGTCCCAGGGCTGCGCGCTTTTGACGAAGATGTCGGCTTCCGGGCGAAACTCACCCGGATCATCGAGACTGCCGACCCTGAGCCCGACGATGTCTGCTCGCGCCGAGACCCGGATATAGAGTGGGCAGCCGCAATCGCCGCAGAACGCCCGCGTCACCTCGTTGCCGGCGTCGCTCATGCTGACATGGAGCCTCGGCTCACCCCTGGTGAGGCGAAATCCGGCTGCGGGCACCCGCATCGCCGCAATGTAGGCGCCGCCGCTCTGATGCTGGCAGTCGCGGCAATGGCACAGCAGCGAAAATATCGGCCCCCCGACCGATTCATAGCGCACCCGGCCGCATAAGCATCCTCCGGTTCGGCTGTTTGTCATGGTGAATACGCCTCCTTGAATTTGTTGTGTCGATCGGCAGCCAAATATGTCGAGAGCGATGATGACGGCCGCTCCTCGGCGCTTGGCGTGCGGGTCTCGATCGGCAAAGTCCCTTCGAGGCGCACATCAAGCGAAGATGAGCGAGACCCGATGTGTCCGACTTGGCGCGCTCCCTGAGCGAGCTTCAGAGCCGCTTCCCGGAGAAAGCGACCGGCCCCGGAGATCTGTTTGATGTCGTCCGTCCAGCCCTGATAGATAGTCGCAACGCTCGACATTGAGTCGGACTTTCGGTCAGTAGAGGCCTATGGTGTAAACCTAATGCTCATCATCGTCGGTCGCGGCCCGTCAAGGTAATCTGGCGCGCCTGATCGCTCTCAAATTGCGAAAGGAACCAGACATGCCGAGTTTCGAACATCATGGCGCGCACATCCATTACGAGGAGTTCGGCCGCGGATTTCCGATCCTGACCTTTGCGCCGGCCGGGCTGCAATCGGTGATCGCGGTCTGGGGCGAGCCCTCGGCGCCGATCAACCCGACGACCGAATGGGCCGGTGATTTCCGGGTCATCGCGATGGACCAGCGCAACGCCGGCGGCCAGTCGCGCGCGCCCTTCACCGCACGCGACGGCTGGGACGATTACACCGCCGATCACATCGCCCTCCTCGATCATTTGCGCATCGAGCGCTGCCATCTCTACGGCCAGTGCATCGGCGGCTCGTTCATCCTGAACCTGCTCAAGACGCAGCCGCAGCGGGTCGCGAGCGCGGTCCTGGCACAGCCGATCGGTCGCGTCGCACCGGCACTGCCGCCGCGCCCCGCCCGCTTCAACGCCTGGGGCGAAACGCTCAACGACCATCCGGAAGCGACTCCGGAGGTGCTCGACGCGTTCTACCGCAATCTGTACGAGCGCGGGTTTGTCTATTGCACCGACCGGGATTTCGTAAAGACCGTGCGCACGCCGTGCCTGGTGCTGGCCGGCAATGACGACGCGCACCCCTACCCGATTTCCGAGGAGCTGTCGCGGCTATTGCCGGATTGCGAGTTCATCGCCGAGTGGAAAACCGGAGCGGCGCTGACTTTGGCGCGGGCCCGCGTCACGGAGTTTCTCGCAAAGCACACGCCGCGCTGACGATCGGGCGGTCCGAGCCGGCCGGCGGTCGCCAAGATAAGGCGTGCGAGCCGCATCAAGGGCGCAAGAGGCCGCTGATCTGTTGGGCCTCGCGCACGACTGGGTCGGCGATCGCACGGGCGCGCTCGGCACCGCGGCGCAGCACCGCGTCGATATAGCCGGGATCGGCCATGAGCCGCCGCATCTCGCCGCCGATGCGGCCCAGCACCGCGACCGCCACCTCGGACAATGCCTCCTTGAAGGCCGAAAAATTCTGGCCGGCAAAGCGCGCCAGCGCCTGTTCGCGCGTGAGATCGGCAAGTGCAGCGTAGATGCCGATGAGATTGTCGGCTTCCGGCCGCTTTTCGAGCGCTGCGAGCGTGTCGGGCAAGGGTTCGGGGTCGGTCTTGGCGCGGCGGATTTTGAGCGCGATCGCCTCGGCGGCGTCGGTCATGTTGAGGCGCGAATAGTCCGAGCTGTCCGATTTCGACATCTTCCTGGTGCCGTCGCGCAGGCTCATGACCCGCGTCGCCTCGCCAAGGATCAACGGCTCGGGCAGCGGGAAGAACTCTCGCTCGTAGCGCCGGTTGAAGGCGCCGGCGATGTCGCGCGCCAACTCGACATGCTGCTTCTGGTCCTCGCCGACCGGCACATGGGTGGCCTGATAGACGATGATGTCGGCGGCCATCAGCACCGGGTAGGCATAGAGGCCGAGCCCGGCCATATCGCGCTCTCTGCCGGCCTTCTCCTTGAACTGGGTCATGCGGTTGAGCCAGCCGAGCGGGGTCAGGCAGGAAAGCAGCCAGGCGAGCTCGGCATGCGCCGACACCATGCTCTGGTTGAAGATCGTGCAGCGCTCGGGATCGATCCCGGCGGCGATATAGGCGGCGGTCGCCTCGCGGGTCGTGGCGCGCAACTCGGCCGGGTCCTGTGGCAGGGTCAGCGCATGCAGATCGACGACGCAATAGATGCATTCGTAATCGGCCTGCAGCGCCACCCAGTTGCGGATGGCACCAAGATAATTGCCGAGGTGGAGGTTACCGGTCGGCTGGATGCCGGAAAAAATGCGGTTCATCGCGCCTGTTAGCGCCGCTTGCCGGCGCGGGTCAAGCCGGTTGCCGGCGCCGCCTTCCGCGCAGGTCGCGCCAGTCGGCGACGCCGAGAACGAGCGCCAGAATCGCAAAGGCCGCGAGCCCGGCGCCGACGAGGCCGACGAGGCCGGCGATCCGCATCGCCAAGGTTCCGGCAAACGCCGACCCCACCGCCATGCGCAGCGGCACCAGCACGCCACCCATGCCCGCCGCCGCCAGCGCGACGCGCGGCAGATTGCGACGCGCCCGGTGATCGAGCCGGAAATGCCCGCGCCGCAGCAGGAGGACGAGCAGGCTCAGCGCGTTGACCCAGCCGGCGCAAGTGGTCGCCAGCGCGATCCCCACATGGGCCAGAACCCGCATCAGAATGAGGGTCAGGGCGAGGTTTACCGCCATTGCCGCGACCGCGATCTTGACCGGAGTCTTGGTATCGTGACGAGCGAAGAACGCCGGCGCCAGGACCTTGACCAGCACAAACGCCGGCAGACCCGCGGCATAGGCGGCCAGCGCCGCCGCGGTCGCCGCGGTATCGGCGGGGGTGAAGGCGCCGCGTTGGAACAGCACCGCAAAGATCGGACCGGCGAGCACCGCGAGCGCCACCGCCGCCGGCAGCGTCAGCAGCAGCGCCAGCTCGAGCCCGCGATTTTGCGTCGCGACCGCGCCCGAGAGATCGCCGAGCCGCAGTTGCCGCGACAAGGGCGGCAGGATCGCGGTGGCGACGGCGATGCCGACGACGCCGAGTGGCAGCTGGTTCAAGCGGTCGGCGTAGTAGAGATACGAAACCGAGCCGCCCGGCAGCAGCGAGGCGAGTGCCGTCGAGATCAACAGATTGACCTGGGTGACACCGGCGCCGATCGCCCCCGGGCCCATGATCGCCAGGGTGCGGCGCACCCCCGGGGTCAGCCGCGGCCACGGCAGGCGCAAGGCGAGACCGGCACGCGCGCAGGAGGTCATCAGCCACAAAAATTGGGCGAGACCGGCGCCGGTCACGGCCCAGGCTAGCGCACGGCCGTCGCGCCAGTCGAACCGGTTCATCAGTAGCAAGGCGGCGATCAGCGAAAGGTTGAGCAGGATCGGGGTCGCCGCCGCCGCGGCGAACCGATCGATCGAGTTCAGGATGCCGCCCTGCAGCGCCACCAGCGCGATGAACAGGAGATAGGGAAAGGTGATCCGGGCCAGAGCGATGGCGAGCGCGAATTTGGGCGGGTCGTCGGCAAAGCCGGGCGCAATGATCCGCATCACCACCGGCATGAAGATTTCGCCAAGCACGACAAAGGCGAGAAGCGCGGTAAGCAGCACCGCGAGCGCATCTTCGGCAAAACGGCGCGCTGCCGGCTTGCCGTCGGTGGCGATCGCTCCGGCGAACAACGGAACAAAAGCGGCGCTGAAGGCACCCTCGGCGAACAGGCTGCGAAACAGGTTGGGCAGCCGCTGCGCCACAAAGAACGCGTCGGCCACCGGCCCCGCGCCGAGCAGGGCTGCGGTCAGAATATCGCGGGCAAAGCCCATCAGCCGGCTGACGAGCGTGTAGGAACCGACCGTGGCGATGGAACGCAGCAAGGTCATTGCCCGCCGGGTGTAGCCGAAAACCGCCGCGGCGAAAACGCTCGGCAGGGTGGCATCGCGACAATCGGTCGAAAAGGGGCACACCAATGCCGACAGCACCGCCCGGCGCCTGACCCGCCCAAGACGCCCCGGTGCTCTAGCGCGCCGCTCCCTCTATTTGCGCGTTGGCTTTGTGATTCCCTGTGCTAAAAGAATGGCATCTCAAGGGAGGGACGCGAACGCCGTGAAGGCCGGAGACGGTAGCTGGCATGAGCCACTGGATGGTGGCGACGACCCGGTCGCCGGCTCTTCGGACCGCGCCTTCGGGCTGCTGTTCGCAGCGGTGACCGGAGTGCTGGCACTGCTGGCGCTGTGGAAAGGCCGCAGCAGTGCTTACGGATGGGCGATCGTCGCAGTTCTGTTTATCGCGGCGGCACTCTTCGCGCCATCGTTATTGGGCCCGCTCAACCGGACTTGGCGGCGCTTTGGCTTGCTTTTGTCCAAGCTGACGACGCCCTTCGTCATGGGGCTGCTGTTTTTTGTCGTCCTGACCCCGCTCGGCTTTGCCATGCGGCTGAGCGGCAAGGACCCGCTGCGGCTGCATTTCGAGCCGCAAAGCCTGAGCTACTGGCTGGCCCGTCAAGAGCAGGGCGAGCGGCCGACCGCGATGACCCGGCAGTTCTGAGGGGATCATGTTCGATTTGACCAAGGAGCTGTGGGTTTTTCTGCGCAGCCGCAAGAAATTTTGGCTGATGCCGGCGGTCGTGATGGTCTGCGTGATCGGCGGTGTCGTCGTGCTGGTCGAGGGCTCGGTCATCGCGCCGTTCATCTACACTCTGTTCTAGACCGGGCGAGGCCCCCGGCAGCCTTCCGTTGGTGGCGAGGGTTGCCGCCGCGGCGCCGGCCCAGCTCCGCCGACATCGAGGCCAGGGAGGCTGGAGAGATCGATGCGCATTCTCGGTATTTCGGCGTTCTATCATGATGGTGCCGCGGCACTGATCGAGGATGGGCGGATCGTCGCCGCAGCGCAGGAGGAGCGCTTCACGCGGCGCAAGTTTGACAGCCGCTACCCGCAAAACGCGATCGCCTATTGCCTCGACGAGGCGGGTATCACCTTGGGCGAGGTCGACCACGTCGCGTTCTACGACAAGCCGTTTCTGAAATTCGAGCGGCTGCTCGAAACCTATCTCACCTTTGCACCGCACGGCTTCCGCTCGTTCCGCATGGCGATGCCGCTGTGGCTCAAGGACAAGCTCTTCCAGAAACGCAAGCTGACCGAGAAGCTGAAAGAAACCGCGCCCGGCTTCGACTGGGCCAACCGCCTGCTGTTCTCCGAGCATCATCTGAGCCACGCCGCCTCGGCCTTTTTTCCATCGCCCTACGAGGATGCGGTGATCCTGACGATGGACGGTGTCGGCGAGTGGGCGACGACCTCGGCCGGGCTCGGCCATGGCCGCAAGATCACAATGCTGAAGGAAATCCATTTTCCCCATTCGCTCGGCCTGCTCTATTCGGCCTTCACCTATTTCACCGGGTTCCGGGTCAATTCCGGCGAGTACAAGGTCATGGGGCTCGCACCCTACGGCGAGCCGCGCTTTGCCCAGACCATTCTCGACCACCTGATCGATCTGAAGTCGGATGGCAGCTTTCGCCTCAACCAGGAATATTTCGACTATTGCACCGGGCTGCGCATGACCAACGAGAAGTTCGCCGCCTTGTTCGGGGTCCGGGCGCGGCAGCCCGAAGAATGGATCGAGCCGGTGCACATGGATCTTGCTGCCTCGATCCAGCAAGTCACCGAGGAGGCGATCCTGCGCCTGACCCGTTCGCTGGCGAGCGAAACCGGCGCCCGCAATCTGTGCCTCGCCGGCGGTGTTGCGCTCAACTGCGTCGCCAACGGCAAGGTTCTGCGCGATGGCCATTACGACAATATCTGGGTGCAGCCGGCGGCGGGCGATGCCGGTGGTTCGCTCGGTGCCGCACTCGCCGCCTACCACCTCGAGCTCGACCAGCCGCGCCATTTATCAAACGAGCTCGACAGCATGTCCGGCAGCTATCTCGGCCCCGCCTTTGCCGATGCCGAGATCAGAGGGCGGCTGAGCGGCGCCGGAGCGGCCTTCACCGAGCTCGGCGACGACGAGGTCATCGACCGCACGGCCGCGGCCCTCGCCGGCGAAAAGGCGGTCGGCTGGTTCCAGGGCCGCATGGAGTTCGGCCCGCGGGCGCTCGGCGCACGCTCGATCCTTGCCGATGCGCGCAGCCCGTCGATGCAAAAGACCCTCAATCTGAAAGTCAAATACCGCGAGAGCTTCCGGCCCTTCGCTCCTTCGGTGCTGCGCGAGGACGCCGCACAATGGTTCGAGCTCGACACCGACAGCCCTTATATGCTGATGGTCGCCGATGTCATCCCGTCGCGGCGGCGGATCATGACCGAAGCGGAGCGCAGCCTCTTTGGCATCGACAAGCTGAATGTGCCGCGCTCGGACATCCCGGCGGTCACCCATGTCGACTATTCCGCGCGAATCCAGACCGTGCATCGCGAGACCAACCCGCGCTACCACGCGCTGCTGACCCGGTTCAAGGCGCTGACCGGCTGCCCGGTCCTGGTCAATACCAGCTTCAACGTGCGCGGCGAGCCGATCGTGTGCACCCCCGAGGACGCCTTCCGCTGCTTTATGGGCAGCGAGATCGACGTGCTCGTGGTCGGCAACTGCTTCCTGTGCAAGGAAGACCAGAACCCGGCCTTGCGCCTCGACTACCGCGACCGGTTCGATCCGGACTGAGCCCGGCCCGCACCGGCGATGTCCTCCGCACCGGGTGAGCGCTCGCGCTTCGAGCGGCTGCCCGCCTGGCAGCGCGGTGTCATATTGTGCGTCACGACATTGGTGATCGGTGTTGTAGTGCTGCTCGCTGCCGAGGCGGCGGTGCGCATCCGCAACGAAATCAAATATGGCGGCACGTTCTGGGGGGTCGACCAGACATATAAGAAGGACCCCGCGACCGGGCTGCGCATGCCGATTCCCAACAGCCGCTTCGGCGCGATCGTGATCAATTCGTTCGGCTTCCGCAGCCCGGCTATCACCATCGCCAAGCCGGTCGGCCGCCTGCGCATCGCCTTTCTCGGCGGCTCGACCACCTATTGCGCCGAGGTCAGCAGCAACAGGATGACCTGGCCGGCATTGGTCATCGCGGCTCTGCGCCGGCACTGGCCGACACTCGATGTCGATTACATCAACGCCGGGGTGCCCGGCTACACGACGCGAGATTCGTGGCGCCGGCTGAGACTTCAGCTCGCGCAGTTCACGCCCGACATCATCGTCATCTATCAATCGACCAACGATCTCGAGGCGAACGCCTACGCCCTGGCGCATCGCCAAGGGCTGGCCGCGCGGCATCAGGAGCAGAATATCGGCTGGCTCGGCCGACATTCGCTGCTCGTCTATCTGGTCGAAAAGAACCTCGAAGTCATGTCTCTGCAACGCGAGGCCACGGCTGCCACGGGCAAGATCCGGCTCGACATGCCACGGCTCGATGCCGAGTTCCGGCGCGATTACGCGAGCCTCGTCGCCACCAGCCAACACATCGCCAAGATCGTCGTAACGGTCACCTTCGCGCCGCGCCTGCGCCCGTCGCAATCGCCGGAGAAGCTCGAGGCGGGGGCGGCGACCGCCCTTTATTACATGCCCTATATGACGATCGCGGATCTGCTCGCCGGGTACGAGCAATACAACCAGGTGATCCGCGAGGTCGCCGCTGCGGCTGGCACGGTGCTCGTCGGTGACGAGGATGCGATCCCGGCCGATGCGCGTCACTACACCGACTCGGTCCATTTTACCGATGCCGGCAGCATGGCGATGGCCCATCGAGTGGCGCTGGCGATGATCGCATCACCCCGGGTGCAGGCGCTGGTCGAAAAGGACATCGCCGCAACCGGGCAGAACGCCCTGCCCTCCGATATGGTCCGCGACCACCACGCAAAACACGGATAGTGAACGGTGCCGCCCGACCGGGTCTCGGCACTGCGCCGATTGTGCGGCCCGGCGCGTTATCTCGGGCGCGCGCTTTGTGCGGTCTGGCTGAACAGGATCGCCCGCTCGGCCTCGGTCGGCGGCGCCCGGCGGCGCAGCTCCTTGCCCAGATCGACCGCGCGCTGTACCGGTGGTCGAGCTTTGACCGCCTCGCGCCAGCGCGCGACATTCGGGAACTCGTCGAGCAGTTGGCCCAGTGGCTTTGCGATCAGCACCCAGGGCCAACTCGCCATATCGGCGATAGAATATTCGCCGACAATGAATTCCCGATCCTCCAGTCGGCGTTCGAGGACACCGAGGCAGCGGTTGTACTCATCGGCGTAACGCTTGTGCGAGTAGGGATGCTCGCCTTGCGCATAATTGACGAAATGGCTGAGCTGGCCGGCCATCGGCCCGAGATTGCCGACCTGCCAGAACAGCCATTCGAGCGTCTCCTTGTGCGCCGAGCGGGTTTGCCGCCGGAACCGGCCGGTCTTCTCGGCGAGATGCAGCAGGATCGCCCCCGATTCAAACACCGGCACCGGACCCTCGCCAAATTCGGCGGGGGCGTCGTGATCGACGATCGCCGGCATCCGGTTGTTCGGGCTAATCGCCAGGAATTCGGGCTTGAACTGGTCGCCACGACCGATATCGACCGGGATCATGCGGTAGGCGAGCCCACACTCCTCGAGCATGATCGCGACCTTCCAGCCATTGGGCGTCGGCCAGTAGTAGAAATCGATCATCGTCTAGCCGCCATCTGCCGCAACGGGCATATCCGCGAGTGCGGCAACATCTGCCGGCGAATAGCCGAGCTCGCGCAGGATCTCGCTGGTGTGCTCGCCCAGCACCGGGGCGCCGTGCCGGATCGCCGTCGGCGTGCGCGAGAACCGTGCCGCCGCGCGCGCCTGGCGCAGCCGCCCGGCGGCCGGATGCCCGGTCTCCACGACCAGCCCCAGCGCCTTCACCTGCGGATGGCGGATGAGTTCGTTGCGGGTCAATACCGGACCGCAGGGCACCTGTGCGGCGGTCAGCTTGTCGAGCCATTCGCCGGTGGGGCGGGCGCGCAGCGCTTCCTGGGTCAGGCGCAGCCGCGCCTCGATATTCTGCTGGCGCAGCGCCGCAGTTTTGAACCTTTCGTCCTCGACCCATTGCGGATGGCCGACCACGTGGGCCAGACCGGCCCATTGTCGATCGGTCAGCGCCGCGACCGTGATATAGCCGTCGGCCGTCTCATAGATCAGATCGATCGCGCTCGCGGCCTCCTGCTCAGAGGGCTCGTCGCCGAGAAAGGTCTGACTGCCCATGTCGGAGCTCCACAGAAAGGCCACCACCGCTTCGAGCATCGACAGCCGCACATGCTGCCCTTCGCCGCTGCGCTCGCGGGCCAAGAGTGCCGCGGTGATCGCTTGTGACGCGGTGATCGCGGTCAGCTTGTCGGGCAGGATCGTGCGTAAGAGGCGCGGGCGCGCCGCATCTGAGCCGGCCTGCACGGTGGCGAGCCCGGAAAAGCCCTGGATCACCGGGTCGTAAGCCGGCTTTGCGGCAAAGGGCCCGATTTCGCCAAAGCCACTGATCGACACATAGACGATCCTCGGCGCCACCGCGCGCACCGCCTCCTCGCCGACCCCGAGACGTTCGGCGACACCCGGCCGAAAATTCTGGATCAGCACATCGGCGCCGGCGGCGAGGCGCAGCAGCGCCTCTCGCGAAGCCGGCCGTTTCAGGTCAAGCACGATCGAGCGCTTGTTGCGGTTGTTGTTCAGAAACGATGCAGAAAAGCCGGCACGCCGGTTGGCGGCGGCGCGGGTGTGGTCGCCACCGTCGGGCGCCTCGACCTTGATCACATCGGCACCCTGGTCGGCGAGGATCATCGTCGCCAGCGGCCCGGAAACATTCGAGGTCAGATCGACAATTCGATATCCAGCGAGCGGACCCGGCATGGCGCGCAGCCTTTCTTGTCGGCGTCAATGACTGCCCGACGAGACTACGCACAAGCCTCCGCGGTCAAGCCCGTCGCGCGCGGCCCGGCGCGCCAATGACGCGCCGCCGCAGCACCGCCAGAACGCCGGGATCGCTAGAACGCCGGGATCGCTACGGCCGGAACGATGTGCTCCTCGACGCGGCGCACCCCGGCGATGTTCTCGGCGGCAACCCGGATAGCCATTCGTTCCGCCGCCGGCTGATCGTCGGATAGCCAGATATGCACGACCTTGTCGCGGACCATGATATCTGCGGCCCAGACATTGGCCCAGCGCTGGCCGCTCAATTCCTGGAGCAGTCGCTCGCGGATCGTGCGGTCATCGGCATCGGCGACGATCGCCGGCGCGGTGCTGGTGGTGGCCAGCGCGCGCACCAGATTGGCGCGGCTGATGATGCCGACGAGCTTGCCGTCGCGGACCACCGGGACCCGCTTGATCAGCTTGGTTTCGAGCAGCATCGCGACCTCGGCGAGATCGGTCGTGTCGGCGACGCTGATGACATCCCGGCTCATGATATCGCGGACTTTCTGCCCATGCGCCTTCACATAGTCGCGCGCCGCTTCCTCCTCGGCCGCGAGCGAATCGAGCCACCACGACCGGCGCTTCTGCAGCCGCCGCTCGGTCCCGGTTTCGGCGCGGTGCAAAAGATCGCCCTCGCTGACGATGCCGACCAGCCGGTCGCCACCTTCGCAGACCGGGACCCCGCTGATCCCTCGCTCCGACAGCAGTCGCGCCAAATCGCGCACTGTCGTCTCCGGATCGACGGTGATCACCGGTGTTGTCATCACATCCATGGCGCGCATCAGAAGCCTCCTTCCCCCTTATGTGCTGCGGGTAAAGTAAGCGGAAATGCTATCTCTCGCGACCGCCGTGAGCAACCAAACAGCCGGTTTTCGGCGCGGGTAACGGCACAATCGGCACCGGTTTTTATCGGCGGGACATCTGCGGTTACGCAACAAGACAACATTTTACCAAGGAGTCAAGACGCGACATCAAGGAGTTACACCACATGCTTATAGATCGCACCTGGGATCGGCTGGGGGTCGCCCGCGGCCGGAACAGGCAAGAGCGAGATGATGAGCAAGTTCGCCGATCTGCTTCAAATCGAAATCCCGCGGCTGCGGCGCTATGCGCGGGCCCTGACCCGTGATGCGACGCGCGCCGACGATCTGGTGCAAAACTGTCTCGTGCGTGCTGTCGCCAAGCAGCATCTGTGGCAGCCGGGGACCGATCTGCGGGCCTGGCTTTTCACCATTCTGCACAACCAGCATGTCAACGACATCCGCCGCGCGGTGCGCGAGGGGATCACGGTGCCGGTCGAGGACATGGCGCCGGCTCTGACCTCGCCGTTCAATCCTTCCGCATCGCTGCAGCTGCGTGATCTCGAACGGGCGATCACAGCACTGCCCGAGGAGCAGCGCCAGGTCATTCTGCTGGTCGGGCTCGAAGGCCTGCGCTACGAAGAGGTCGCCAAGATCCTCGGCATCCCGGTCGGCACAGTCCGCTCCCGGCTGTCGCGCGGACGCGAGATGCTGCGCGAGCTGATGGACGTGAAGGAGCCCCAGCGACCCGCGCTCGAGCGGCCAAGAACAGCACCTCGGCAGCGCCGGGCGCGATCGGCGGCGGTCGGCCTCGCCGTAGCCTAGCCATTCGCGACCGCGGGCGGTGCCGCGCGTCGCTGCGGTTGCGCCGCTGCGGCGAACCTTCTAAAACGCGCGCGGTCCGCCGCGGCGGGGCGTGGCTCAGCCTGGTAGAGCGCCTGCTTTGGGAGCAGGATGTCGGAGGTTCGAATCCTCTCGCCCCGACCATGGCATCCGGATCCGGGATTGGCTCGGGCGGTGCGCGGCGGGACGGGATCGGCACCTTTGGGGGCATTCGGCGATGACCGAGGCGCGCATCTACCGGCCGGCCAAGACCGCGATGCAAGCGGGGCGGTGGCAGACGCAGAAATGGATTCTCGAATACGAGCCGGCAACACGCCGCCAACCCGATCCGCTGATGGGCTGGACCAGTGCCGCCGACACGCTGAACCAGGTGCGGCTGCGCTTTGCGACCTGCGAGGAGGCGCGTGCCTTTGCCGAGAAAGCGGGGCTGGCCTACACGGTTACCAAACCGCATGCGATCAGCGAAAAGCCAAAGAGCTATGCCGACAATTTCCGCTATGATCGGGTGCGCGACTGACCGCCGGGCCGACGCCCGCGACCAGCCGCCCGCAAACCTGAGCGCATCATGGCCCGGCGCATCTTCGCCCCCATCTTGGCCCCGTAGCTCAGCCGGATAGAGCACTCGCCTTCTAAGCGAGTGGTCGCAGGTTCGAATCCTGCCGGGGTCGCCAGCGCCGCGGAATTAGGGCGCAGATGGGACCAACCTGTTGACCGACCAGCATCGGCTGACGGTCATGCGGGGGGCCCTGCTCTGCTCGGCGTCGTCAACCGGCATCGTTGGACTCTAGCATAGCTAGGATTTCCTCATATTTACCGAGGATATCCTTAAGGCGCCGTATCCCTGCCCGGTCAACATCGGCCGTGATCTCCAGCCGGTTGCCCCGAAGCAGGACGCTCAACTCTCCGTCGCTTCCTACGTTCGAGCCAGCGGAGGGCCGCACAGACTGCCCTGGGGGCGAGACCTCCGGGGTATCAACCACGGTGAGTTCGTTGATCGGGATGCCGGTCATGCTGCCGAACACCTGAGCGTGGCTCCCGTCGTCGGAAACTGCGTTGACGCGCCTAGGTGCCGGGAATTGATCCTGGCCGTTGCTCGTCCATTGCACATAATCGCCTACCTTTACAGCCTCCAGAGGCGGCGGGGGTACGCGTAACTGCTTTCCGCCGCCTCCGACCATAGCGGGCGAATCGTCGGGCGCTCTGGTCAGCTTGGCAAAAGCTAAATTCGTCTTGTATAGGGCCAGAAGTTCAGCGGCAGCGTTCTCCGCGTAGCCGAACTCAACCTTCAAGGTGCTGCGAGCGATGGCGTCCGCGGGCGGCTCCGTGTTCCAGTGACGCCATAAGTCCGCAAACGCGGTCGGGTTCAGGGCGAATTTCTTTACGAGTTCATCGTGTACCTCTGGCCTCTCGTCTAGAAAATAGCGGCGCGCATCTGCCGTAAGTTTTAGCTGCCTCCGATCTTTTGCACCAATAGATTCTACTAGGCCATAATATCTAATGGCAGCTATGGTCTGGAAACCGCCGCTCGCCTTTTCGGTGTACCCCCACAATTTCTTTGCGTCAGACGTGAGTATCGGGTGTTGACCAGCATTTTTGTTTATCTCGCGGACGCGTTCGATCGCGCGCGACAGCGGTATAAACGGAAACCTCACAGCCGATGCCGGCTCGGCGGACTGGATTGCCTCTGGCACGGAAATTCTCCTATTTCTCCCGCGTCCTCTATGCGCCACCCAGAAGTAGCGGTCAAGAAATTTCTGTCCCGAGAGACGAAACGTCTTGCGCTTCGGAGAAGCGAGCGGTACGATGCCGGAGAAATGGAGGGAAACAATGGTCACAGATGGTCGAGCCCCTGGCGTAAGAGCCGGCCGCGTGCGGGGGTGAGGATAAATAGGAAGGGCCGCTACCCCGACCCCTCAAAAGGCAGGTAGCGGCCCCTAATCGGCACTCTCTAAGGCGGAACCGGTCTCCGTTGGCGCGGCGACCGGCTCCTAGATCACAACACCGGGATCGACCCCCGCCGTTATGACCGTCTCATGGAATATAGCCTCGTTGGCGCGAGGTTTCCACCATGACGGCGACAGGTCGATCCCCAGCATGGATCGACCCCATGTCGCAACATTTTTTGATCAGCCCGGCCGCCCGATCCTTGTCCATCGCGCAAGTGCTCCGGCTGTCTGATGAGGAAGCGTACGCGACTTTCCGGCGAGTTCGGTTCGCGGCGAACGGCGGCGAGCCATTCTGTCCGCACTGTGGCGCGGTCAAGGTCTACACGCTGGCCGAGACGCCGATCCGGTGGAAGTGCTCGGGATGCCGGCACAAGTTTTCCGTGACGAGCGGTACGCTGTTCCATAGCCGCAAGCTTGCGATCCGGGACCACCTCGCCGTGATCGCGCTGTTCTGCAACGGGCTCAAGGGCGTCGCGGCGCTCCATATGGCCCGCGACATGAACATCAACCCGAAATCGGCATTCGTGTTGCTGCACAAGCTCCGTCAAGCGATGGGCGCGACGCTCGGCGGCGAGGAGCTGGCGGGCGAAGTTGAGATTGACGGCGCATATTTCGGCAGGGGTCCGAAACAGGCAAATCGGAAGGCCGATCGGCCGGGCCGCCGCACGCTCGATATCGAGCGCCAGGTTGTGGTTGTCGCTCGCGAGCGCCACGGCGACGCGCGGACATGGGTTGTCGGCAAGGAAGCCGATGCGGTCCCGATGATCCGCGCGAACGTCGCCTCGGGAGCCGAAGTCCATGCCGACGAATCGGGCGCATGGAACATCCTGCTCGCCAGCTACCCGATGAAGCGCGTCAACCATTCGGTCGAATACAAAGGCGAGGACGGCGCCTGCACCAATCAGGCCGAAAGCTATTTTTCGCGGCTCCGCCGCTGCGAGTTCGGCATTCACCATCGGATCAGCGGGCATCGGCTCCAAGCCTACGCGGACGAGATGGCGTGGCGCGAGAACCATCGTCGCCAGCCCAACGGGACGCATTGGAACCTGATCACCGCCGCTGCCCTCGCGCATCCCAAGAGCGCGACCTGGGCCGGATACTGGCACCGGGAGAAGGCGGCATGACCGAGGAAAGCCCGCTCGCCGTCGCCGCGCTTCGGCGGAAGCGATCGGAACTCGCCGGTCAGATTGTCGAGTTGCGCCGCCAGCTTGACAAGCTGCAAGCCGATATCTTCCACTTAGATATGGTGCTGCGGCTCTATGGCGAAGAGCCCCAAGACATTCCGACCAAGGGGCGTGTCCCGGTGCGCTCCGCGTTCTTCGGCCGCAACGAAATCACCCGGCGCTGCTACGACCTGCTCCGCGAAAAAGGTGAGATCGCGGCCGATGATGTAACCGTGCGGGCGATGCGCGAGAAGGGCCTCGACGCGGAAGCCGACCGCAAACAGCGGTCGGATTTCACCCGGCGCATCCTCGTGTCGCTTCACGATCTTAGCCGCGCCGGAACGGTTGAGAAAATCGGCTACGGTCGTGGCGTTCGCTGGAAATTGGCCTCTTCCCCCAAAGGGGCGAGCTGATAAGCCTGAAATAGACGAACAAAACAGGATTGACTCTTAACCACGAGGCTACTATGTGATTGGGAAATCGATGCGAAAATGGCCAACCGGGAAACTAGGTCGATAAGACGGTCCGACCGGCTCACCCCGGAGGAGTTTTTGTGTCTGAAGTGGGTTGACAACGGCGAGGGTCGGGTATACATATGCGGCCGTCGCCCGTGCCCCGCTACGATGATCTGTGGGCACGGCGGCCTACAAAAAGGGCACCCGCGGGTGCCCTTTATACATTCTGGGAGACACTGGCCATGTCACGAGTGGCCATCTTTGTAGACGCCGGGTACATGTTCGCGCAGGGATCAACCGCATTAGCCGGTTCAAAAAAGCCCCGAAAAGATGTCGCGCTAAATGAGACCGCCATAATGGCGGAATTACAGGCCGTAGCGCAGACAAAATGTCCATTATCCTCGCTTTTGCGTGTTTATTGGTATGACGGCACTCTCGGTCCGCAACTTTCATTAGGTCATGCAACGCTTGCCCACATGGATCATTTAAAGTTACGCCTTGGTTTTGTTACCGGCGGCGGCCAACAGAAAGGGGTCGATTCACTAATAGTTACAGATTTAATAGAATTGTCGCGAAATCATGCGATCGAGGATGCGGTTATTGTGTCTGGTGATGAAGATATACGAGTAGGCGTTCAAATAGCCCAGAGTTTCGGTGTGAGGGTTCATTTAGTAGGGATTACGCCGAGCAGGGGATCACAGTCTCTTCAATTATTGAGGGAGTCGGACACAACAACAGAATGGGACGCTTCAACAGTTGCCAAGTTCCTGTCTGTAAACGCCCCAGTCCGTACGGCACCTCAAGCAGTAACGGCGATATCCGCTGTTGTGGCATCGGTGGTGACCGCCACCATAGATGGGGCTATCGCAGCAGAACTAGATCGCGTCGCCACCTCCATGACTGCGGGCCTGAATAGCAGTGAGATTACAGCACTAAAAAGCTACTGCCTAACACAACGAGGACTACCTCGTGAGTTCGATGGTAAGCTCTTGGCGCGCGGAAGAGCGCAGATCTCGCGCGATTTAGATCTCGATGAGAAGCGACATATCCGAATAAAATTTATGGCGATTGTACAATCTATGTAGATGGTTGGGTTCTGGTCCCATTTGCGCCCGAATTCCGCAGCGCCGAGATATTCGGGCTGCCGCGCCGCGAGCAAGAGAGGTGAGCCGATGAGTGAGACGAAACCAGGCCGCGCGCATCTGGTCGCCGGCGGCTTTCCACCCGGTTCGATGGCCGGGCACGATCATGACTATGCCCGCTTGCGCCTGCTCGGGCTGCTCGCCGAGCATCGGGTTCCGGCCTCGGTCGCCGGCGATTTCACCGATGTCGAGAAATGGCTGCCGTTGAGCCGGCTCTTGATCAGCTACGTCGCCGGTCCCTATCCCGACGCCGCGCAATGCCGGGCGATGCGATCCTGGATCGAGGCGGGCGGCCATTGGCTCGGGCTGCACGGCACCAGCGGCGGCCGGGCCGAGCGGGTCGAGGGCACCCGCCAGCGCCGCACTGTCAAGGCCGACCACCACGCGCTGCTCGGCAGCCGCTTTCTGACCCATCCGCCGATCACCAAGATTCATGTCGCGGTCAACGCCGACGATCATCCGCTGACCCGCGGGCTCGGCGCCTCGTTCGAGGTCGAGGACGAGCCCTATTTCATCGAGCTGCAGGAGCCGGAGGAGACCCGCATCCTGCTCAGCGCCGATTATGGCCCCGGCGCCACCGCACCGGCGATCGGCACGCTCTACCCGGTCGATACCTCGCTATTGCCGGATGGCCGCACCCGTGTGCTCGGCCACACCCGCAGGGTCGGCGATGGCGCCGTCACCTATGTGGCGCTTGGCCACTGCCACAACCCGGCGATCCGCGCGGGGCGCCCGGCCGATCCCACCGACAGGACACCGGCTACCTTCCACGGCCCGTGGCAGACACCCGCCTTTCTGACGCTGCTCGGGAACGCGATCACCTGGGACCTCGCCGCCTGACCGCCGCGGACACTCTACCCCGTCGCCGTCCGCCCGCTTACACCGCGAGCTCGCACCAGATCGGGGTGTGGTCCGAGGCGCGCTCCTTGGCCCGCGGGCGCTTGTCGATGTCGCAGGCGACGACCCGGTCGGCAGCGTGCGGCGACAGCAGCAGATGGTCGATGCGCAGCCCCTCGTCACGATGCCAGCGGCCAGCCTGATAGTCCCAGAAGGTGTAGCGCTGCGGCTCCAGATGAAAGACGCGGTAGGCATCGGTCAGCCCGAGATGCATCAGCGCACGAAAGCGTGAGCGCGATTCGGGCCGGCACAGCGCGTCGTCGCGAAACGCCACGGGATCGTAGACATCAGCATCGGCCGGACAGATGTTGAAATCGCCAGCCAGCACAAACGGCGATTCGAGCTGCAGTAAATCGTGGGCACGGTTTGAAAGCTGCTCCATCCAGGCGAGCTTGTAGGTGAATTTGTCGGTTCCCACCGGATTGCCGTTGGGGAGATAGATCGAGGCGACCCGGACCTCGCCAAACACCGCTTCGAGATAACGCGGCTGCTCGTCTCCGGCCATGCCGGGCAGACCGCAGATCAGCCCTGCCGGCGGCTCCTTCGAGATCAGCGCCACGCCATTATACGAGCGCTGGCCGATCGTCTCGCAATGATAGCCGCGCGCTGCGATGTCGAGGGTGGGGAACTCCGCGGCGAGGCACTTGGTCTCCTGCAGGCACAGCACATCGGGCTTTGCCTCTTCGAGAAAGGCGAGCAGATGCGGCAGGCGGGCCTTGACCGAATTGACGTTCCAGCTTGCGATCTTCATGGCCCGCTCGCGATCCTCACGCTCGGGCTGCCGCCAGGGGGTGCCGGCCGGGCCAACTCAGCCGATCGAAAACGAGTTGCCGCAGCCACAGGACGAGGCGGCGTTCGGGTTCCTGACCTGGAACGAGGCCCCCATCAAATCCTCGACAAAATCGATCTCGGCACCACCCAGGAGGCCGAGCGACACCTCGTCCACGACAACGCTGACACCGTCGCGCTCGAACACGACATCGTCCTCGTTCCTCTGGTCGTCAAAGCTGAAGCCATATTGAAAACCGGAGCAGCCGCCGCCCGAAACCGCGATCCGCAATGATGCGGTCCCGGCCTGCTCCTGCTCGCGCAAGAGTGCGACGCGCCGGGCGGCTGCCTCGCTCAGGCTGACGTTCTTCTCTTCGACCTCGTTTGCGCGCTCTGACATGCTCTCGCTCCGCCCCTCGTCGATCACTGGCGATCGGCTAGCCGCTGATCATGTAATCATCGCGCACCGCTCGGTCAAACGCCAGCCGAGCCGAGCAGCCGGGCGGTTCGAGGTCGTTCCGTCTGCGATGGCGGGGTTAGCGGGTATTGGCGGGTGCTGGAACAAACTCGCCGCTGACATGGCCGAACGGATCGCGGCGGATGCGGAGCTGATTGCTGCCGGTCTTGGGCGGGATCGGCGCGGGCGCCATCGTCGCCGTCACCGGTGCGTGCTCGATCTGCGCTTTCGAGAGCGCGACGTGGACCGGACCGCCCTTTGTGCCGATTTGCGGGTTCGCGGCATTCCATGAGACGGCGTGGTTCCTGGCGCCGATGCTGATCACGCCGCCGGTTTCGATGACCAGCGCCACCGGCCGTCCGGTCGCAAGCGTCATCACTAGATCGTGGACGTGACCCAATGGGGCATTATCGGCACCGACTACCTCCTTGCCGAGGAGATCCGTCTTAATGTCGTAATAAGCCCCTTCGGCCGTTGCCTTCTCGGCCAGCGCGCGACCGGCAGCCAGGGCGCGGCCATCAAGCCGGGTCACGAAATGAGGGGTGGGTCGCGGGTCGAATCGCAGGCTGTTCCAGACAACCGCGCTGTTGGCGGTGCCAAACGGCTTCTTACCCGCCGGCGCCACGATCACCAGTGCCGCGCCGGTTTGCCGGTCGATCGTGATATCGCTGATCTTGGCGACGATCGCGCCGTTGCCGTTTTCTACCGCCGCGCCGATGACATCGCTGGCCCCGATCTGGTCGGCGGTCGGGCTCACGGCCGGAGTTTCCGGCGAGCGGTTGGCGGTGTGGCCGGTGTTCATCTGCGGCGTGATCGCACTTTGGGCCGCGGCGGCTGCGGTGCTCACCGCGGATGCCATCGCGACAACCAACAGGGTAGCGAGAGTCTGCTTGATCATTGCGGTTCTCACGTTGCTGTGCATTGCTAACCCCGGCCAGGGCTGAAAAATTCACCGCCATCGGGTATATCGGCGCAGCTCTATGGCCGAAGCCGGGGTCCGAGATGGCGCAAATCCTCGAGAGTGAGCTTGCCGGTCGCCGCGACGCCGACCAAGCCGATCGGCTCGCCTGCCTCTGCGCGTTGGAGCGCAAGGTGCTGTGGCTCTCCACCTGGATGATCCACAACGCCAACCATCTGCGGCCCAACCGCGACGGGCTCAAGGTCGGTGGCCACCAGGCGTCGAGCGCTTCGGTGGCGACGCTGATGACCGCGCTCTATTTCGACGTGCTGCGGCCGCAGGACCGGGTCGCGGTCAAGCCGCATGCCTCGCCGGTGTTCCACGCGATCCAGTATCTTCTCGGGCGTCAGACCCGCGACAAGCTGGAACGGTTCCGCGCCTATGGCGGCGCGCAGTCCTACCCGTCGCGGACCAAGGACGGCGAGGATATCGTCGATTTCTCGACCGGATCGGTCGGCCTCGGTGTCGGCATGACGCTGTTCGGCGCGATCGCCCAGGACTACCTGCGCATGCAGCGGCTGATTTCGACCGAGGACGCGACCGGCCGGATGATCGCGCTCGCCGGCGACGCCGAGCTCGACGAGGGCAACATCTTCGAGGCGCTGCTCGAAGGCTGGAAGCACGACGTGCGCAACCTGTGGTGGGTTATCGACTACAACCGCCAGAGCCTCGACGCCGTCGTATCCGACCGGCTGTTCGGCCGCATCGACGCGATGTTCGAGATGATGGGCTGGCGCGTCGTCACCCTCAAATACGGCCGGCTGCTGGAAGCGGCGTTCGCCCGCCCCGACGGCCATCATCTGCGCGAATGGATTGACGCCTGCCCGAACTCGCTCTATTCGGCGCTCGTTTACAAGGGCGGCAGCGGCTGGCGCGAGCACCTCGAACGCGACCTGAACCGCCATCCCGGCATCCGCGCGATCCTCGACGATCACGACGATGCCGCGCTTGAGCGCCTGATGACCAATCTCGGCGGGCATGATCTCGGCGCGGTGCTCGACGCCTTTCATGCCGTCGCCGACGACCGCCCGACCTGCTTTATCGCTTATACGATCAAGGGGTTCGGCTTGCCCTTTGCCGGCCACAAGGACAACCATGCCGGGTTGATGAACCGGGACCAGATGACCGCGTTCCAGCACGCGATGGCGGTGCCCGAAGGTGCGGAATGGGACCCCTTCGCCGGTCTCGATCTGCCGCCGGACCGGCTCGCGAAGTTTCTCGAAACGGTGCCGCTGGCCGCACCGGTCGGGCGCCGGCACGAGGCGCCGGCTGTGGCCATGCCGGCGGAGCTGCCGGTGCCGCGTGGCGCGCGCCAATCGACCCAGGAGGCCTTTGGCCGGCTGCTCGGCGACATCGCCGCCGGCGACAGCGAGCTTGCCCGGCGGATCGTGACCACCTCACCCGATGTGACGGTCTCGACCAATCTTGGACCGTGGGTCA
The DNA here is from genome assembly GCA_050729795.1 of Allostellaceae bacterium. Lineage (GTDB taxonomy): Bacteria > Pseudomonadota > Alphaproteobacteria > ATCC43930 > CGMCC-115725 > AP-15. The sequence goes on along the minus strand of JBOHME010000029.1, from coordinate 16,469 downwards.
ATCGCCGCGGCATTTTCGACCGGGCTGAGCGCGCCGACACGTTTCGCGACGAAAAGGTAGTCTCGGCGCAGCGCTGGGCGATGTCGCCCGCGGGCCAGCACATCGAGCTCGGCATCGCCGAAAGCAATTTGTTTCTGCAATTGGCGGCGCTCGGCCTCGCAGCGCCGCTGTTCGGCAGCCGGCTATTGCCGATCGGCACGCTCTACGACCCGTTTATCAAGCGCGGGCTCGACGCGCTCAACTACGCCTGCTACCAGGATGCGCGCTTTATCCTGGTGGCGACTCCTTCCGGGGTCACGCTGGCGCCGGAAGGCGGCGCGCATCAGTCGGTCGGGGAGCCGCTGATCGGGATCGCGCAGCCCGGCCTCACCAGCTTTGAGCCGGCCTTTGCCGACGAGCTCGCGGTGCTGCTGCGTTGGGCCTTTGCCGAGATCCAGCGCGATGGCGGCGAATCGGTTTATTTCCGGCTGTCGACCCGACCGATGGATCAGCCGCAGCGTCGCATCGACGCGGACCAGGCTGCAGCGATCATCGCCGGCGCCTACTGGCTCCACGAGCCGTTGTCCGATGCCGAGCTGGCGATCGCCTATTGCGGCGCGGTGGCACCCGAAGCGCTCGCCGCGCTCAAGGCGATCCGCGAGGATATTCCGGGAGCCGGGCTGCTCGCGATCACCTCGCCCGACCGCCTGCACCGCGACTGGCGAACCGCGCGAACCAGCGGCGGCGGCAGCACCGCCGAACGGCTGCTGGCGCAGCTGCGGCCGGGGGCGGTGCTGGTCACGGTCGGTGATTTTCACCCGGCGACATTGTCCTGGCTCGGCGCGGTCGCGCCCAACCCGGTGGTTCCGCTCGGCATCGACCGCTTTGGCCAATCGGGCGACATCCCCGACCTCTACCGTGCCTATGGCATCGACACCGAGGCGATCATCGACGCCGCCGCCCGCGCCTGCCTGGCAGCGCGGCACTAGCCTAACGGGCCGCGCCCTATTGCGGGCCGGCGCGCATCGAGGCCGGGTGGCCGCCGAGCTTCAGGCGCTGCCCGGTATCGGTCACCTTGGTGCCGTCAACCGCGAGGATCGACAGATCGCCGTCAAAGAAATTGCCGACGTAGATATGGCTGCCGTCGGGGCTGAAGGCGACCGCTTCTGGCACCGCGCCGACGGTCACCGAGCCGACCTTGGTGACATTGGTGCCGTCGATCGCGAGGATTGCGACGCTGCCGCCGGCATGGTGATAGGAGACCGAGGGTGCGGTGTTCGAGCCTTCGGCCTGGACCGACACCGCGAGGTTGCCTTTGGGGCTCACCGCCAGCCCTTCGGGCGAGTCGCCGACCACTACATGATTGATCACGCGCGGCGGGTTGGCGGCGAGATCGATGACACCGACCGTGTCGACATTGCCGTCGGAGCTGCCGTGATTGCCGTTGTCGGCGGTCAGCGCCAGCTTGCCGTCCGGGGTCACCGCGACATTGTAGGGAAAGATGCCGGTCGGCAGATCGCGCTTGGTATAGGTGAGCTTGCCGCCGTTGATGGTCAGCAGCGCTACCTCGTTGGCCGCCGGCTTGGTTACGAGCGCGCGGGTTCCGTCCGGGGTGATGGCGACGGCCGAAACCTGGTCGGCGGGGGTGCCGACCGTGACGGTCTGCGTGACCAGCACCTCCCTGCCGTGGATCGACAATACCGACACCGTGCCGTCGGCGCGGTTGGTGACCAGAGCCAGGTCACCCTTGGCGTCGATCGCCAGGCCGGAGGGCTGCTTGCCGACAGTCACCGTGCCGATGATTTTCGGCGGGCTCGCCTTCAGATCGACGACAAAGACCTTGTCATCAGGTTCGAGCCGGTGACCCCAGCCCTGGACCACCGGCTTGAGTGAATTGGCGACGAGCGCGATATCACCCGACGGTACGATCGCGAGGTTCACCGGCGGCCCGACAACCGAGTTCATCAGCGGGACCGTGGCCGTGATCCTGGGTGCTGCCGGATTGCTGAGATCGATCACCGACAGCGTGTCATGACCGGGCTCGCGGATCACCGGCTTGAAGTTCTGGTCGACCCCGTTCTTGTTGTCATTGCCGACGATCAGAGTCTGGGCCAACACCGGGGACAGCGCCGAACAGATCAGGCTGCCGGCCAGAGCCAGCGACGACAATATCGGCCAACGCATCCTCCCCTCCACTCGTTTTGGCGCGTTTGGTGCGGGCGGCTCTACCGGCCCGCATCTCGGTCGGATCAGAAGCGGTCGCATTCCCGCGCCGCTGCGACATAGCGGGCAGCATCGGCTGGCAGCAGCAGCCGCTCGGTGAGCAGTGCCTCGGCCGCCGCTTCGACTTGCTCGGCATAGGTGTCGCGATCGCCATAGCGCTCTTCGAGCGACGGGCGCGGATCGCCGGCAGCCTCGCGCTCCTGCCTCGTCCGGGCGAACGGGATCAGCGAGCCGTCACGGTCTGCCATCTCGCAAGGCTGAGCGCGGTAGACATTCCAGCCGGTGTAGGTGCCGAGCGGCACCGCGATCGGCGGCAGGCGGATGCCGGCAACCTCGTTGCCATCGGCATCGACCGCCGCGACGAGCGTGCCGTAGAAATTGTCGAGCCGGGCCGGCGGATCGACCCAGCCGACCGGCGGGCCGATGCGGTTGGCGCCCACGGGAGGGGCAAATCCCGGCACATTCGGCATCCGGATCGTATCGGCCGCCACCGCGGTGCGCTGAGCAATCGACGGGACCCGGCTCGGCGGCGGCGCCTTGCCGGTCTTGACCCACTCTTCGAGCGCCACCAGGAGCGCGCGCAAGGCCGGGCTGGCACTGTGCGGGTTGCGCGGGTTGACGCAGGGGCCGGGGCTCGGATCGGTTCCCGGGCCGCCGCCATGCTGGGTCCCGGCGATCAGATAGGCCCGCGCGTTTTCCGGGAGTTCGGCGTCGGCGCTGCCATCCGGCTTTGTATGCACCAGCGAAGCGCCCTTCTGCCAATATTCGGTCGCGGTGTTGACCTCGATCATCAATGGATCGGTCGGCCCACCTTTCAGGATCGCCGCGGTCCTGCCCGAAAACGGGTCGGTCACCGACGCGTTGCCAAACGGGAACCAGTTTTCGGGGTAGAGCCGGTCCTCGTGCTGGGTCGCGGTTCGGCCGGGCATCGCAAAGCTGTGATTGGCGAACACTTTGCCGGCGCCGGCGACATGGCTTAGCACACCATCGAAAACCCGCCTTCCGTGCCCGTCGTCATTCATCCCGAGCTCGACGAAATGGCGCAGAAAGCGGCCGGCCTGCGATACGCCAAAGGCGAGCGTATGGCTGACCCCGGCACCCTTTGTAACGATCGGATTGGCGGTGCCGCGCGGATCGGTGTGCGCATGACGCAGAAACGAGACGAGGTCGCGGGTCGCGGCAAAACCGACGCCGCTGACCGACGCGCCGGTCGCCTCGTACCAGATTTCGTAAATTTGGAAGGGAGTAAAGGTGGTGCCCGTCGGCAGCAGCCGGATCGAGCGCTGATCGACGAATTCCCAGCAATCGGCCGGGATCTCGGTGCGGGGATCGCTCTCCCGCGCCCGCACCGCCAGCCGCGCGCGGCGCGGGTCGGTCGAGAGGGCCGGGTAGCTGAGGCGCACCACATCGCCTTTGCCGGGTGCCCGAGTGCCGATATGGAACTCGTCGCGGATCCGGCGCACGATCGGCTCGCCGTTTTCGAGCGCCGGCGGCAATTTCGCGGTCATCCCGTTGTTGGCCCGCGGCGCACCTGCATCCCATCCCGACCAGACGAGGCTGTAGCCGCGCCCGAGGGTGAACGCCAGCCCGACATCCCGCGCAGCGCGGGGGTCGTTGGTGTCGGCGCCGCCGCCGGCTTCGTCGAGCCGGCCCAGGATCACCTTGCGGCCGCGATTGGTCACATCGTAGAGCAGCACGCCGCCGCCCGCCGGCTGCTCGGCCGGGCGCAGGATAAAGAAATCGGTCTCGTATTCGACCATGCCGCGCGCATTGCGCGGCGCGTTGCCGAGATCCGCGATGACCGCGTTTTCCGGGGCCGCCGGATCGAGCTCGCCCCGGCTGACGCCCTTGATCCGCAGATAGGGGCCGAACTCGCCAAAACGCTGCCCATCGGCGAACGGTTCGATCGCATCGATCCTGATCTCGACTATCGCCATGACCCGCTCCCTGTTGCCGCGCCCGGATCCTCGGGGAAGTCGGCTCCTGTGCAGCCGCGTCCTAACCGGCCGAACGCCCGGCCGCCTCGATGGAACGCAGTGCCTTCGCCTGCTCCATGAATTCGATTTCCTCGGCGGTCGATAGCCGGCCGAGGATTGCATTGCGATGCGGAAACCGGCCGAACCGCTCGATGACCTCGAGATAGGGGCGCCCGTAGCGGCGCAACGAGCCTTTGCGCTCGCCGGAACCACCCTGCTCGCCAGAACCGCCACGCTCGCCGTCGCGCGGCAAGGACGCCGACAAGGCGAGCGAGCGGCGCTGATCGGCGAGGTCTTCGCTATGATGAAACGGCATGTAAAAGAACCGCCGCCAGACCGGCGGCACCTGCTGGTCGAAACCGCGGGCGAGGGCGCGATCAGCCATCTGCCGCGCTTGCGGGTCGGTTGCATAGGCGCGCGGCGTGTCGCGAAAGATGTTGCGCGGCACCTGGTCCAAGAGCAGCACCAGGGCCAGCGCTGCCTGCGCCGATCCTTCCCATTCCGCGAGCCGGCCTTCGGCAGCCGCTTCGTAATCGGCGAGGAACTCCCGGCGCAACGCGGCGTCGAATTCGGGAGTGCTCTTGAACCAGATTTCGCGGTGCCGTTCACGATCCGGGTCGTCGGGCGGCCCGAACCAGAAATCGAGCAATGTCCGCGCGCGCTCCGGAAGGTTCACGATGACCCCGTTCGATCAGTCATTGTGGGCCACGACTGCCCGCCGGCGCAGCACCCGCCAGCCGCCCTGCCACCGATACTGGGCACGTAGCAACCGAGCACTCAGCCGGCGTTCCTGACATAACCGTAGCGCAAATTGCTGCGGCCGGGCCCATGCTGCTGGTATTCGGCCTTCAACTCGGCATAGCGATCGGGCCGGGCGAGCTCGGCATGCTGCTCGAAATTGTAGAGCCGCGCCGTGTTGCCGCCGAAGATCCCGTTTTTGACCGCCCCGTCGGCCGGGCCGAGCGGCGCATAGCCGTATTTCTTCTGCAAATCCTCGGGGATTTCGAGGCGGCGCAGACCTTCGATCTGCCATTGCGGCGCGCCGGTCCAGACTGCATCGGTGCCCCACACAACATGATCGGCGCCGAGCCCCTTGATCAGCATGCCCATCAGCGCTGCAGACAGACGCGGCTCGGCCACCGCGGTCCAGGCGAAGATCTGGCCGAGATCGCCGTAAACATTGGTGACCCCGTATTTCTCCGGGATTTCGGCGAGATCGCTGGTCCACGAGCTGCGGCCGGTCGTGTTGAACTCGGCCATGCCGTCGGCCGGACTGCCGCCGACCCAGCGATAGGCCGAGTGATAGACGAGAAAGTTGAGCTGTGGCCAATCCTTGGCCGCCTTGCCGATATCGCGGACATCGGCATAAGGACGCAACCGTGGAAACTCCTTGGCGACACCGGGCGCGAACAGACCCTTGTGGATGCAGACGTTCTTGATGCCGGATTTCACCGCCTTTTCATAGAACGGATACATCAGCTTTTCGTCGTCGGCATGCCACGGCCAGTGGGCCAGCTCCTTGTGAGTGTTGTCGCCGACCGTGTAGCCCTTCCAGGAATCGGGCTTGTAGACCTCGATCGCCTGATCGACCTCGTCGAGCCACCCGGGCTGACCCGGGGTGATCGTGAAATGCGCCATCATCCGCCGCGCCTCGAAAAAGTCGTTGACCTTTTTGCGGGTCGCGAACACTTGCGGCTGCGAAATGAACCAGTCCCGCTTGATGTCGGACGGCGAATTCGACAACAGCGCCACCTTGGTGTCGCTGTCGAAGTAGATTTCCTTGATGTAGTTGGCATATTTCAGATCGTCGAGGGTCTGCTGGCCGCCCAGCTCCTTGTTCCAGCCGAGCTTGCCAAAGGCGCTGCGCATTTTGGCAAAGCCGGTGAGCCGGGTGTCGTCGCGCAGAAAATGGGTGTGGCCGTCGATGATGTACTGGCTCGACAGCGCCGCCGCCCGTTCGTCGGCCATCTCGGGGGTCGCCGCTTCGGCGATGCTGGCGTCGAAGAAATTGCCGAACACCGCGTTCATCGCCACGAACGAAGCGGCCATGCCCGCCGACGTCTGGAAGAACTTTCGACGCGACAGCCCCTGCTGCCGCGCCAGCCGGTCGCTGATCTCCCGCAGCCGGGCCTCGACCTCGCGCTGCTTCTCGGTCTGCGGCACCGGCATGTATTCTTCACTCGACACGATCTGGGTCGGCACCGGTGACGCGAAGGACGACGTCTCGGCCGGCAGCAATTCAGCCAGTTGATCGTCGGTCAGGAATTTCATGATTTCCTCCCCTCGGGTGCCACGCGGTCCTGATTTATTGCGACGCTCCAGTGAAATCGGCGTGATGGCGGCCGATCATAGCGAGAAGCACGGCTCGCGCAAAACCTTGGTGCGGTCGAGAAGACTCGAACTTCCACGGAGTTTCCCCCACAGCGACCTCAACGCTGCGCGTCTACCAATTCCGCCACGACCGCACGAGGGGAACGGCCTCGCATATCGCCCGCGAGGCGGCGTGATTAGCAAATCGGCGTCCCCATATCAAGAGCATGGGCACGGACACGGCGAGCGGACCGGGCGGGATCGAATGGCGCGCGAGCGCGGGCGCGATCCCCTACGAATGGGCCATCGCCGAGATGGAGCGCCGGGTCGCAGCAATCCGTGCCGGCACCGCGCCCGAGCTCGTTTGGCTCCTCGAGCATCCGCCGCTCTACACCGCCGGCAGCAGCGCCCACGATGAGGATCTGCTCGAACCGGGGCGGCTGCCGGTGCACAGGGCCGGACGCGGCGGCCGCTACACCTATCATGGGCCGGGCCAGCGCATCGCCTATGTGCTGCTCGACCTGACGCGGCGCGGCCGGGATGTGCGCTGCCACGTGCACAATCTCGAAGAATGGGGCATCAGGACTTTGGCGGGTTTCGGCATCAGAGGCGAGCGGCGTGACGGCCGGGTCGGCATCTGGGTGGCGCATGGCGACGGGCGCGAGGACAAAATCGCCGCGATCGGGGTGCGCGTGCGGCGCTGGGTGACCTATCACGGCATCGCCATCAACATCGACCCCGACCTCGCCCATTTTCGCGGCATCGTCCCGTGCGGCATCGCTCCCGAGACGTCCGGACACGGCGTCACCTCGCTCGCCGCTCTCGGCATCGCCGCGACGATGGCCGATATCGACGCTGCGCTGCGCGCCACCTTCGACGAGGCGTTTGCGGACGCGCCGGTCTGCCGATGACCACATTATTCGACGCGCAGGCGCCGCGCCCGCTGGCCGACCGGCTGCGACCAGCGCGGCTCGCCGAGGTGATCGGCCAGGACCATCTGCTCGGACCGGATGGGCCGATCGGGCGGATGGTCGCCAGCCGGCAGCTCGCCTCGATGATCCTGTGGGGTCCGCCAGGTTGCGGCAAGACCACAATCGCACGCCTGTTGGCGCACGGCACCGACCTGCATTTCGAGCCGCTGTCAGCGGTCTTTTCCGGCGTCGCCGATCTGCGCCGGGTGTTCGACGCCGCCCGCAAGCGCCGGGAAATGGGCGATGGCACGCTTCTTTTTGTTGACGAGATCCACCGCTTCAACCGCGCCCAGCAGGACGCGTTTCTCCCGGTCGTCGAGGACGGCACCGTGATCCTAGTCGGCGCCACGACCGAGAACCCGTCGTTTGAGCTGATCGGCGCGTTGCTGTCGCGCGCCCAGGTGCTCGTGCTGCGGCGGCTCGGCGACGAGGGGCTCGAAACCCTGGCGCGGCGGGCCGAGGACACGCTCGGGAACAAGCTGCCGCTGAGCCCCGACGCCCGCGCGGCGTTGCGGGCGATGGCCGATGGCGACGGCCGGTTTTTGTTGAACCTCGTCGAGGAGATTGCCCGGCTGCCCGCCGACGGGCTGCTCGACCCCGCCGCACTCGCCCGGATCGTGCAGCGGCGTGCACCGCTCTACGACAAGGCCCAGGAAGGCCATTACAACCTGATCAGCGCGTTGCACAAATCGCTGCGCGGCTCGGACACCGACGCGGCCCTCTATTGGCTCGCGCGCATGCTGGCCGGCGGCGAGGACCCGATCTATATCCTGCGCCGGCTGACCCGCGCCGCGGTCGAGGATGTCGGGCTCGCCGATCCGCAGGCGCTGAGCCAGGCGCTCGCCGCATGGGACGCCTATGACCGGCTGGGCTCGCCCGAGGGCGAATTGGCGATCGCCCAATGCGTGATCTATCTGGCGACGGCACCCAAATCGAATGCCGCCTACATCGCCCTTGGCGAGGCTCGGCAGATGGCGCGCGAGACCGGCTCCCTGATGCCCCCGCTGCATATCCTGAACGCTCCGACCCGGCTGATGCGCGATCTCGGGTATGGCACGGGCTATGTCTACGACCACGCCACTGAAGAGGCGTTCTCCGGCCAGAACTACTTCCCGGACGGGATCGCCCGTCGCAATTTTTTCAGTCCGAGCGAGCGCGGTTTCGAGCGCGAAATCAAAAAGCGGCTCGAATACTGGGCAAAGCTGCGCGCCCGCGCCACCGAGGCGGCGCCATGAGCGGCGCGGTCGAAACCGTGACGGTCGCTGGTGATGACGAGCCGCTGCGGCTCGACCGCTGGTTCCACCGCCATTATCCGGGGCTTGGCCACGGCCGGCTCGAACAGCTGCTGCGCAAGGGTCAGATCCGGGTCGACGGCAGGCGCGCCAAGGCCGGTGATCGGGTCGTGCCAGGACAGGCGATCCGCATCCCGCCGCTCGATGCGGCACCGCCGGCAACGCCGCGGGTCGTGGGTGCGGCCGATGCGGCGATGCTGCACCAGGCGGTGATCCACCGCGACGCCACGGTCATCGTGCTGAACAAGCCGCCCGGTCTTGCGGTCCAGGGCGGCACCCGGTCGGAGCGCCATCTCGACGGGCTGCTCGACGCGCTGCGCTTTGGCTCTGCCGAGCGGCCACGGCTGGTTCATCGGCTCGACAAGGAGACGAGCGGAGTCCTGGTGATCGCCCGCAGCGCCGCCGCCGCCGCGTTTTTGGCCCGGGCGTTTCGCGACAAGACCACGCAGAAGCTCTACTGGGCGTTGACCGTGGGCGTGGCGCGGCCGCCGCAGGGGCGGATCGGCCTGGCGCTCGCCAAGGGACCGGGAACCGGCGGCTCCGGGCGCGGCGGCGAGCGGGTCCGCGCCGACCCTGACGACGGCAAGCCCGCGGTCACCTATTACCACACCCTCGACACCGCGGGCGAGCGGGCGAGCTGGCTCGCGCTGCGGCCGGTTACCGGGCGCACCCACCAGCTGCGGGTGCATTGCGCGGCGATCGGCACCCCGATCCTCGGCGACGCCAAGTATGGCGGGCTCGCAGCGCAGCTCGCCGGGGCGCCGAACATGACGCAGCTCCATCTTCACGCGCGTGCGCTGTCGATCCCGTTGCCGCAGGGCGGCCGGCTGCAAGTGACGGCACCGCTGCCGTCGCATATGCGCCAAAGCTGGGATTTCTTCGGCTTTCCGGGTGATGTCGCGGACCCGTTTGCCGAGCTCGATGGGGCGAGATGAAGCGGTTCTATCGGCGAGCCGAGACGATGCCGGTCGAGAGCGGCTTTGCCGTTTCGCTCGACGGCAAGCCGGTCGAGACGCCGGGAAAGCATGCGCTGACTGTCCCGAACCTGGCGCTGGCAACCGCGATCGCCGCGGAGTGGGAGGCGCAGCAGGACGAGATTCGACCGGCGGCCATGCCGATGAGCCGTCTCACCAGCGCCGCGATCGACCGGGTCGCGCCGCAGCGCGGTCGCCTTGTGCAGCAGATTGCGGCTTATGCCGGCACCGATCTCGTCTGCTACCGTGCAGCGCACCCGCCGGAGCTGGCGGCACGGCAACAGGCGATGTGGCAGCCGCTGATCGACTGGGCGGTGCTGCGCTATGACGCGCCGCTCGAGGTCACCTCGGGGGTGATCCCCATCGTCCAGCCGGCGGCGAGCCTTGATGCCTTTGCCGGCGCCGTCGCCGCGCAGGACGATCTGGCGCTGGCGGCGCTGCATCTGGCGACCGGTGCCTGCGGCTCTCTGGTGATCGCGCTGGCATTGCGCGAGGGCCGCCTCGATGCGGCCGAGGCCTTCGCCGTCTCGCAGCTCGACGAAAGCTTCCAGATCGAAACCTGGGGCGAGGACGAGGAGCAGGCGCGGCGGCGCCAGGCACTTGGCGACGACATTGCGGCAGCGGCGCATTTTCTGGCACTACTCGGCCGGTGACGCACCGCCCGAGCCCGTCGCGCCGCCGCGTCAGCGGGCTTCGAGCAGGTGAAACACCGATCGGCAGTGCTCGGTAAACTCGCGGGCGACGATCGCCCAGCCGACATCCTCGAGCAGCTTTTCCCAGGCGCGCAGCGAATACCCGCGGTAGCCGATTTCCCATTGATGGCCGCCGGGTGGCTCGGCGGCAAAGGTCTTCCGCCAGAGCAATTTCTTCATCGAAAAATATTGGCGGACCGTTTTCCGGTTTACATAGAGATCGAGCGCCACCTGAAACCCCATATAGGGGACTGAAACGATCAGATACCTGGCCCCGCTGGCGCGAAAGGCGGCGAGAGCAGTACTAGCCTGCCGCCATTCCACATGCTCCAGGGTCTCGCAGCAGAGGATCGCGTCATAGCCGGCGACCTCCTCGCCGCGCAGCCCGCAGATGTCTTTTTCAAGATGCGGCACGTCGGGATAGGCAAAGGCGCGCGGCACCCGGTCGAGCGTGTGGACCTGATAGCCGAGGTTGACGAGCAGGCTGGTGACGAGCCCGAGCGCCGGCCCGATTTCAAGGATCTTTTCACATTCGATCGTGCCCAGGAGATTGAGCTGCATCCATTGCTGCACGATCCGCTTTCGCGAATAATACGCGTTCCACTCTTTTCTGGTGAAATTGTTCGGCGGCAATCGGCCCGGCGCCCGGCCTCCTGTCATCACACCAGAGCTGAGCGCGCCGATGAGGCCGCTCGATGGATCGTCCATGTAGAGACCTGGTCCTTGGATAGCTGACACAGTGACCGATCGCGCGGTCCGCCGCTCTGGCCTCGCCGCACCGGATAATGCTAATCCGCGCAGTCACCAGTTTCGAGGCCGCCGATTTCAGAGGCCCAGATGGACAACATTCTCGAACGACTGGAGGAGAAGCGCAACGCGGCGCGTGCCGGGGGCGGTGCCCGGCGCATCGAGGCGCAGCACCGCCGCGGCAAATTGACCGCGCGCGAACGCCTCGAAATCCTGCTCGACCCCGGCTCGTTCGAAGAATGGGGCATGTTTGTCGAGCATCGCAGCCACGATTTCGGTATCGATGCACAGCGGGTGCCGGGCGATGGCGTCGTCACCGGCTATGGCGCCGTCAACGGCCGGCTGGTTTTTGTGTTCAGTCAGGATTTCACCGTGTTTGGCGGCTCGCTCAGCGAGGCGCATGCCGAAAAGATCTGCAAGATCATGGACCAGGCGATCAATGTCGGCGCGCCGGTGATCGGGCTCAACGATTCCGGTGGCGCGCGCATCCAGGATGGCGTCGCCTCGCTCGCCGGCTATGCCGAGGTGTTCGAGCGCAATGTGCTGGCTTCGGGGGTCGTGCCGCAGGTCTCGCTGATCATGGGACCATGTGCCGGAGGTGCCGTCTATTCGCCGGCGATGACCGATTTCATCTTCATGGTCAAGGACACCTCCTACCTCTTCGTGACCGGACCGGAGGTGGTCAAGACCGTCACCCACGAAACCGTGACGCAAGAGGAATTGGGCGGGGCGCTGACCCATACGACGCGCTCGGGCGTCGCCGATCTCGCCTTTGAGAACGATGTCGCGGCCCTTCTCGAGCTGCGCCGGTTCATCGACTTTCTGCCGGCTTCAAACCGGGTGCAGCCACCGCTGCGGCCGACCGTCGATCCGCGCGACCGGGCCGAGCCGTCGCTCGATACGCTCGTCCCGCGCAACCCGAACCAGCCCTACGACATCAAGGAGCTGATCCTCAAAACCGTCGACGAAGGCGATTTCTTCGAGCTCCAGCCCAACTTCGCGCGCAACATCGTGATCGGCTTCGCCCGCATGGAAGGATCGACGATCGGCATCATCGCCAACCAGCCGATGGTGCTGGCCGGCTGTCTCGATATCGACAGCGCGCGCAAGGCCGCGCGCTTTGTGCGCTTTTGCGACTGCTTCAATGTGCCCATCGTGACTTTTGTCGATGTGCCCGGGTTTCTGCCCGGAACCGCGCAGGAATATGGCGGCATCATCAAGCATGGCGCGAAATTGCTGTTCGCGTTCGCCGAGGCGACGGTGCCCAAGGTCACGCTGATCACCCGCAAGGCCTATGGCGGCGCCTATGATGTGATGAGCTCGAAGCATCTGCGCGGCGACGTCAATTTTGCCTGGCCCTCGGCCGAGATCGCGGTCATGGGGCCGAAAGGCGCGGTCGAGATCATCTTTCGCAGCGATCTCGGCGATACGGCGGCGATCGACGCGCGCACGGAAGAATACCGCGAGAAATTCGCCAACCCGTTTGTCGCGGCCTCCCGCGGCTTTATCGACGATGTGATCGAGCCGCGCGACACAAGGCGGCGGATCGCCGGGGCGCTCACCATGCTGCGCGGCAAGCAGCTGACCAACCCGGCCAAAAAACACGACAACATCCCGCTGTGAAGGATGTGCGAGCTTGGCGCGAGGACGGGATGGTCAGTTCGAAGCCCGGCGATGACGGGTAACGTAGTCCGTGTTCCGTAAAATCCTGATCGCCAATCGCGGCGAGATCGCCTGCCGCGTGATCCGCACCGCGCGGCGGATGGGGATCGCGACGGTCGCGGTCTATTCCGACGCCGATGCCGACGCGTTGCACGTGCGCATGGCCGATGAGGCGATCCGGATCGGGCCGGCGCCATCGGCCGAGAGCTATCTCAAGATCGACCGAATCGTCGAAGCCTGCCGGGAAAGCGGGGCCGAGGCGGTGCACCCGGGCTACGGCTTTCTGTCGGAGAACGAACACTTTGCGACCGCGCTCGATGAGGCTGGAATCGTTTTTATCGGTCCCGGCCAGCACGCGATCGCGGCGATGGGCGACAAGATCGCTTCGAAAAAGCTCGCTCGCGAGGCCGGTGTGACGACCGTCCCCGGCTATCTCGACATCGTGCCCGATGCCGAGGCGGCGGTGCGGATCGCCCGCGACATCGGCTACCCGGTCATGATCAAGGCGTCAGCCGGCGGCGGCGGCAAGGGCATGCGCATCGCCGCCTCGGACGAGGAGGCGCGCGACGGGTTTCGTGCCGCGACTGGCGAAGCGCGGTCGAGCTTTGCCGACGACCGCATCTTTATCGAGAAATATATCGAGGAGCCGCGGCACATCGAAATCCAGGTGCTGGGCGATGCGCACGGCAATATCGTCTATCTCGGCGAGCGCGAATGCTCGATCCAGCGCCGCCATCAGAAGGTGATCGAAGAAGCGCCGAGCCCGTTTCTCGATGCCGCGACGCGCGCAGCAATGGGCGCCGAGGCGGTGGCACTGGCGCGTGCCGTTGATTACCGCTCGGCCGGGACGGTCGAGTTCATCGTCGATCGCGAGCGCAATTTCTACTTTCTCGAGATGAACACCCGGCTGCAGGTCGAGCATCCGGTGACCGAATTGGTGACCGGTCTCGATCTCGTCGAATTGATGCTGCGCATCGCCGCCGGCGAAAAGCTGCCCTTTCATCAGCAGGCGGTACGGCTCGATGGCTGGGCGATCGAGGCGCGCCTCTATGCCGAGGACCCCTCCCGCGGCTTTCTGCCCTCGACCGGCCGGCTGGTGCGCTATCTGCCGCCCGAAGGCGAGGGCGTGCGGCTCGATGGCGGCGTCTTCGAGGGAGCGGAGATCAGCATCCATTACGATCCGATGATCGCCAAGCTCGCGGTCTACGGACCCGACCGCGATACCGCGATCGCGCGCCTGCAGGACGCCCTCGACAGCACCTATATCAGCGGCGTCCAGAACAATGTCGCGTTTCTGGCGGCGGTCGCGGCGAAACCGCGATTTCGCGAAGGGCGGCTGTCAACCGATTTTATCGCGGACGAATTCCCCGGCGGGTTCAGCCCGCCCGGCGCGTTTGTCGATCCCGACCGGATGATCCTCTTCGCCGCCGCACTCGCCGGACGCCGGGTCCGGGAAGCCGAAACGGCAATCGATGGCCGGTCGTCCGGTATGCCTGCCGGCATCCCCGAGCAATGGACGATCCTGCTCGACGGTGCCGCCCATGCGGTTTCGCTGCGGCCGTCGGACGAACCCGGGCGCGGTTATGTGATCGAGCTCGCCGGAGAGCGAAGCATCGCCAGCACCGGCTGGCAACCCGGTCGGGCATTGCTGCGGATCGGCATCGGCGCCGAGGTCGCGACCGTGCAGATCGAGCGGCTATCCGCTCTCGAGTTCCGGCTGGTGCATCGCGGCGTGATCAGGCGCGCGCGGGTGCTGACGCCGCGCATCGCCGAGCTCTTGGCGCTGATGCCGCAAAAGCAGGCAGCCGACACCTCGCGCCTGTTGCTGTCGCCGATGCCGGGCCTCCTCTCTTCGCTTGCGGTGGTCGAGGGCCAGGAGGTCAAGACCGGTGAGCCGCTCGCGATCGTCGAGGCGATGAAGATGGAGAATGTGCTTCGCGCCGAACGTGATGGCCGCATCGCCGCGATCCGGGCCCGGCCCGGGGATAGCCTCGCTGTCGATCAGGTGATCCTCGAATTCGATTAGGCCGTTGAGCCCGCGCGGCGGCTACAGCATCGGCAACCCGCTCTGCCGGCGGCCGCGCGGAAAGGCGGCGTCGATCCGGCCGATTTCATCAGCCGAGAGCATCAGATCGCCGGCCGCGGCGTTTTCCTCGTTATGGCCGACATTCGCCGCCTTGGGGATGGCAAAGACCGAGGGGCGGCGGGACAGAAACGCCAGCGCCACCTGGCGCGGGGTTGCGCGATGCGCGGCGGCAATCTCGGCCAGCACCCGCCCGCCGGGCGTCTGCGGACCCGGGAAGCGGCTGTGGCCAAACGGGCTGTAGGCGACGACCGCGACACCATGCTGTTCGCACCATGGGATCACGGCGTGCTCGATGCCGCGCTCGATCAGGTGGTAGAGCACCTGATTGCAGGCGATATGGCCGGCGCCAGCACTCTGCAACGCTTCGCCGAGGTCGGCGGCATCGAAATTGCTGACGCCCCAGCTCAGGATTTTGCCATCGCGCTGCAACTCCTCGAAGCCAGCAATCGTCTCGGCGAGCGGATGTGGCCCGCGCCAGTGCAGGAGGTAGCAATCGAGCCGATCGGTGCGCAGCCGTTTGAGCGAGCGCTCGCAGGCAGCGCGTGCGCCGGTGCGCGAGGCGTTTTGCGGCAGCACCTTCGAAACCAGAAAGACCTCGTCGCGGCGGCCGGCGATGGCCTCACCGATGATCTCCTCCGCCCGTCCAGAGCCGTACATCTCGGCTGTGTCGATATGGGTCATCCCGAGATCGAGGCCGCGGCGCAACGCCGCGATCGCGGTCGGCCGGTCGGCCTGCTCGAAATACCAGGTGCCCATGCCGATGACCGCGACCTCACGCCCCGTCGGGCCGAACACGCGCTGCTGCATCTGACGCCTCCGCCATCCATCCTGCGCGGGTTCCGCAGCATGCGCCGGCCGCGGCGCCTCGGCAAACAGCTTCAGCATCTCGCGGCTGAGGGTGGCAATGTCGTCCGGCGTGCGGCTAAAGACCATGTTGCGGTCCCGCATCGCTTCATGATCGGCCCAATCAGCCCCGGCCGCTATACCGGCTCGCCGGTGCGGTCACCAGAATGGCCGCTCTCAGCCCGTTGATGTCTTCGCTTGCCATCGTTACGCCCTTTTGCGAAATGTGGTCGCAAGGACGTCGCTGTGGGCATTCTGCGGTCTGGCGATGTGCGTGGCCCGGCCGGCAGGAGGCATTGGTCGGCGTCATCCTTTTCCAGGTGAACGGTATGACCGGCCGCTTGCTCACGCGGCGAGCGGAAGCGACGGCGGATCATTTGATGACGGATCGTTTGGCAGACGGTTTGATGAGGAGCGTGAGCCTGCGCGTCTTGGGCCGGGTGCAGGGTGTCGGCTACCGCGCCTGGGCGATCGAGACCGCCCGAACCCTCGGGCTGCGCGGCTGGGTGCGCAACCGCAGCGACGGCTCGGTCGAGATGCTGCTGACTGGAGAGAATAATTCGATCGCGGCCATGATAGAGAAGACCCCTCGGGGGCCGCCCGCGGCCCGTGTTGACGAGGTTCAGGTTTTTGATCGAGCGGAGGAGGGGAGCGTCGATTTTGTTGCGCGGCCGACCACATAGGCTCAGGCCGCGTCAGCCTCCTCTTCGGTAC
>JBOHME010000028.1:0-42234 GCA_050729795.1 Allostellaceae bacterium | reverse complement strand
GGCAAGAGCCGAGCCTGCGCGACTGGGTCGGGGTGTTGGCGATGTCGGTCGGCCTGTTCATGGCGATCATGGATGTCCAGATCGTCACCAGCTCGCTGACCCAGATCCAGGGCGGGCTGTCGGCCAGCGCCGATGAGATTGCCTGGGTGCAGACCGCGTACCTGATCGCCGATGTCGTGATGGTGCCGCTGTCGGGGATGCTGGCGCGGATATTGTCGACCCGCAACCTGTTCGTAGCCGCGACGATCGGCTTCACGACGGCGAGCGCGTTGTGCGCCACCGCGACCAACCTCAACCAGATGATCGTTTATCGCGCGATGCAGGGGTTCTGCGGCGGGGCGATCACGCCGAGCGTTTTTCCGGTCGTCTATACCCGGTTCCGCGGGGAGAACCTGACGCGGTTGATGGTCATGATCTCGGTCATCTTGAACCTGTCCTCGACTCTCGGCCCGACGATCGGCGGCTATTTGACCGACACGCTCTCCTGGCACTGGCTGTTTCTCGTCAACATCATTCCCGGCGTTGTTGTTGCCACGGTCGTTTGGCTGTGCATCGACATCGACCGTCCCGACTTCTCGCTGCTGCGCAATTTCGATGTCATCGGCCTCGCGTTGATGGCGGCGTTTCTTGCCTGTCTCGAATACGCGCTCGAAGAAGGGCCGCGCTGGGATTGGCTCGACGACGGCACGATCCGCGCCGCGGTATTCGTTTCCGGGGTGGGTGCGTCGTTGTTCTTCTGGCGCGTGCTGACATACCGGCAGCCGATCGTCGACCTGCGGGCATTCACCAACCGAAATTTCTCTTTGGGCTCGTTTTATACCTTCCTCGTCGGGACCGGCATGTACAGCACGACGTATTTGATCCCGCTTTTTCTGGCCCAGGTGCGCGGGTTCGACGCGCTCCAAATCGGTGAGACGGTATTTGTCGCCGGGATCGCACAGATGGCGATGTCGCCATTCACGACGCAGATCGCCAAGCGGCTCGACCTACGCCTTATGCTGGCGATCGGCCTAGCACTCTTCGCCTACGCGATGTACCTGACTGCCAACCTCACCAACCAGACGAGCTTTGGCGAGCTTCTCGTGCCGCAAGCCGTGCGCGGCGTGGCGCTGATGTTTTGCTATCTGCCGGCCAACATGATCGCGCTTGGCTCTGTCCCGACCGACAAGATGAAAAACGCTTCTGGTCTCTACGGTCTGACCCGCGACCTCGGCGGCGCCATTGCGTTGGCGATGGTCGGGACACTGATGAATTGGCGGCTCGACTTTCACTGGAACCGGCTGATCGAGGACATCAACCCGGCGCGCCTGGCGGTGCAGCAATTCATCGACAGCCAGACGAGCCGGCTCGGCTCGCTGATCCCGGGCGACCCGCATCAGGCCGCCACCACGCTGCTCGGCAACATGGTCCAGCGCGAGGCGCTGGTGTTGACCTACAACGATCTGCTGCTGCTGATCGGCGGGTTCTTCGTCTTCGGTCTGATGCTGATGCCGCTGGTCCGCCGCCCACGCTCACTGTTCACCGCCGACGGGCACTGACCTGCGCAGCAGCGGCTCACCGCCCGTGGAGCCAGTCCTCGACGAGGCGGCGGGCGATCGAGTCACGCCGCGGCAGGCGGAAGCTGTCATCGTCTTGGTGTGCCAGCAGCCAGCCGCGCTCGACCCAGCGCGCGTCTTCGAGCTCGCCCAAATCCACGGTGATCTCGGTCGTCAGAGCTTCGGCGTGAAAGCCCAGCATGATATTGGCCGGGAACGGCCAGGGCTGCGAGGAATGATAATCGACCGTGCCGACGACGATGCCGGTCTCCTCGCGCACCTCGCGCGCCACCGCCTCTTCGAGGCTCTCGCCCGGCTCGACAAATCCTGCGAGCGTCGAATACATGCCGGGCGGGAAGTGCCGCGAGCGGCCAAAGAGCGCGCGCTCGCCCTCGGTCACCAGCATGATCACCGCCGGGTCGGTGCGCGGAAAATGCATCGTGTTGCAAACGGGGTTGGTGCAGCGGCGCATATGCCCCGCCTCCTCACTGCGGGTCGGGCTGCCGCACAATCCGCAAAAACGGTGGCGGGCGTGCCAGTACAGCATCGCCCGGGCCAGCGCCAGCAAAGCCGCCTCATGCCGGTCGAGCCGGCCCCCCAACTGGCGCAGATCGGCAAAGCGCAACCCACCCGCCTCGATGCCGCTCGCCGCCCGAACCGGCGAGCGCAGCATGTCGAGCGGCGCCTCGGCCGGCGACAGATCGAGCGCGAAATGCGCGCGCTCCTCGACGATCCCGATAAACACCACCTCGCCGCGACCGAGCCGCTCCTCGGCAGCGCCGCCATCGCCGATCAGCGGTGGGCCGATCAGCGGTGCAATCCCGCTCCAGCCCAGCACCGCGGCGCGCGGTTCGCCGCCCCCGATTTCGACGACCAGGTTCTGGTTGCGCCAGACCGGAACGAAGAGGCTCGCCGGGTCGGCCAGGCGTTCGAGGATCCAGGCGCTGTCGCGGCGGCGCAGCCCCGCCCGCTCGAAGCCCGGCGCCGCATAGTAATTATGCGCTCTCATGCCCGCGACAGTGGCACAGCGCTCGGTATGGCGGCAAGCACCGAGCGGCTGAGGGTGTTGCGAGACGGCGCCCGATTGTCATCGCATGCGGCGGCGGCTACGATCGCCCCCATCCCTCTACGACCCGATATCCCTCTACGAGAAGGAAAGATCGCGATGCGCACCAGCTTTACCGTCGGCGACATGACGATCCATCGGCTCATTGAGCAGGAGGCCGGGTTCACCCCGGCCCTCGAATTCCTGCCGGGGCTGAGCACGCGATTGCTGGACGAGAACCGATCGTGGCTGGAGCCGGCGGCGCTCGACCCGGCGACCGACAAGCTGGTGCTGTGCTTTCAATCCTATCTGGTCAAAACCCCGCACCACACGATCCTGGTCGACAGCTGCATCGGCAACGACAAGAGCCGGCCGACGCGGGAGGCCTGGAACCATAAGACCGACGATCATTTTATGCGCGCGCTGGCGGCGGCGGGCGCCTCGGTCGACGACATCGATTTTGTCATGTGCACCCATCTGCACGCCGATCATGTCGGCTGGAACACGCGGCTCGAAAACGGCCGCTGGGTCCCGACCTTTCCTAATGCCCGTTATCTCTTCTCGCAAAAGGAATACGATTACTGGGCGGCTGAGCACGCAAAAACGGCCATCGACGCGATCGCCGACAGCGTGTTGCCGATCGTCGAGGCGGAGCGCGCCGAACTGGTGACGAGCGAGCATTCGCTCGATGACCATGTACGGCTGATGCCGACGCCGGGTCACACGCCCGACCATTTCGCCGTCTGCCTTGGGCGCGGTGGCGACGTGGCGGTGCTGACCGGCGACCTGATCCACTCGCCATTGCAGGCGCGCTATCCGGAACTGACGATGCGCGTCGATTACGACCCAAAGCAGGCGTCGGCCACCCGCCGCCGCTTTCTCGAACGCTACTGCGACACCCCGACGCTGTGCTGCACGATGCACTTCCCATCGCCCTCGGTCGGCCACGTCAAGCGCTGGGGCGACGGCTTCCGCCACGTCGTGGTCGAGGGCTGAGCGGGCGGGGACTGAGCACTCGCCGCGCCGGACGGGCCGGCCGCGCTACCGGCCCGATCGCCCGCTGCCCGTCGAGTTGCGCCGCCGCCTACCACAGCGGATAGATCGTGTCGGTATGCGGGCGGGCCTTGCGCCGCCGCGACCGGCGCAGCCGGGACACGATGCCGACACCGATCACCGCCAGCAGCAAGCCCAACAGGATCGCAATCTCCATCTGCTAGCCTCGTTGACCGATCGCGGCGGAAATCGCGGGCAGCATCGCCGCGGCAATGGCGGCGTTGCCCGCTTCCGACAGGTGATAAAGGTCGATGTAGACCGGGTCGGTCCAATCGTCAAACAGCGCCGACAGATCGACCGCGTCCGCGGTCTCGGCAAGCTCGCGACAGCCTCGCCGCGCTTCGAGGATCGCGGTATAGAGCCGATGGCGCGCCGCGGGATCACGGGTGTAATCCCTGCCCCAACGTTCTTCGTCGGGGCTCAAATTCCGCTTTGTCGTCAACACCGGTTGCCAGAAGAAGAGCGGCCGGAACCGGTATTCCGCTGCCAGCAGCCGGATCAGCCGCAGATTGGCGGCATAGACGGCGATGACCTCGCCGGCGAGCGCCGCCGGATCGATTTCCGACAGATCGGCCTCTTCCCGCGGCATCGGCCCGCGCAGCGGCAGCCCGGTCAATTGGCGCAGCCGGCGCAGCGTGCGGGGCGCGGCGGCGATCAGCGCCGCCATAACAAGATCGCGCCGCCGGTCGGGATGCAGCAGGTTGAATTCAGCGCGGCGCCGGTTCTCGTTGAACAAACCATCGGCGCGCCCGGTCTGCTCGGCGCAGGCCATCTCGTTGATGCCGTCGTAAAAGAGGGCGATGTCGAAGCGCTCGCCAGCCTTCAACAGCTGCTGCAAGGTGATCGCCTCCTGCGTGCTGTTGTGGCCGAGCTGGCCGTAATTGGTGACCGTGACCCGATGCCCGGTCTCGCCGAGGCGGCGGGCGAGCACGGCCGGGATCGTATGCGCGTCTCGCGCCCCCATGCCCATCATCGTCGACCCGCCAAAGCACAGGATGCGGATGGTACCCTCGACTGTTTCGGATTCGCCGGGGGTACGGCCGCAAGCCGCGCGCGTCGATCGTCACATACCGGCCGTGGAACGGGCGCTGCCACCAGCCGGCATAGGCGCGCCAATCGACCCGCACGGCGCGGCGGAATTCGTCGAAATAGGCGGCCGACCATGGGGCGCCGGCATAGGCGTCGGCCGCCCCCGATCGGTCGGGCCGGGTCGTGCGCCGCCACCGCAGCCAGCGTCCGAGCCGCCGCCACCCTTCGACACCAAATTCGGTGACCAGCACAGCGGCGAGCAAGAGCCCGGCGACATGCCACAGCGCGATCAATAAGCGCAGCATCGGTCCTGCTCCGGACAAGGCTCAGCTGCTGGCACGGGTGTTCTGAACGGCATCGGCCCGGCTTCGCCGATCGGGAATTGCATTCCCTTCAGCGCTGCCAACGTCGCGGCTTAGGTCGGCCGCGGCGCGAACCAGCAGATCGGCTCAGCCAGGTTGGGGTCGACGCCGGTCTTGATCCATTCCCGCTCGATACGGTCGAGCGCCGCCTGGCAGCCCTCGTCCGGCCAATAGTCGAAAACGCCACCCCCGTAGTTTCCGGGCCGCAGCCCCTCGTGATACAGCCGACCAACGATTTCGAGACTCAGATTCCGCGTTTCTTCAGTCGTGCAGGCACCGTATCTCTCTCGCGTGGTCTGGGCAATTTGCCACAGTCCGATATAATCAACTTTTGATTCTTCGAGGCATTCGTCAACGAACAGGTCTAACGCATTCATTTCGTTGCTCATCGAAAGTGAATTCTTTTCCGCGCGACGCCTGCAATCGGGCAGGGAGGTGCAGGTCTGGGCCCGCGGGCGCAGCACCGCCGTGGAATCCCTGATCGGTCATTTGCGGCTCGCCTTTGGTGGTGGATCGGGAGGATGATCGGCGCGAAACGGGCTCGCCAACAAGGGGGTGAGGGTGATGAGCGGGATCGACGAAACTCATGATCCAAAGCGGCAGAGCTGGGTCAACTCGGCCAACGGCCATGGCGAGTTCCCGATCCAGAACCTGCCGTTCGGCGTCTTCACCCCGCCCGGCGGTGGTGCCGCCGGTGGCGGGGTGGCGATTGGCGACATGATTTTCGATCTCGCCGCAGCACTCGAAGCCGGGCTGTTTTCCGGCGAGGCAGCAAAGGCAGCCGAGGCCGCTTCGGGCTCGGCCCTGAACCCGCTGATGGGGCTCGGCGCCGGACCGCGCGCCGCGTTGCGGCGGCATATCTCGGCATTGCTCGCCGCCGAGGGGACCGAGCGCGCCAAGGCCGAGGGGATCGCCGGCCGGGTGCTCCATCCCGCGGCGCAATGCACGATGCAGCTGCCGGCCAAGATCGGCGAGTTCACCGATTTCTTTGCCGGCATCCATCATGCCACCAATGGGGGGCGCCGGCGCGATCCGAACAATCCGCTCAGCCCGAACTATAAATATGTCCCGGTCGCCTATCACAGCCGCGCCTCCTCGGTGCGGGCGTCGGGCGTGCCGATCCGCCGGCCCAATGGCCAGCGCAAGGCGCCGGACGCGGCGGCACCGAGCTACGGCCCGTGCCAGAAGCTCGATTACGAGCTCGAGCTCGCGGTTTGGATCGGCCCCGGCAACACGCAGGGCGAACCGATCCCGATCGCTTCTGCCGGCGAGCACATCTTCGGCCTCGGCCTCGTCAACGACTGGTCGGCGCGCGATGTGCAGCAGTGGGAATCGCAGCCCTTGGGGCCATTTCTCGGCAAGAATTTCGGTTCGACCGTATCACCCTGGATCGTCACCAGCGAGGCGCTGGCGCCGTTCCGGGTGGCGCAGCCGGCGCGGCCCGAGGGCGACCCGCGGCCCCTGCCCTATCTTTGGGACGAGGCCGACCAGCGCGAGGGCGCGTTTGACATCGCGCTCGAAGCCTTCCTTTTGACCGAAGGGTTGCGCGCCAAAGGATTGCCGCCGCAGCGGATGTCGGGGAGCAACACGACCGACCTCTATTGGACGCTGGGGCAATTGGTGGCGCACCATGCGAGCGGCGGCTGCAATCTCGGCGCCGGCGATCTGTTCGGCACCGGCACGATTTCCGGCTCGACGCGCGAAGGCTATGGCAGCCTGATGGAAGTGAGCGCCGACGGCACCAGGGCGACGACCCTCGCCTCGGGCGAGATCCGCACCTTTGTCGAGGATGGCGACGAAGTCATCTTCCGCGCCCATTGCCACCGCCCCGGCTGCGCGCCGATCGGCTTTGGCGAATGCCGTGCCCGGATCGTCTGATCGGATTTGGATTTAGATTTAGAGCGAGACCATGCGATCGACCAAGGCGGGGTCGGCGCGCAAATCGGCGGCCTCGCCGGAATAGCGGACACTGCCGCGTTCGAGCACATAAACGCGGTCGGCGAGCGCCAACGCGAAATCGACGCGCTGCTCGGCCAGCAGGATAGTCAGCCCTTGCGCTTTCAATTCGCCGATCTTGCCGCGCAGCTGGTCCACCACCAGCGGCGCCAGCCCCTCGGACGGCTCGTCGAGCAGCAGCAATTCGGGATTGCCCATCAAGGTGCGGGCGATCGTCAGCATCTGCTGCTCGCCGCCTGACAGATACCCGCCGCGCTGGTCGCGCCGCTCGCGCAGGATCGGAAACAGCTCGCCGACCGCCTCGATCGTCCAACGCCCGGGCCGGCGCGCGGCACGGCCGCCGACTTCGAGGTTCTCGCGCACCGTCAGCTCGGCGAAGATCCGCCGGTCCTCCGGCACAAAGCCGATCCCGGCGCGGGCTACCCGGTGCGGCGCCCAGCCGGCAATGTCGCGTCCCTGCCACAGCACGCGCCCGGTGCCGGGTGGGGTCAGTCCCATGACCGCGCGCATCGTCGTCGTCTTGCCGACACCGTTGCGCCCCAGGAGGCACACACACTCGCCGGCGGCGATTTCGAGCGAGACGCCAAACAGGACCCGGCTCAGCCCATAGGCCGCGTAGACATCCTCGAGCGCGAGCAACGGCATCATTGTTGCTCGCCGAGATAGACGCGGCGCACCTCGGGATCGCCACGCACTTCGGCCGGAGTCCCCTCGGCCAATAGCCGGCCCTGATGCAGCACCGCGATCTTCTCGGCGATCGAAAACACCACTTCCATGTCGTGCTCGGTAAAGATCAGGGTCAGGCCGCGCTCGTCGGCGATGCGCCGCAACAAATCCATCGTCTCGTGGGTCTCGGTCGCCGACATGCCGGCGGTCGGCTCGTCGAGCAGCAATAGGGCGGGCTCGCTGGCCAACGCGATACCGAGCTCGAGCTGCTTCTGATTGCCGTAGCTGAGCGTGCCCGCCACCGTGCCGGCCTGGTCTTCGAGCCCGATCGCGGTAAGCAGCGCCTCGGTCTCGTCGCGATAGAAATTCTCCGAGCGCGACCAGAAGTTCCGGCCGCGGCCCCGATGCGCCAGAAAGGACGCCTGCAGGTTCTCAAACACCGAGAGCCGGGCAAAGATATTGGCGCGCTGAAACGAACGTCCGACCCCCATCCGACAGATGCGGTGCGGCGGGGCCCCGGTGATGTCACGACCGTCGAGCACGACCCGGCCGCTGTCGGGACGCAGATGCCCGGTGATCAGGTTGAAAAACGTGGATTTGCCGGCGCCGTTTGGTCCGATCACCGCCGCGATCTGCCGGGTCGCGACGCTGAGGCTGACGCCACCGACGGCGACAAACCCGGCAAAGGACTTGCGCAGCTCATGAACTTCAAGCATCGCGCCCGACCAGGCTGCGGCGCAGCCACCCATAGCCGGTGACGAGCCCCCCGACCAGGCCGCCTGGAAACAGAAACAGCAGAACCAGCAACAGGCAGCCCAGCACAAACGGCCAATACTGGGTGAAGTCGGTGATCCATTGATTGAGCCAAACGAGAACCAGCGCGCCGACCGGGGGCCCCCAGAAATAATTCATGCCGCCGAGGATCGCCATGATGATCACCTCGGCCGATTTCGACCAGAACACGTAATCGGCGAACACGCCGCGGCTGAAGATGCCGTAGAGCGCGCCGGCGAGCCCGGCAAAGCTGCCGGCAACGACAAACGAGGCCAGTTGGTAGGCGCGCACATTGAGACCGATAAAGGCGGCACGCTCGGGATTGTCGCGGATCGTCGTCAGCATCCGGCCAAAGGGCGAGCGGATGATCTGTCGCATGACCGCGAACGAGATCGCCACCAGAACCAATGCCAGCAGATAGAACCGGGCCCCGACCGACAGGTCGCCGCAGCCGGGGATCGCGCCGATCCAGTCGAGATGCGGATAGGGGATTTCGGGCAGGCCCTGATCGCCGCCGGTCACCGCGTTCCACTTGTAGGCGACGGCCCAGGCGATCTGCGAAAATGCCAGGGTCAGCATCGCGAAATAGAGCTTGGTCAGGCGCACGCAGAAAAAGCCGGAAACGAGCGCGAAGATGCCGGCGCCGATCCCTGCCGCCGGAAAGGCGATGGCGAACGGCATCCCATAGGTCTTCATCAGGATGCCGCAGACATAGGCGCCGACCCCGAAATAGGCGACGTGGCCAAACGAGACGAGCCCGGTGGTGCCGAGCAAGAGGTTGAGGCTGACCGCGAACAGCGCATCGATAGCGATCTGCGCGGCGAGGAAGGTATCGTAGCGCGAGCCGAGCCACGGCACGGTGCACGCCGCCAGAAACACGATCAGCGTCCATGGGACGCGCGCGGCAAGGCTGGTGCTGCGGGTCGTCACAGCGGCCGCCCGAACAAGCCCCACGGCCGGACGATCAGGATCACCGCCATCAGCGCATAGACCGCAAACAGCGAAAAGCTCGGAAACACCAGAATGCCGAACGACAGCACCTGGCCATAAATGACCGAACCCCAGAAGGTGCCCCAGAACGAGCCCATGCCGCCGATCACCACGACGATAAAGGCCTGGACGATGATCAGCACGTCCATTCCCGGCACGATGCTCTCGATCGGCGTCACCAGCGCGCCCGAAAGTCCGGCGAGAAACGAGCTGAACACAAACATGCCGGTGTAGATCGAGCCGACATTGGCGCCGAGCGCATCGAGCATCTCGCGATCGTAGGACGCCGCCCGCACCATCCGACCGATGCCGGTGCGGTTGACCCCGAGCCACGAGCCAAACGCGATCAGCGGACCGAGCGCGATGATAAAGAGGCTGTAGAGCGGCTGCCGCGTGCCGAAGATCTCGACACTGCCGGCGAGCGCCGCCGGGGCGGCAACCGAGAGCTGCCCGGTGCCCCAGGTGAATTTGGCGACATCGTCGAGAATCAGCACGAGAGCATAGGTGAACAAGAGCTGGTAGAGTTCGTCGACGCCGTAGAGGTGGCGCAGCAGCAGCCGCTCGAGAACCCCGCCGAGGAGTGCGACGCCGCACGCCGCGAGCAGTGCGGCCGGCCAGAATGCTCCGGCA
Organism: Allostellaceae bacterium; assembly: GCA_050729795.1. GTDB lineage: Bacteria > Pseudomonadota > Alphaproteobacteria > ATCC43930 > CGMCC-115725 > AP-15. The sequence goes on along the minus strand of JBOHME010000028.1, from coordinate 32,194 downwards.
GTCGGGTGCAGCCATTGCACCCACTGCCATGCGAGATAGGCGCCGACCATGTAAAACGAGCCATGCGCAAAATTGATGATGCGCATGACCCCGAACACGAGCGACAACCCCGAGGCGATCAGAAACAGGAACATCGCGGTCGTCAGACCGCCCATGAACTGGCTGAACAGAAGCGACGCCGCCACCGCCGATCAATCCTCTTGGTCTGGGGCCGGGCCCGCGCTCATCCTGCCACCGCTTGTCAGTTCGGGTTCCCGGCCATGGCAAACGGATTTTCACCCAGCGCGGCGATCAGCTGCGCCCTGGTCGGCAACAGCTTCGGGTCTTTCATGACGGCAAACGGATACGCCGCTTCCTTCACCATGACGCCCCAGAATTCGGGGGAGAACGTCTCGTGCGATTTGACACTGAAGGTGCGCTCCCCGATCGGCGTGTCAAAGGTCATCCCGATCAGCGCCTTGGAGACCTTGTCCGAGTCGATGCTGCGCGCCTTCCTGATCCCGTCGGCGAGCGCCTTGATCGCCATGTAGCCCTGGATCGACAAGGCCGAGGGGTATTTCTGATTGGTGAACTTCCGCAGCGCGGCGATGTACTGCTTGTGCGCCGGCGGCTCGGCAGAGCCGGTCCAGATCACCGGGTCGAAGGTGTTGACGAGAATGCCGACGGGATAGTCGTTGCCGAGGGCTTTCGCCTCGTCGGTGCTCCCCACGGCACCGCTATCGATAAAATGGTTGCCGATCGCCTTGAAATAACCCAGCGGCTCGGCCTGTTTGGCAAAGGTGGCGAAGTCACCGGCAAACAGCGAGCAATAGATCGCGTCCGGCTTTTTGCTCATCTGCGCGGTGAGGAACGGGGTGAAGTCGGGCTGGCCGAGCTTCGGCCATTGCTGATCCACGATCTTGATATCGGGGCGCAGCTTTTTGAGGTCGCGGACAAAGGCGGCGGTGACATCGCGGCCATAGGCGTAATCGGGCGAGATCGTGGCGACGGTTTTGACGTTCTTCCACCGGGCCATCAGCTGTGCCGACGCCAGTCCTTCGACATTGGTATTCGAGGTGGCGCGAAAGACGTAGGGGTGAATATGTTGCGGATCGGTCAGCCGCGCGGTTTCCGAGGTTGGCGCGATAAAGACGATCTTGTTTTCCTTGGCGACGGTCGAGACTGCCGGCGCTTCGGCCGAGGTCAATGTGCCGACCAGAAAGTCGACATTGTCTTTGATGATCAGCTCGCGGGCGAGCCGCACGGCCTCATCGGCGTCGGCCTTGCTGTCGCGCGGCAATAGTTCGAGCTTGCGCCCGAGCACCCCGCCCTTGGCATTGATCTCACTGACCGCCAACTGGGCACCCTTCAGCACCGGCACGCCGTAGAGCGCGGTGGGTCCAGATAGCGGTATCGGAAACCCGATCTTGATCGGGGCATCGGCGGTGGCGGCCAATGGCGCCAGCAAAACGGCAGCACCCGCCAGCGCCAGCATGTGACGGCGCAACATCTCCCAGTCTCCCATCCCTGATCGCAGCTTTTTGGTTCTGCTTGCGGTCACGATATGGTCCGAGCGGCTGGGTGCTGTCAAGCGGGGCGGTGATGCGCCGGCCGACGCCGAACATCGGCCTTGTCGGCAGAAGCAACCCGTTGAGAAAAAGGACTGCCGTCATCGCATTCGGCGCCCGCGGGCTCCCGAGGCGCCGACCAGCAGCGATCAATTGGTCGCGGTCTGCGGCGGCAGCAATTCCGGGTTCTGCATGACGGCGAACGGGTAGGCCGCTTCCTTGACCATGACACCCCAATATTCGGGCGCGAACGTCTCGTGCGACTTGACGCTGAAGGTCCGCTTGCCAACCGGCGAGTCGAAAGTCATGCCGAGCAACGCCTTGGCAACCTTGTCGCTGTCGGTGCTGTCGGCCTTTTTGATACCGTCGGCGAGCGCGTAAATCGATTGGTAGCCGACGATCGACCAGCCGGACGCGTATTTCTGATGCGTGAACGCCATCAGATCCGCGATGAATTTCTTGTGCGCCGCAGGTTCGTTGGAGCCTCCCCAGATCACCGGGTCGTAGCTGTCGGAAGTGATGCCAAAAGGATAGTCCGCGCCGAGCGCCTGCGCCTCGTCGGTGGTCCCGACCTCGGCGGCGTCGATCACCCGGTTGTCAACGGCCTTAAAATAGCCCAGCGGGATCGCTTCTTTGGCGAAAGTCGCAAAATCACCGGCGAATAGCGAGCAGTAGATCGCGTCCGGCTTTTTGCTCATTTGCGCGGTGATAAACGGTGTGAAGTCGGGCTGCCCGAGCTTTGGCCACTCCTCGTCGACGATCTTGATATCTGGACGCAGCTTTTTGAGGTTCTTGATAAAGGCGGCGATCGAGTCGCGGCCATAGGCGTAATCGGGGGCGATCGTCGCCACGGTTTTGACGTTCTTCCACCGCGCCATCAAGGTCGCGCCGGCCAGCCCCTCGACATCGGTATTCGAGGCTACCCGGAAAATATACGGATTGATGTGCTGCGGATCGGTCAGGATCGTGCTCTTCGACGTCGGCGCGATAAAGACGATCTTGTTTTCCTTGGCCACGGTCGACACCGCCGGCGCCTCGGCCGAGGTCAGGGTGCCGACCAGAAAATCCGCCCCATCCTTGATGATCAGCTCGCGTGACAGGCGTACCGCCTCGTCAGCGTTGGCCTTGCTGTCGCGCGGCAGCAGCTCGAGCTGCCGACCGAGCACACCGCCCTTGGCGTTGATCTCGGCGACCGCCATCTGCGCGCCTTTCAGCACCGGCTCGCCATAGACCGCGGTCGGCCCCGACAGCGGGATCGGAAAGCCGATCTTGATCGGGGACGCGGCCGACGCCGCCATCGGCGCCAGCACGATGCCCGCGCAACCCAGCGCCAAAAGATGATGGCGGAACATTTTCGGCCTCCCTCGCTTGTTCGATTTATCGTTGTCGCGGCGCCATATGGTTGGAGCCGCCAGCCGCTGTCAAGCAGCGCCACGGGGCGGTGCCGCGCCCCATCGCTGCCGCCAGCTCGGCACCTCGCAAAGCGGCTCGGCTTTGGTCAGCGCGCGCATCACCGCTCGGGTGAGGCAATCGGCCGCGGCGCTGCCGTAGCGCAGCAGATCGGCTGCGGCCGGCGGCGCACCCGTTCCGGTGGCCAGCGCAAAGACGGTATCGCCGTCGAACGGTGTGTGGATCGGACGGATCGCGCGGGCCAGCCCGTCCTGCGCCATGATCGCCAGCCGCCGGCAGCCGCCCTTGTCGAGCGACGCATCGGTCGCGACGACCGCGATCGTGGTGTTGGCGATCGTGGTGTTGGCGATCGGGTCCGCCGCTGCCGGGAGCTCGACCTTGCAGCCGGAAAAGTCGTTGGGGTCGAGCGCGGTGAGGGGGAGCGGCGGCTGCGCGTCGGTCTCGCCAGGACGGGCCAGCTCCGCGGTCCAAAAGCGCCCGCAATCGGGCCGCACCGCCGAGCCCCAGCTATTGACCGCGACAATCGCACCGAGCGTGGTGCCGTCGCGCAGGACTGTCGACGCGCTGCCGATACCGCCTTTCAGCTGCCCTGCCCTGGCGCCGAGCCCGGCGCCGGCATTGCCTTGCGCGAACTCTTTGCCGACGCTCGCGGCGGCCTCGTGGCCGAGCCGGCGATAAGGCGGCTCGCCGCTCCATGGCCGGCGGCCGGGAAAGCCGAGATCGAACAGGATTGCCGCTGGCACGATCGGCACCCGGATCGCGGCAGCGCGAGGTGCGCCGACGACAAAGCCGCGCCCGGCGGCGGCGAGCCACGCCACGACCCCGGCTGCGGCATCGAGACCAAAGGCAGAGCCGCCGGACAACACCACGGCGTCAACCCGGTCAACCAGCGCATCGGCGCCGAGCAGGTCGGTTTCGCGCGTGCCGGGCGCCCCGCCGCGGACATCGACTGCCGCGCTCGCCGGCGTTTCGGCCAAGATGACGGTGGTGCCGGTGATTGCGTCGCGATCTTCGGCCTGGCCGACGAGGATGCCCACGACATCGGTGATCAGATTGCGCGTTCCGGCTGCGACCATTTGTCTTACCCTGGACGGCCGGCCGTCCGATGCCGGCGCCGCGGCTGTCGACACCGCCGCACGCCGCGGCCAGCCGGCGAGAGCAGCGCGCCGCCGGTCACGCCTTGGGGCGTCGGGTCCTGGTCCGGGTGCGGCCACGCTTGCGGCCAAGACCGAGCTGCCGCGCCATCGCCGAGCGCTGCTCGGAATAGGCCGGGGCAGTCAATGGGTGATCGCTGGGCAGCTGCCAGCGCCGCAAATATTCGGCAATCTGCAGCCCGTGCCTGGTCCCAAGGTGCCGGCGCAAAGTCTTGCCGCGAAACCCACATTCGAGACAGACGACAAAATCCTGCTGCACCGAACGCTTGATCGGCACCGCCGGAGCGCGCGCCGCTTGTGGCGGCGGCGTGGTTCCGAGGTTTCGGATGGTCTGATCGACCAGTGCGATCAAGGCCGAGAGTTGATCCGGCGCCAGCGTATGATTGCCGACATAGCTCGTGATAATCTTCGTCACCGGGCCAAGCCCGCTCATTCTTTGCGTGGTTTCCTCATTCATCAGCACTTCGCTCCCACCGCTCGCTGCGCGGCTATCGTCATAGGCCAAGCGGCATCAAGAGCAAACAAATTCTGCTCCCCGTTGAGACAGTGCTTGCGTTGTGCTCTCCGGGCGAGCGATCCGATGCCGGTCACGCGATTTCGACAATGTCAGCGTGCAGCGAATTTCTTGGCATCCCGCGTCGCTTGCGCATCCCAGATTTCCGAGTGACCGACCAGGGTCCGGTTGCGGACCGGCCCGCCGAATCAGGCCTCTTATGCATCCGTAGCGCGGCACCGGCATTTTCCTGCAACCGCATTGCCAGCCACTCGTGGCACGTGAGCATCCGGACCGGATCGGCCCGGACGGCGGGCGCGCTTCTTTAGCCCCGCATCAGCGACCGCGATCTGTCCCGCCACCGCGAAGAGGCGCCGGCAATGGCGGGGGATCGAGCCCGGCAGCAGACCCTTTGCCGGAGTGATCGGCCGGCGCATTCAGCAACGCAACCAGACGCGGTGTTGCGGCGATCAACGCCTCGGTCGCTGCACGCTCTTGGGGCGGACCAGCGGCCTCCCGGCCGCGCAGCGTCGCTTCGATGCAATGCGCGGTAAATCCCTCGTCGATGCGCAGGCTGAACGGCGCCGGCGCGTAGCAGTCGCGGTACGCCACTGCCCATTCGAGCCACGCGGCAAGCCGCGCCTGCTGCCCGGTATCGAGCGGCCCAAGAGCCAGCGTCGCGACCAGGACCAGCGGGATCGGCATCGTCATCATCCTGCTATCATAGCTGATCGCGCGCCCCAATCATCTGGGGTATCGTCTGGGATCTCACCCGGCGCCAGAGCGCGCCGCGACCGCGAAGATCCCGGCCGTGCCCAAGCCACATTGCTCATCGCTGCTGGCGCATCGTCTCGCCGCGCCCTTCTTCGGCCGACCGCCGCAGCGATACCGCTCACGGGATCTCATAGACCGGCACCGCGTCGGCGATGCCGCGCAGCGCGCGCGACTGCGCCACCGGTTTGAGCCCGCTCTGTTTGAGCAGGGTCGAGGCCTGCGGATGGGTGACCACCGACCCGGTCGCGAGGATCGAGCGCGAATCGGCGAGAGCCTGGACGCGCGCGGCAATGTTCACGGTCTGCCCGAAGTAATCCTGCCGGTCGTTCAGCACCACCGCCAGGCACGGTCCCTCGTGAATCCCGATCTTCAGCAGCAGATTCTCGACGCCCTGTCCGCCATGCCCGTTGCCGAGCCGGCGCATCGCCTCGCGCATGCGCAGCGCCGCGGCAACCGCCCGATCGGGGGTCGGAAACGTCGCCATGACCGCGTCGCCGATGGTCTTGACGACGGCCCCGGCTTCGGCGGCGACAATCTCGTTGAGCAGCTGGAAGTGCGCCCGCACCAGATCGAACGCGACCAGATCGCCGACCCGCTCATAGAGCTCGGTCGAACCTTTGAGGTCGGTGAACAAAAAGGTCAGGCTGGTGATTTTGAGCCGCTGGTCGGCGTCGATCGTGTTGGTGCCGTAGATATCGCGAAACACCTGGTTGGTTAAGAGCCGCTTCGCGGTCAGAAACGGGCGGCGGCGGCGCAGCAGCTCCTCGAGCTTTTCATTGGCGACCCAGAGTCCCGGCAAAACGCGGCCGTCGGTGCGGTTTTCGAGTGAAAGACGCAACGGCCCCGGACGCAGCTCGAGCTTTTCGGCGGGCGCGCGCAGCTTGTCAAAAGCAAGCGCCAGCGTCTGCCGCTCTCGCGTCGGCTCACCCTTGACCTCGAGGAACTGGCTCGTATGCGTGACCGGATCGAGGATGATCACAAACTCGGCCGGCAATTGCAGCGACAACAGCGCCTTGCCGCCGGCCGGCAGCTCGACCGCGTCGAGCGTGATCTCCTCGATCAGTTGGTCGAGATCATCGGGCAGGTCGATCCCGGAACCCCAGAAGACCTGGCGGAAATACTCGGCAAAGGAAAGCTCGTCGGGATCATGCGCGGCGATGCGGCGGACCCGGCGGCTGACCGTGAACGTCACCTCCACGATTTCGTCGAGGGTTGGAGTATAATCGGCCGCGCACCAGGCGCAGTGATACTGCTCCCGGTTGAGGTTGCGCAGCGTGGCGTTCTCTTCGAGCACGCCGCCGCAGCTCGGACACAGCACGTTCCACGACAATTCGAACAGGCCAAGCCGTGCGGCATGCAGAAACGCGGCGATCGCCTGCTCGGGGTCGATCCCGGCCCGCGCGGCAAAATCGAGCACGTTGACGCGGCACAGGCGCCGGTCCGGCGCATCGCCGACCAGAGCTTCGATCGCGGCGACCGCCGCGGGATCGGCCGACTGCCGCAGCGCCGCAAACAGATTTTTTGCTTCGCTCATCGGGAACCCTTGCTTCCCCTCATCGCCGAGGGTCCGGCAGCGCCGGCCGTCAGGGCCCGCCATAGATGTGGACGCCGGGCCGGTTCGGCAAGATTGCCGATTCGGCGGGTCACCGGCCTGCTGCCGGACCGCCGCGCGCCCACCGACCCCGGCGAGGATTGCGCCGCAGATCGCGCCTAGGCGGTGAGAGTCCGCCAGTCCACGGCCCGCTCGAACGCTGCGGCGGCGCGGTAGATCGTCTCTTCGTCAAAGGCCTTGGCCACCAGCATCATGCCGACCGGAAGTCCCTCGATCAGCCCGCAAGGGAGGCTCATCGCCGGGTGATGGGTGCAGTCGAACTGCGCGGTGTTGGCCAAGACGCCAAAGGCGCGGTCGAGGACGATTTCGACCGGGGCTCCAGGCTCGGGCAGCGGTGTCGCGACACCGGGGACCGTCGGCATCAGCAACAGATCGTAGCGTGACAGCGCCGCATCGTAGGCCTGGCGCAGCCGCCGCACCAGGTTCTGCGCCTTGGCATAATAATGACCGCGATAGCGGCTCACCATGTAATGACCGAGCAGCATCGTGTTCTTCAGGCTGTCCGACAATTCGTCGGCGCGGCCGCGCCAACCGGCATGGCGGTCGAGCAGCGAGGTCACGTAGAGCCCCTGCCAATTGAAGCCAAAGCCGTTGCCGTGCATCATCTGCACCGTCGCCCCCTCGGCCGCCACCGCGAGCCAGATCGCGGCTCCCTGGCGGTGCATCGGGATCGAAAGGCTCTCGACCGTGGCGCCGAGCGAGGTAAAGCGCTGCGCCGCCTCGCGCACCATCGCATCGACCTGCGGCATTGCCCGGGGATGGCCGAACCCCTCCTCGACGACGCCGATCGTGAGCCCCTGAGCGTCCCGGTTCACCGCGTCGCGATACGGTTTCGCGACTGCCCCGGCCGACTGCCGCGGGTCGAGCCCGTCCGGCCCGGCCAGGACTTCGAGCAAGAGCGCGTTGTCCGCGACCGTCGCGGTCAAGGGGCCGGTGTGGTCGAGGGTCAGCTCGATCGGCATGATACCACTATACGGAACAAGGCCATGGGTCGGCTTCATCCCGTAGATCCCGCAAAGGGCCGCCGGAATCCGGATCGAGCCGCCCTGGTCGCCGCCCAATGCCATCGGCACCTCGCCCGCAGCGACCACCGCAGCGCTGCCGGAGGACGAGCCGCCGGCCGAATAGCCGTGGCGGTGCGGGTTGTGCACCGGCCCGCCGGCGCTGGTGTGGCTGCCCCCGGAGAAGCAGAAATATTCGCACACTGTCTTGCCCACGATTGTGCCGCCGGCGTCAAGAATGCGCGTCGCCACGGTCGCATCGATCTCCGGCACATAGCCTTCGAGGGTCGAGGCGCCGTTCATCATTGGCACGCCGGCGAGACAGATATTGTCCTTGAGCGCCACAGCCTTGCCGGCGAGCTTGCCGTCCGCGGCGCCGGCAATCTCGGTCTTGACATACCAGGCACCGTCCCGGTTCTCCTCCGGCGGCGGGCGCCGCCCCGGTCGGCGCGGATAGGCGACCGGCGGCAGCTCGTCGGTCATCCGGTCGAGCTCGTTATAGGCACCAATTCCCGGCAGCAGCGCGGCGTGATGCGCCGCCAGCTCGTCATCGGAAAACGTGAAGCCGAGCTCTGCTGCCACCGCGCGCAGCTGCTCCGTTGTCGGGGCCTTGACGGTATCGCTCGACATGGCCGTCCCTCCCTCTCTGCGCCCGCGCCGGTCGTGCCCTCAATGAAATTGCGGCATGACCTCTTCACAGAGCAGGCGCAGCGCGGTCGTGACCTGGGCATGCGGGATCAGGCCGCCGCAATTCAACTCGGCGAGGACGCCGTCGATGCCGAGCTCCTCCTGCAGCTGGCGCAGGCGCTCGCCGACCGATTGCGGCGTGCCGATTAGCACCTGGCCCTCGAGCGCCTCGGCATAGGTCAGCTTTTCAAGGCGTTCGAGGCGTTCGGCCCGGCCTTCGATCGCACGCGTGCCGCCGCGGGACAGCGAGTCCCTGAGCCGCTCGGTCTGCTCGCGGTAGAAATGCATCAGGCTGTCACGCGGCTCCTCCCGCGCGCGGCCGGCGGTCGCGGCGAGATATGTAGGGACCCGCAGATAGACCCGGCCGCGGCCCGGATGGCCGGCCGCCCGGTACGCCTCGCGATAGTCGCGGATGGCCGGGGCGAATTCCGAAAACGACCCATGGCGGGCATTGATAAAGATCGGCAGCCCGCGCTCGCCGACCGCGGGATAGGTGTCGGGGCTGGCCGCGGCGATGCGGATCGCCGGCAGTGGCTGCTGAAACGGCTTGGGCGTCACCGCGATATTGCGAAAGCTGTAGTACCGGCCGTCGTAATCGACCGTGGGTCGCGACCAGGCCTGCTCGACGATGTCGAGCACCTCGATGAACCGGTCACGGCTTTCGGCATAGGAGACGCCGTAATCCTCGTAGGTGCGCGGCAGCCCGCTGCGGCCGACACCAAAGATCAGCCTGCCGTGGCTGATCTGATCGACCGTCGCCGCCTCTTCGGCGAGCCGCAGCGGATGGCACAGCGGCAGGACCTGGACCGCGATGCCGATCTTGATCCGGCTGGTGCGCGCGGCGACGGCGCTGGCAATGCTGAGCGGCGCCGACAGCACCGAGCGCTGCGGGTCGAAATGCAGCTCGGCCAGCCACATCACATCGAGACCCAGCTCTTCGGCGGCATCGATCTGCGCGAACGCCTCGGCAAAGGTGGCGGCGTCGGGCCGACCCGGCAATGACGGAAACTGGTGAAACATTCCGAATTCCATGGCGGGCTCCTCTCGGCCGCATCGCGGCAAAGCGACGGGTTCGCGCCAGACCGGTGGGTTCGCGCCAGACCGGTGGGCTCGCGCCTACCGGTGGGTTCGCGCCAGACCGGTGGGTTCGCGCCAGACCGGTGGGTTCGCGCCTACCGGTGGGTTCGCGCCTACCGGGTGGGTTCGCGTCTGAGCGGCATCGTGGCCGGCATCGGACCGGCACGCAAGAGGTGGCGCGCGATCGGCCGTCCTGCGCCGAGCGGTGCGGCTCTGCGCGGAACCGGTCGCGAAGCTGCGCGACAATGGCCACTATGAGCGCTCATCAGACACCGGCGGGAACTTGCCATGACCGACCCGAACAGCAGCGCCGCGCCACAGACCGAGATCATCCCGGCCGGTCATGCTGCACCCCAGGACGATCAGGAGGAAGAGCAGCCGCAGCCGCTCCCCGGACTGGCGCTGGCGGCGCTCGGCATCGTGTTTGGCGATATCGGCACCAGCCCGGTCTACACCTTCCGCGAGTGCTTCAACCCGCAATTCGGCCTGCCATTGTCGCCACAGAACGTGCTCGGCGTTCTGTCGCTGATCGTCTGGGCGCTGATCCTGGTCGTTGCGGTCAAATACGTGCTGTTGATCATGCGCGCCGACAACGAGGGCGAAGGCGGCATCCTGGCCCTGTTGGCGCTGGCCCAGGAGGCGGTGAAAAGCCCGCGGGGCCGCACCGTCCTCGTGATCTTGGGCATCGCCGGGGCGGCGCTGTTCTATGGCGACGGCATGATCACCCCGGCGATCTCGGTGTTGAGCGCGATCGAGGGGATCGATGTCGGCACGCCGGTCATGAAACGGTATGTCGTGCCGGTCACGATCGCCGTCCTGGCGCTGCTGTTCGTGATCCAGCGGCGGGGCACCGATAAGGTCGGGCATTTGTTCGGCCCGGTCATGCTGGTCTGGTTCGCGGTGATCGGGATCGCCGGGCTGGTGCGGATCGTCCGCGTGCCGGGCGTCTTGGTGGCACTCCTTCCGACGCATGCGATCGGCGTGTTCATCGCCGCCCCGCTGCAAGGCTTTGTCGTGCTCGGCGCGGTCTCGCTGGCGATTACCGGCGGTGAAGCGCTCTACGCCGATATGGGGCATTTCGGTCGGCTGCCGATCCGGCTCAGCTGGTTCGCGCTCGTGCTGCCGGCGCTGGTGCTGAATTATTTCGGGCAGGGTGCCCTGATCCTCGGCGACAAGGCCGCGATCGACAATCCGTTCTTCCGCCTGGTGCCGGGCTGGGGGCTGATGCCGCTGGTGCTGCTCGCCACCGCGGCAACCGTGATCGCCTCGCAGGCGGTCATTTCCGGGTCGTTCTCGCTGTCGCGCCAGGCGATCCAGCTCGGCCTGTTGCCGCAGCTCGACATCTACCAGACCTCGACCCGGGCGCGCGGCCAGATCTACATCCCGGAGCTCAACTGGGTGCTGCTGGTGGCGGTGCTGGCGCTGGTCGTCGGGTTCCGCAGCTCGAGCGCGCTCGCCGCGGCCTACGGTTTTGCCGTCACCGGCACGATGGCGCTGACGACGGTGCTGGTCGGTGCCGTGATGCGCAGCGTCTGGCGCTGGCGGCGGTCGACCATCGGCCTCGTGCTGGCGCCGATCATGATCGTCGATCTCGCGCTGTTCGGAGCCAACTCGCTCAAGATCCCGAGCGGTGCCTGGTTTCCATTGGTGATCGGGCTCGTATTGTTCACGATCATGACCACCTGGCGCACCGGCCGCCGCCTGGTGCTGGAGCGGCTGGCGCACGACATGGTGCCGCTCGCCGCTTTTCTCACCACCTGCGAGGCCGAAACCGAGGCGCGCGTCTCCGGCACCGCGGTGTTTCTGACCACCCGGAACGAATACGTGCCGCCGCCGCTGATGCAGAACCTCAAGCACAACAAGGTCTTGCACAACAGGGTGCTGCTGACGCGGGTGACTACCGCCAATGTTCCGCGGGTCCCGGGTCCGCAGCGCATCGCCGCGCACGGGCTCGGCCACGGGTTCTGGCAGATCGATGCCCGCTTTGGCTTCGCCCAGACGCCGAACCTGCCGCGCGAACTGCATCGAACGGAAATCCCGGGACTCGACCTTGATCTCGATCAAATCTCGTTCTTTGTCGGTCGCGCCAATGTGAAATCGACCGGGCGACCGGGCATGGCCCGTTGGCGCGAGCGGCTCTACATCGCGCTGACCCGGATTGCCACCCGACCGACCGAGTTTTTTCGCATCCCGTCGGACCGCGTCATCGAGATCGGCGCCCAGGTCGAGATCTGAGCCGCCGCGGTCTCGTCCGGCACCGTCCGTGCGGGGGTCTTTCGGGGTCCTGCCGGCACGCCAGCGCGGTTGAGGGCAGCCCGAAATCGGCATTGCGGTTGAGCCTGCACCACCCCTGCGCGCGCTGTCGATCCCCGATGTTTTTGCGTTCTTTGTGGGATCACAGTGCTAAAATTCGCGTTAAGCGCATGCGATCCAGCGTGTCGGAGGTCATTCCATGCGGTCGAGATCATTGCGGGATCGAAGCACATCGCGATCGATCATCGATTTACCGAATATAATCGCCGGTATTACCAAAGATTTCTCCAAATTTGGCGTAGCGCCAAGAAATCATCGCTCTGCCGGGCCAAAGGCGATTTGCCTCGGCGGCGCGCAGTCATTGCCTGATGGGCGGGTCTCACCTGATCGACGGTGCAGCGCGCCGGCACGGTGAACTATGTCCTGGGAGACCACCCCATCCGAAGGCATGCCGATTGCCGACACGCTCGCCGGCGCGTCTGCGACCTGGCCGGATGAGCTGTGGGCCGGGTCTGTCAGCTGGTGCGATGCGATTCTGCGGGCGTGCTACGGCGTCCACGAATTCACCGAGGATCCGTCCTGCCTGTTCCGCATCGGGCTCGGCCGGACGCGCGCCGGCCTGGCGCTGGCCGACGGCACACGGATCGATGCCGGAGAAACGGTCGGCACGCTGCACTTCTGGAACGAGCACTTGCCACGCTACAGCTGTGATGGGCCGAGCTTCGCCTGGGCCCGCGCGATGCGCGATCAGGTGGCGGATTCACTCGCGGCGCTCGCCCATTTTGTCGAAAGCGGGGATGGCTGGCGCGAGGTGCGCGCGTTTCGCGCCGAAGCCGCGCTGACGAGCCGGCGCAGCTCGCGGTTGCATCGCGTCATCCAGCGCTACGGGTTCGAGGAGGTCGCCGCGGATCGCTCGCTGTTGCGCCGCGCTCACGATTTCGGCGACGATTTCCTGCTGTGGGGCTTGACGCGGGCGTTCAACCCGGCTGCGCTGCCGCGCCTGCCGTTTCTCCGCGATCACCGCGAATTGTGGATTTCGCGCACCTGTCTGCTCCGCGACTACTTCCCGCGCCGGCCCCGCGGCGCGGGCCGCACAGCCCAGTCCCGCGGCGCGAGCCGCACAGCCCAGTCCTGCGGCGCCTGATGCTGGCCCTCGGCTGTGGCATCTTGTGGGCGGGGCTCGTCCTCTACCTGTTGTCGCGGGCGCTGCGGCAGTTTCGCGCGCACCAGGGGACCACCCTCGTTGCGGTGCCGCGTGCGCCGCCACCGGTGGTCTCGATCATCGTGCCGGCGCGCAACGAGATCGCCAATATCGGCTTCTGTCTCGATGGGCTGACCCGGCAGGTCGGGCTCGCCCCCCGCTTCTCGATCATCGTCGTCGATGACGGATCGGAGGACGGCACCGCGGCCGCGGTCGAGCGGCGGATCGCCGCCGGCGATCCAATCACACTGGTCGCCGCCGGTCCACTGCCCGACGGCTGGGTCGGCAAGCCACATGCCTGCTGGCACGGCGCGATGCTGGCCGACAGCCCCTGGCTGTGCTTTATCGATGCCGATGTCACCACTGCGCCGCAACTCGTCGCGGCTGCGATCGCCACCGCCGAAACGCAGCAGATCGACATGCTGTCGCTGCACCCGTTCCAGCGGCTCGGCAGCTTCTGGGAGCGGCTGGTGATCCCGGCCGGCCTGTTGATCATCGCCTGCGCCAAGGAGCTCGGCACGGTCGAGCACAGCAGATCGCAGGCCGCCGGAGCCAATGGCCAATTCATCCTCGTCAGGCGCGAAGTCTATTTCGCGCTCGGCGGACACGCCGCCGTCGGCTCGGAGATTTGCGAGGATCGGGCGCTGGCACTGCGTGCCGAGCGTGCCGGGTTCCGCTTTTGCGTGCTGGCCGCCGAGCATCTGGCGACAACCCGAATGTACCGGGACCTGAACTCGCTCTGGGAAGGGCTGACAAAAAACGCCATCGACATCCTCGGCAGCAGCAGGGTTACGCTGGCCGCTTCGGCCACCGGTCTGCTCGCCGGCTGGGCGGCGCTGGTGCTGCCGGCGGCGACCGCGGCGGCGATCTTGCCGCACCCGGCGGCGACCGAGGCAGCCGGGCTCGGATTGATCCTGGTCGGCTCGGCGATCGTTGTCGCCGTGCAGATCGCCACCGCCCGCCACTTTCGCATTCCCGCGGTGTTCGGGCTGTTGATGCCGTGCGGCTATACGGCGGTCGCGGTGCTCGCCTGCCACAGCTTTCTGTTGCGGCGTGGCGGTGGGGTGACCTGGAAGGGGCGCAAATACGATTTCCACCGGAAGCCCTCGGCGCGACGTTCGTGACCGCGCCGGCCGTGACCGCGCCGGCCGTGACCGCGACGCCCGGCGCGACCGCGAGGATGCCGCGTCGGGGGATGGCGAGCCCGGACGGGACGACGATGACCGCGGCAGCGGCGCCGCGCCCGGTGCCGGCTTCGACAGCGGCCCCGTCGGTCCGCGCCGCTCGCGCGTCGGCGGCTGGGCGATCGCCGCGGTGCTGGCAGTGCTCGCGGTATTGCTCTACGAGATCCGTATCGCGCTGCTGCCGTTCATCTTTGCGGTGGCGGTCGCCTTTGTCCTCGACCCGCTGATCCGACGGCTGCAGCGCGCGCTGGCGATCCCGCGCTGGCCGGTGGCGGCCACACTCTACCTGCTCATCCTGGCGTTGCTCGGCGGGGCTGGCTACTGGCTCGGTCCGGCGATTGCCGGCAGCGTTATGCACGTGCTCGGCACCGCCCCGCAGATTCTGCGGCATTTTCTCAGCGAGCTGATCGGCCGCAGCGGCATCATGCTGCTCGGCCAAGTCTACACCCCCGACGCGCTGGTGCGGGCGCTGGGCGGGGCGGTGCAGGGGCTGGTCGGGCTGACCGCGGTCGAGCATGTCGCGGGATTGGCCGCCTCGCTGATCTTCGGCACGTTTCTGACCCTGGTGCTGATGCCCTATTTCATGATTTCAGCGCCGCGGATCGCTGCCGGCACGATCTGGCTCCTGCCTCCCGAGCATCGCCGCTCGGTGGAGGATCTGCTGCCCAAGATCGTGCCGATGCTGCGCCGCTATCTGATCGGGCTGGCGATCGTCGTCTCCTACACGACGACGGTCGCCTGGATCGGGTTCGGCCCGGTGTTCCATCTGCCGCAACCGCCACTGCTGGCGATCACGGTCGGGTTGCTCGAGCTGGTTCCGGTCATCGGCCCGGTGGTATCGGCCACCCTGGTCGGCATCATTGCCATCCAGCAGAGCGGGATCGTCGCCGCGGCGCTGCTGTTCGGCTTTGCGATCGCGCTGCGGCTGTCGATCGACAATCTCGTCGGTCCGCTGGTGCTCGGCGAGGCGGCGCGCGTCCATCCGGTCGTGGTTATCATCTCGTTTGTCTGCGGTGCGATTTTGTTTGGCGTCGTCGGGCTGCTGATCGCCGTGCCGGTGGCAGTGTGCATCAAGGTCACGCTGACCCACTACTATTCGGAGCCGGTCGCGCGCGGCGACGACGCGCCGGACGAGCGCCGCCGGTGAGCATCGGCCGACGCCGCTCGACAGCATCGGACAAGGCGGTGACAATGCACCCCGCGGTCGACACGCGGAGGAGCCATGCAGATCGATTTGTCCGGAAAGCGAGCCGTGGTGACCGGCGGCAGCCGGGGGATCGGCCGGGCGATCGCGCTCATTCTGGCCGAAGCCGGCGCCGCAGTGTCGATCTGCGCCCGCGGTGCCGAAGCGCTGGCCGAGACCCGGGCCGCGATTGCACGGCATGGACATGAGGCGCATGCCGCTCGCTGCGACCTCGCCGATGCCGTGGCGGTCGCCCATTACATAGCGGAGGCCGCCGCGGCGCTGGGTGGCATCGACATCCTCGTCAACAACGCCTCGGGCTTTGGCACCAGCGACGATGAGGCCGGCTGGGAGCGCAGCATCTCGGTCGATCTGTTGGCCACGGTCCGCGCGACACGGGCGGCCGAGCCATGGCTCGAAGGCTCGGCTGCAGGTGCGATCGTCAACATCTCGTCGATTTCCGGGTTTCGCGGCTCGGCGCGCACCCCGCCCTACGGCGCCGTCAAGGCGGCGATCCTCGAATATACCCAGACAAGCGCCACCCAGCTGGCCAGCCGGGGCATCCGCGTCAATTGTGTTGCCCCGGGCTCGATCGAATTCCCCGGCGGCACCTGGGAGCGCGCCAAGAACAGCAACCCGCGTCTCTACAGCGCGATCTTGCGCGGCATCCCGTTCGGGCGGCTGGGCCGGCCGGAAGAGGTGGCACGGGTGGTGCTGTTCTTGTGCTCGCCGCTCGCCGGCTGGGTCAC
Organism: Allostellaceae bacterium; assembly: GCA_050729795.1. Classification (GTDB taxonomy): domain Bacteria; phylum Pseudomonadota; class Alphaproteobacteria; order ATCC43930; family CGMCC-115725; genus AP-15. Next base: position 15,869 of record JBOHME010000028.1, on the reverse strand, counting down.
CGGCCAGAACATCGCGGTCGATGGCGGCCAGATGCTGTAACACCTCCCGAGGAGGCGATCGGCGCGAGCCCGCGCAATCCTCGCGCCGACCGGGTCAGCCGGTTGCTCGACGCGCCTGGCATCGGATGCCGCCCGGCGCGCTGCCCGCCCGTTAGCGCACGTAGCGCAAGCTGATCGCACCGATGCCGGCGGCGACGTTCAGACCGGTATTACCCTCGATGCTGACCGGCTGCAGCGAAATCGTGTGGTTCGAGCCGCCGATCAGCACATTGGCACCCGCCCCGACCCCGACCGTGGCGCTGCCAGTGGCACCGACATAATTGCCGGCGAGCGCACCCGGTGCCACGCTGGCGGTCGGCGCGAGCACCGCCCAGACCAGCACACCGCCCTGGGTGTAGCCGATATCGACGCCAAACTTGCTGATGCTGCCGGCATAGTGGTCGTAGCGATGGCCGGCTCCGGAAAAAGTGCAATGCAACGCTTTTGACGAGCCGAAAATGAAGCCCCAGCCGCCGGCGACGTCGCAGCTCAGCGTCCCGATCCGCACGCCGGACTGCGCCTGCGCCGGCGTGCCATTTGCCGAGAGACCGGCCGCGAGACCGATCGCGCCGAGCGCCATACAAACTTTTTTGAGCATTCCGCTGATCCCTAATTCGCGGGAAAGACCCCGCCGGGCGGATTTTGCCTGCTTCCTCGGCGATTGGCTATACCCGGCGCATCACGCCGCGGCGCCGCCAACGACGCACCACATCCCGTTATAGCGCCGATCGCCGGCTCGAACCGCCGCCATCGATCGTGATGATCGAGCCGGTCGTGTAGGCGGAACGGTCCGAGGCAAGAAACGCGACCATCGCCGCAATCTCCTCGGGTTTGGCGGCGCGACCGAATGCCAGCGGCTGCATCAGCTCGGTCCAGCGCTCGGCGTCGCCAAAACGGTCCTGCGCGCGGGTTCGCATCAGTGTCACCAGCCGTTCTGTCATGACCGGTCCCGGGTTGACGCCGACAACGCGCAGACCATCGCTCGGTGCGGTGCCGCCGATCGCGCGGGTGAACGCCATCAGCGAGGCGTTGCCCGAGGAGCCGGCGACGTAGCCGGAATCGGGGTTCTCGCCGGCGGCGCCGATGATATTGACAATCACACCGCGCCGCCGCTCGCGCATCAGCGCGTAGAAGCGCCGGGTCATGTTGATGTAGCCGAACACTTTCAGATCCCAGGCGGCGCGCCAGCGCATCTCGTCGATCGCGTCGAGACTGCCGCCGGGAATGGCCCCGGCATTGTTGACCAGGATCTCGGTGTCAGCGCATTCGGTGGCGAGCCGGTCGATATTGGCGCTGTGCGCCAGGTCGAGCGCGAATACCCGCACGGCAACGTTGTGCTGTGCTACGATCGCGGCGCGGGCCGTTTCAAGATCGGCGGCGGTGCGTGCGACCAGGGTCACGTCGCACCCTTCTTCGGCGAGCAGCGCGGCGCAGGCCCGCCCAATCCCCTTCGACGCACCGGTGACCAGCGCCGTCCGTCCACGCAAACCCAGCTCCATGTCAGGCTCCCAACAGCCGCAGGCGCGTCGCGCGGTCACAAGGCGCCCCGCAGGCGCCGTCGCAATCGCGCGCAGCTTGCTTCCTCACGGGACTTCTCGCAATGACGACGAACACCCCCAAAAACCGGCAAGTGAGATGTCAGTCGAGCTTGCTCCAGGTCAGCTCGTGCTTGTTGTGATGGAGGTGGCGCAGCTGCGACCCCTGAATGGCGGCAAAGCGGCGGGCGATGGCATGGTCGGTCTCGCCCTGGAACTTGATGGTGCACACGAAATTGCGACAGGTGCCGGCGGCGAGCCAGCGCTCGGCCAGCCCGAGGAGCCGGGCGGGATAGCAGGCGATATCGCCGAACAGCCAATCGACCGGGCCAATCGCCAGGGGATCGAGTGCGAAAGCACTGGCGAGACGATGCTCGATCCTGGGCAAGACCTCGATCGCTGGCGCGAGCCGCACCTTGTCGACACTGATCACCTGCGCGCCCATCCGCTGCAGCACCCAGCTCCAGCCGCCCGGGCTCGCACCGAGATCGAGGCACCGCTCGCCGGGCGCGGGCTGGCGTCCGAGCACGGTCAGCATTTCCCACAGCTTCAGATAGGCACGGCTCGGCGGGCCGCTGCGATCCTCGACAAAGTGCACCTCGCCGTTCGGGAACGGGCTCGTGCAGCACGGCGCGGCCAGCACCGTCGTGGCGTCGAGCAGGGTCCATGAGCCGAGCGGCGCCGCGGGCGGCGCTGTTCCGAACACCAGCGGCTTTGCCGACACGTTTGGCAATTGCTCTTGGATCAACACGGCGCGGCGGTGCAGCACCGGCGCATAGACCGCCCAATTGCGCTGGATCGCCCGCAGCTTTGCCGCTGCGTCGCTGATCGAGGTGATCGGGATGTGCTGCGGATCGAGCCACACATTGGCGACCCAGGCGACCGGCCGCGGCGGTCCTGCTACGACCAGCAGCCTGCCATGCACCGATGCTGCCGAGCCGAGCTCCTCGGCGAGCTCGCTGGTATATCCATCGGCGGCGAGATAGGCGGTCTGCATGCTCCTCTCGAAACGGGTTGTACGCTTGAAGAGCCCGCGCTGCCAAAAATCTTGCCGTATCGAGCGCGGCCGGCGGCTGATGCGCTATCTGCGGCCGGGCGTGGCAGGGCTTGGCATGCCCCGCTCAATCGATGAAACTGGCGCAATGGCAGCCGATCATGACCTCGCGGCGCTCGCCCGGATCATCGATCGGGCGCGCAACGCCATCGTCTTCACCGGCGCCGGCATCAGCACCGAATCGGGGATCCCCGATTTTCGCAGCCCGGGCGGCATCTGGACCCGGATGGCGCCGATCGATTTCGCCGATTTTCTCGGCTCGGCGCAGGCGCGGCGCGAAACCTGGCGGCGCCGCTTCGCGATGGAGGAGACATTCCGGGCAGCTGCCCCGAACCGGGGCCACCGTGCCCTCGCTGTCCTCGTCCAGCGCGGCACCGCCGCCGCGGTAATCACCCAGAATATCGACGGGCTGCACCAGGCCTCCGGGATCGCCGAGGACCGGATCGTCGAATTGCACGGCAACACGACCTATGCACGCTGTCTCGACTGCGCACGGCGCTACGAGCTGGCGGCGCTGCGGCTTGTCTTCGAGCGCGACGGCGACATCCCGCCCTGCGGCGGCTGCGGCGGCTTTGTCAAGACCGCAACGATCTCGTTTGGCCAGACGATGCCGGAGGCGGCGATGCGGCGTGCTCGGGAGCTGACCCTCGCCGCCGATCTGTTCATCGTCGCCGGCTCATCGCTCGTCGTCTACCCGGCCGCGGGATTTCCGGAGCTGGCCAAGCGCAACGGCGCGCGGCTGGTGATCGTCAACCGCGAGCCGACCGAGCTCGACCAGATCGCCGATCTGGTGCTGCACCGGGCGATCGGCGAAACCCTCGGCGCCGCGATCGGCATCGCCTGACCCCACCCGACAGTCCGACGCCATCGCATTGCGGGGCAAGGGTTTCCACCCGGTCTCGCGATAGGCTATGCTGCTGTGCGGCGGCACCAACGGAGGGTGGAGCGCAAATGGCGCACCGCTCACTATACCGGGGACAGGTCCGGCGTGTAAGCCCGAGGGAGGAGATCATGCAGGCGGACTACGTGATCGTCGGCGCCGGCTCGGCCGGCTGCGTGCTCGCCAACCGGTTGACCGAGGACGCGGCGACGCGGGTCGTGCTGATCGAGGCCGGCGGGCGCGACTGGAACCCGCTGATCCACATTCCGGTTGGGTTTATGAAATTGCTCGACCACCCGACCCTGACCTGGGGCTACAAGGCCGAGGCCGACCCCGGCACCAACGGGCGCGCGATCCCCTACCCGCGCGGCCGCGTGCTCGGCGGCTCGTCATCGATCAACGGCCTCATCTACATCCGCGGCCAGCCCGAAGATTTCGACTACTGGGCGCAGCTCGGCAATCGCGGCTGGGGCTGGGACGACGTGCTGCCCTATTTCAAAAAGGCCGAGAGGTGGCAGGGCGAGGCGAGCGAGCCGCACGGCACCGGCGGCTTTCTGACCACCTCGCCGATGAGCGAGCGGCCGGCGGCGTGCCAGGCGATCATCGACGCCGGCGTCTCGCTGGGTCTCGACTACCGTCCCGATGTCAACAATCTGCCGCCCGGCAGCGGCGACAGCATCGGCTGGTGCCAGCAGACCCGCGGCGGGCGGCGCCGCGCCAGCGCCGCGCGCACCTATCTGCGGCCAGCCGCGAAGCGGCCTAATCTGCAGATCGTCACCGGCGCGCTGGTGCATCGCGTCCTGTTTGACGGCAAGCGCGCGCTCGGTGTCGAATTCTCGCGCAACGGCACCGGCACCGTCGAGCGGGCCGACGCGGCGCGCGAGGTGATCCTCGCTGCCGGTGCCGTCGGCTCGCCGCATCTCCTGCAATTGTCGGGTGTCGGCGACCCCGAGGTGCTGGCCGAGGCGGGTATCGCGGTGCAGCACGCGCTTCCCGGCGTCGGCAAGAATTTCCAGGACCATTATGTCGCCCGCATGTCCTGCGAGGTGCAGGGCATCGAGACCTTGAACGAGCGCGGGCGCGGTCTCTCTTTCGCCAACGAGGTGCGGCGCTATCTGACCAGCGGCACCGGCATGCTGACCTACAGCGCCTCGCTGTGCGCCGCCTCGGTCAAGGTGCTCGAAGAGTCGGCGACCCCCGACGTGCAATGCGTGTTTGCGCCGGCGAGCTACAAGCCGGGGCTGATCCGCAAGCTCGACGACAAGCCCGGCATCACCGGCGGCGTCTGGCAGATGCGGCCCTTGTCGCGCGGCCATGTGCTGGTGCGCGCGCCTGACCCGCGCCAGCAGCCGGCGATCAACCCGCGCTATTTCGCCGAAGACACCGACCGGCGGGCGATGATCGGCGGTCTCAAATTCCTGCGTCGCCTGTTCGCGGCACCGGTGCTGGCGAAATATGTCATGCGTGAAACGACGCCAGGCCCGCAGGTCGCGAGCGACGACGAATTATTGGATTACGCGCGGCAGAACGGCTCGACCGTCTATCACGCGAGCTGCAGCTGCATGATGGGCCGCCACGGGATGGCCGTCGTCGATGACGAGCTGCGCGTGCACGGGCTCGACGCGCTGCGGGTCGTCGACGCCTCGGTGATGCCGGCGGTCAGCTCGACCAACACCAATGCGCCGACGATCATGATCGCCGAAAAGGGTGCCGCGATGATCAAGGCGGCGTCCCGCCAGAGGCTCGCGGCCTGACCCGAGCGCCCTTCGGCAACAATCGACGGTTTCCGCTGGGCGCGCCGCGGCGTCGCAGGGCCAGCGGGTTCGGGTGCTGCGGCAGAGCCGCGCTGCGTCGTCGCGGATCGTGATTGCGGCAAGATTTAGCCTCGATTCGCGTGCCGGGACATGCCTATTATCGAAGTTGCGCTCCGCCCCGCGGCGGCGCTGTCGAAATTCGCGAAACAAGTTCAGGTGAAGAGCACCCGCGATGGCCGTGCCTGAAAGACAAGGACTTTACGATCCGCGCAACGAACATGATGCGTGCGGTGTCGGTTTCGTCGCCAATATCAAGGGACGAAAATCGCACGACATCATCGCGCGCGGCTTGGAGATCCTGGTCAATCTCGATCACCGCGGTGCTGTCGGTGCCGACCCGCTGGTCGGCGACGGCGCCGGTTGCCTGATCCAGATGCCGGATGCGCTGTTGCGCGACTGGGCGCATCGGCAGGGTCTCGAACTCCCGCCGCCCGGTTGCTATGCGGTGGCGATGTGCTTTCTGCCGCGCGACGAGGGCGCGCGCGATTTCGCAATTCGCCACATCGAGCATTTTGTCGCGGCCGAGGGGCAAAGGCTCCTCGGTTGGCGCGAGGTGCCGACCGACACGCAGGGGCTCGGCGCCCGCGTCGCCGAAACGATGCCGACAATCCGTCAGGCGATTGTCGCCGCCGACCCGATGTTGCCCGACCAGGATACGTTCGAGCGAAAAATCCTGACGATCCGCAAGCAGGCGCTGAACAGCGTCGTCGCCCTTGCCGCCGAGCACGGACTGCCCGGTCTGCCCGAGCTCTACATTCCGTCCTTTTCGACCCGAACCGTTGTTTACAAAGGGCTGCTGCTGGCGCCGCAAGTCGGCAGCTTTTATGCGGATTTGCGCAACCCGCTGACGGTGTCGGCGCTGGCACTCGTGCATCAGCGGTTTTCGACCAACACCTTCCCATCGTGGCGGCTGGCCCATCCCTACCGCTTTTTGTGCCACAACGGCGAGATCAACACGGTCCGCGGCAACGTCAACTGGATGCATGCGCGCCGCCAGGCGATGACCTCGCAGCTGCTGGGCGCCGACTTGGCCAAGATGGTGCCGCTGATCGGGGCGGGCCAGTCCGACACCGCCTGCATCGACAACGCGCTCGAGCTCCTGGTCATCGGCGGCGGCTACTCGCTCGCCCACGCGATGATGATGCTGATCCCCGAGGCGTGGGCCGGCGATCCGTTGATGGATCCGCAGCGGCGCGCTTTTTACGAATACCATGCGGCGCTGATGGAGCCGTGGGACGGTCCGGCGGCGATCGCCTTTACCGACGGGCGCCAAATCGGTGCGACGCTCGACCGCAATGGCCTCAGGCCGGCGCGCTATGTCGTCACCGACGACGATCACGTGATCATGGCCTCGGAAGCCGGGGTGCTGCCGATCCCGGAGCAGAATATCCGCCGAAAATGGCGGTTGCAGCCGGGCAAGATGCTGCTGATCGACCTCGACGAGGGGCGGATCATCGACGATGACGAGGTCAAGCAGAGCCTCGCGGCCGAGCATCCCTACGAGCATTGGCTGCAGCAGACCCAGTTCAAGCTCGCTGATCTGCCGGAACCGTCGGCGGATACCCCGGGGCGGGCCCACGAGGCGGTGGCGCAGCCCAACGACCCGGTGGCCCATCTGAACCGCCAGCAGGCCTTTGGCTACACCCAGGAGGACCTGCAATTTTTTCTCGAGCCGATGGCGCGCGACGCCGACGACCCGGTCGGATCGATGGGCACCGACACGCCGATCGCCGCGCTGTCGAGCAAGCCCAAGCTGCTCTACAACTATTTCAAACAGAATTTCGCACAGGTCACCAACCCGCCGATCGACCCGATCCGCGAAGAGCTGGTCATGTCGCTGGTATCGATGATCGGGCCGCGCCCCAACCTCTTGGGCCACGAGGCCGGCTCGCACTACCGCCTCGAAGTGGCGCAGCCGATCCTGACCGATGGCGATCTGAGAAAGATTCACGGCATCGAAGGGCTGATCGGCGCGTTTCGCACCGACACGCTCGACGCCACCTGGCCCGCCGCCGAGGGGGCGGACGGCATCGTGCCGGCGATCGAGCGGCTGTGTCGCGAGGCGACGCAGGCGGTCGAGGCCGGGCACAACATCCTGATCCTGTCCGACCGCGCGACTTCGGCCGAGCGGGTGCCGATCCCGGCGCTGCTCGCGACCTCGGCGGTGCATCATCACCTGATCCGCCAGGGTCTGCGCACCTTGACCGGCATCGTCATCGAGACCGGCGAGGCGCGCGAGGTGCACCATTTCTGCGCGCTGGCCGGCTACGGCGCCGAGGCGATCAACCCCTATCTCGCTTTCTCCACGATCGAGCAGATCCGGATCGAGAATGGCCTGCCGCTCGGCGCAGAAGCCACGCAGAAGAATTATTTGAAGGCGGTCGGCAAAGGCATTCTCAAGGTCATGTCCAAGATGGGCATTTCGACCTACCAATCCTATTGCGGGGCGCAGATCTTCGACGCGATCGGGCTTGCCAGCAATTTTGTCGAGAAATACTTCACCGGCACGGCGACGACAATCGAAGGGGTCGGCCTGCACCAGATTGCGCAGGAGGCGGTCGAGCGCCATCGCCACGCCTATGGCGACGATCTGATCTACCATGAGATGCTCGATGCCGGCGGCGACTACACCTTCCGGCTGCGCGGCGAAGACCATGCCTGGACCCCGCAATCGGTGGCCACATTGCAGCACGCGGTACGCGGCAACTCGGCCGCCGATTACCGTGACTTCGCCGCGGCGATCAACGATCAGAGCGAACGGCTCCTGACGATCCGTGGGCTGATGCAGCTCGATTTCGCGGCCGAGCCGGTGCCGCTCGACGAGGTCGAGCCGGCTGGCGAGATCGTCAAGCGCTTCTCAACGGGTGCCATGAGCTTCGGCTCGATCAGCCGCGAGGCCCATACCACGCTCGCGATCGCGATGAACCGCATCGGCGGCAAATCCAACACCGGCGAGGGCGGCGAGGAGGCCGAGCGTTTCGTGCCGCTGCCAAACGGCGATTCCAAGCGCTCGGCGATCAAGCAGGTGGCCTCGGGCCGGTTCGGCGTCACGACCGAATATCTGGTCAATGCCGATGTGCTGCAGATCAAGATGGCGCAAGGGGCGAAGCCCGGCGAAGGCGGGCAATTGCCAGGCCACAAGATCGACAAGGCGATCGCCAAGGTGCGGCATTCGACGCCGGGGGTCGGGCTCATCTCGCCACCGCCGCATCACGACATCTATTCGATCGAGGACCTGGCGCAGCTGATCCACGATCTGAAAAATGCCAACCCGCTTGCCGCGGTCTCGGTCAAGCTCGTCTCCGAGGTCGGGGTGGGCACCGTCGCCGCCGGTGTGGCAAAGGCGCGCGCCGACCATGTGACGATCGCCGGGTTCGAGGGCGGCACCGGGGCGAGCCCGCTGACCTCGCTGACCCATGCCGGCTCGCCCTGGGAGATCGGGCTCGCCGAGACCCAGCAGACACTGGTGCTAAACGGCTTGCGCGGCCGCATCGCGGTGCAGGTCGATGGCGGGCTCAGGACCGGCCGCGATGTCGTGGTCGGGGCTCTGCTCGGCGCCGACGAGTTCGGCTTTGCGACGGCACCGCTGATCGCCGCCGGCTGCATCATGATGCGCAAATGCCATCTGAATACCTGCCCGGTCGGCATCGCCACGCAGGACCCGGTGTTGCGCGCCCGCTTCACCGGCCAGCCCGAGCATGTCATCAACTATTTCTTTTTTGTCGCCGAGGAGGTGCGCGGGCTGATGGCGCGGCTCGGTCTTCGCCGCTTTGACGAGATGATCGGCCGCACCGACCGGCTCGACATGGTGCCGGCGATCGAGCACTGGAAGGCCAAGGGCATCGACCTGTCGCGCGTCCTGCATCGGGTAACACCGGGCCTGGGGGTCGCGGTCTACCATTGCGAGGAGCAGGACCATCATCTCGACAACGCGCTCGACCTCGGGCTGATCGCGGCGGCTCAGCCGGCGCTCGACGAGCGCGAGCCGGTGCGCATCGAGCGGCCGATCCGCAATGTCCACCGCACCGTCGGCGCGATGTTGTCGGGCGAGGTAGCGCGGCGCCACGGCCATGCCGGGCTGCCGCAGGACACGGTTTGGATCACCTTCCACGGCACCGCCGGCGGCAGCTTTGGCGCGTTTCTGGCGCGCGGTGTGACCCTCGAATTGTGGGGCGACGCCAATGACTATGTCGGCAAAGGCCTGTCCGGCGGCCGCCTCGTCGTGCGCCAGCCCGCAGGTGTCATGCGCGAGCCGACCGAGAACATCATCATCGGCAATACCGTCCTTTATGGCGCGATCGCCGGGGAAGCGTATTTCGAAGGGGTCGCGGGCGAGCGCTTTGCAGTCAGGAATTCGGGCGCCGTGGCTGTTGTCGAGGGGACTGGCGACCATGGCTGCGAATACATGACGGGCGGCGTTGTCGTCGTGCTCGGCGCCACCGGGCGGAATTTCGCCGCCGGCATGTCGGGCGGGATCGCCTATGTCTGGGACCCCACGGCCCGCTTCGCCCGGCTGTGCAACATGGCGACCGTCGAGCTCGAAGCGGTTGAGGCTGCCGATCCGGCAGAGGACGAGGACCCCGACCGACCGCAGCAGCGCTCGCCCGATGTCGACGATTCCGGCATGGGCAACCTGCTGGGCTTTGATGCGGTCCGGCTGCGCATCCTGCTCGAACGCCATCACCTGTTCACCGGCAGCGCGCGCGCCCGCACCTTGCTCGAAGACTGGGACAATGCGGTCGGGCAGTTTGTCAAGATCATGCCAAAGGACTATCGCCGCGCGCTGCTCGAAATACAGGCCGAGCGGCAGAGCGCCCGCATCGAGGCCGCCGAATGACAAGGCGCCGGACGTATTCCCGGTCGTCCCGGCGAAGGCCAAGCGCCATTCAGCCAGGGGCATCAGCCTCCGCCGGCGTGACGACAAATGGCTAAGCCGACCGGGTTTCTCGAATTCGAGCGGCGCGACCGGCCTTATGACAAGCCGGATCTGCGGCGCCGCAGCTGGCACGAGTTCGTGCGGCCGCTGCCGACAGCGGAGACGCAGCGGCAGGCGGCGCGCTGCATGGATTGCGGCATTCCGTTCTGCCACAATGGCTGCCCGGTCGACAATCTGATCCCTGACTGGAACAACCTCGTCTATCGCGAGCAGTGGCGGGCGGCACTGCGCACACTGCATTCGACAAACAATTTTCCGGAATTTACCGGCCGCATCTGCCCGGCGCCGTGCGAGGCTGCCTGCACCCTCAACATCGACGACAACCCGGTCACGATCAAGACGATCGAATGCGCGATCGTCGATCGCGGCTGGGAAGAAGGCTGGATCGAGCCGGTTCGGCCGGCGCAGCACACCGGCAAGGGGGTCGCGGTGGTCGGCTCCGGGCCGGCAGGCATGGCTTGCGCGCAGCAATTGGCGCGCGCCGGTCATGCAGTAACCCTGTTTGAAAAGAGCGACCGGATCGGCGGGCTGCTGCGCTACGGCATCCCGGATTTCAAGATGGAAAAGCGGCTGATCGACCGGCGCGCCGCGCAAATGGCAGCGGAAGGCGTGCGCTTTCGCACCGGGATCGAGATCGGGGTCGATCTCGTGATCGGCGACCTCATCGCCGAATTCGATGCCGTGGCGATGACCGGCGGCGCCGAGATGCCGCGCGATCTCGAGGTGCCGGGGCGCGAGCTCGACGGCATCCATTTCGCGATGGATTTTCTGCCGCAGCAGAACAAGCGCAACGCCGGCGACGGCGAGGCGCAGGCCGCCCCCAACGGCACGATCACCGCCGCCGGCAAGCATGTCCTGGTGATCGGCGGCGGCGACACCGGCTCGGATTGCATCGGCACCTCGGTGCGCCAGGGTGCTGCGTCGATCACCCAGCTGGAAATTCTGCCCAAGCCGCCCGAGCGCGAGAACAAGCCGCTGACCTGGCCCGACTGGCCATTGAAATTGCGCACCTCGTCCTCGCAGGACGAAGGCTGCGAGCGCGACTGGTCGGTGCTGACCAAGCGGGCGATCGGCGCGGACGGCCGGGTCACGGCGCTCGAATGCGTGCGCGTCGAATGGGCGAAGAGCCCGGACGGCCGGTTTGCCATGCAGGAAATCCCCGACAGCGGGTTCGCCATCAAGGCCGATCTGGTCCTGCTGGCGATGGGCTTTTTGGGCCCGCGGCGGCCGGGAATGATCGAGCAGGCGGGCGCTGCCCTCGATCCGCGCGGCAATGTGCTCGCCAATACGCTCGATTATCGCACCTCGGCGCCCAAGCTGTTCGCAGCCGGCGATATGCGGCGCGGCCAGTCGCTGGTTGTCTGGGCGATCCGCGAAGGCCGCCAATGCGCCCGGGCGATCGACGAGTTCCTGATGGGCGCCAGCCTGCTGCCGCGCTGAGGTCCACATGCCAAAGATAAAAGCCGTTGGCCATCATGGATCTTGGTTCGCTGATGTGAACGGCGAGTAGTTGCCTTGTGTCCATAAGCACTGGTGGACACGCGGAAGATATCATGACCCAAAATGGAAACCGGATGAAAAACAGCGGGACGAGCTGCTCGCTGCCATCAGGGAGAAGAAGCGCGTAGTTCTCACGAACGACGATGTCATTGGTGGCCAACCCCCATCATTTTTACGAACTGGCTACATCGGCGTCTATGCGGTTGCCGACGTGTCGGTGGACGGCGAAGGGTTGAAGTTTTCGATTTGTCGAGCGATTGGACGATCTGGAATAGCAGCTGTGGACTGCTACGCCTGCAGAGCCGTCAGATGCCCACGTTCGGCATAACAGAGAATCCCTTGGTCGCGCGTCATCAGGACCGCCCCGGTAACTCGAGCGGTCGCGACGATCATGCGATCGGCGGGATCCTGATGGAATCGGTCAGGGAGGGCATAACTCTCTATGGCGATAGCCGCCGTCAGCGGCTCGATCGCCGGTCCAGGGCCGGCCAATGCCTCTTGAACCCATGAGCCGGTCGATTTGCCTAAAAGGATGCGACCGCGCGATGCCAGTAGAGCGGTTTCCCAAAGCGAAATCGCTGCGATCCGCAACATTCCCATTTCTAATGCGCTATTGATTATTCGCCGAGATTCAGCATTGAGTTCACCGGCGCCGGCCATCAGCCAAATCCAAATATGAGTATCCAGCAGGAGCAACCGGCGATCAGAGGTTTTCTCCATCTCCGGCCCACCCCAAATCTTCGATCGGGTTGACGATATCGCCGCAAATCGTGATCGTCCCAGCCATGCGGCCGAAGATGTCGATCGGTTCCTCCTCCACCGGAACGAGCTTCGCGACCGGCTTCCCGCGCTTGGTGACGACGATCGGGTGGCGTTCGCGGGCCACCTCGTCGAGCAGCCTCAAACACTCCGCCTTGAAGCTCGCCGCTGGGATGTGTCTAACATTGGTGTCCACTGGACCTGCCCATGGTTATCTTGACTTGACCATATAGGCCGGGTCGATCTCAGGAAAGACTGACCGATGAAATTGCACACCTCTTCCGCGCAGAAAGATGCCGCGGCCAGTCGCTGGTTGTCGGGGGCGATCCGCGAGGGCCGCCAATGCGCCCGCGCAATCGACCAGCTCCTGATGGGTGCCAGCCTCTTGCCGCGCTGAACCGGGGCGCTACTCGGCGGCGAGCAGCGGCGGCTCGACCACCGCGCGCTCGGCCTCGGCCATCGGCTGCGGCCACCAGCGGTCTTCCCATTCGGAGAAGAGACCCTTCAACCGCGGCATCACCTGCTGCGCAAACAGCCTCGTGTTGTAGGCCGCCAACTCCTTGCCCATGCTGCCGAACTGCAAGAGCAGCATCAGATGGCCGACATTGAGATCGGTCGCGACCTCGGTCAATTGCTCGACGACCTCGTCGGGCGAGCCGACGATCACATAGCCGCGCTCGACGATGTCGTTGATGTCGGTCGTCGCCCGCGCCTGCTGCCGCGCGTCGAGGCTGGCGGCGCGGCCGATCTGGCCGACAACGCCCGCGCGCTGCGTCGCCTCGGTGATATAGCCGGGTGGCATCGCCCAGCGCGGATCGACCCTGAGGCACCGGCCATAGAAATATTCGGCCGGCTCCTTGTAGAGCCGCAGCGCCTCTTCGCGGCTCTCGGCCACGCCGACGAATTGCAGAAAGCCGGCGCGGTACGGGTTCCGATCCTTGCCGAGCCGCGCCATCTCGTCCCAGAACCCCTGCATCGTCGCGCGCCCGTCCTTGAACCCGAAATAGGACAGGTAGGCGTAGACGTAATCCATCCGCGCGCACCACTGCCACGTCTCGACCGAGCCGCCGCCCGGGATCCAGACCGGCGGATGCGGTTTCTGCACCGGGCGCGGCCAGATGTTGACATAGCGCTGCTGATTGAAGCGGCCGTTGAACGCGAAGGTGTCCTGCTCGGTCCAGGCTCGCATCACCAGATCGTGCGCCTCGAGATAGCGTTCGCGCAGCATCGATGGGTTCTGGCCAAACGCAAAGCAGGTGTCCATCGGCGTGCCGACCGGGAAGCCGGCGATCAGCCGCCCGCCCGAGATCACATCGATCATCGCAAATTCTTCGGCGACCCGGGTCGGCGGGTTGTAGAGTGCCAGCGAATTCCCCATCACGCATAGCGCCGCGTTTGATGTGCGCCGGGCGAGCGAGGACGCGATCAAATTCGGCGACGGCATCAGCCCGTAGCCGTTCGAGTGGTGCTCATTGACGCAAACCGCATCAAACCCGCATTCGGCGGCGTATTCGAGCTCGTCCATAAAGTCGTTGTACATGTGATGGGCGCGCCGCGGGTCGAACAGCGACGAATGGATATCGACCCAGACCGAAGGATGCTTCTCGCGAAAATCGTCGGGAAGCTCGGTATAGGGCATCAGGTGAAACCACATCAGCTTCATCGCGCTCACTCCGCGGCATCGGTGGTTCGGCCAGCGTGGCCCGCTGCCGTGCCGGCGTCAACCGGCTCTTCCGCCACCAGACCGCTGAGCCGATGCGTCCAGTCCCGCCATGCGCTAATCTCGCGGACCACAGGCGACGAACATGACCACACCTTCCTTTGCCCCGATCCTCGCCGCCGCCGAGGCTCGTCTCGGTGCCGCCGCGCTGACGGCGCGTCTGATCGAGCCGCGCAGTGCCGGGGAAATCGCGGCACTCGGCGACGACCGCTATCTGTCGCAGATGTCGCGGCGCACCTTTCGCGCCGGGCTCAGGCACAGCGTGGTCGATGCGAAATGGCCGGTCTTTGAGGAGGTGTTTTTCGGGTTTGAGCCGCGTCGGGTGCGGGCGATGCCGGACGAGGCGCTCGAAGCGCTGCTCGCCGACCGCCGGCTGATCCGCCACTGGGGCAAGCTCAAAGCGGTGCGCGCCAACGCTGCGGCGATGATCGCGATCGCCGACGAGCATGGCAGCTTTGGCGCCTGGCTCGCAAATTGGCCGGCGGGCGATATCGTCGGGCTGTGGGAGGCGCTGGCCAAAGGCTTTAGCCAGATGGGCGGCAATTCCGGGCCGAGCTTTCTGCGCATGGTTGGCAAGGACACTTTTGTCCTGACCCATTCGGTCGCGGCGGCACTGCGGCGCTGGGGTGCTGCCGAGCGCGCGTCAAAAACCCGTGAGGACCGCGCGGCGATCCAATCCTGCTTCAACGCCTGGGCCACCGAGACCGGGCGGCCTTTGTGCCAGTTGAGCCTGATCCTCGCCGCTACCGTCGAGGACTGACCCGCTCGGGCATGGCCCGGCAACACGCGGTCAGCGACCCTCCGATCGGCAGCGGAGCAGCGCGTCGGCAACTTCCACAAAGCCGCTGCCGCCACCGCCTCGTGTCACCCATCGCGGCGGGGTCGTCATGCGATCGACATAATGACGCACTGCCGAGACGCCAACCGAATTGGCGAAAAAGCCGAACATCGGCTCATCGTTCAAGGAATCGCCAACATAGATGCATGCATCCCGCTCGCGCTCGATATCGGTCCCGAAAAGCTCGGCCATCATGCGGCGCGTCATCGCCAGCTTGTCAAAACCGCCGCGCCAGCCAAGCACCCAAAGCGAGTTGACCACGGTGCGCGCACCGGCGTTGGCGAGTGCTGCAATGATCTCGTCGCATGCCGGTGCACCAGGATTGGCAAAAGCGAGTGTCATCTCGCGATAGGGCTGATCCCCGGCGAGGCTCGCACCGCTGATCGACGCTGCGATGCGGGCGCCCAGTGCCGCGAGCTCGCGATGGTGGCGCGCGCGTTCCGCCGCAGGCGTCCAGAACCGGCGCTCGGTTGTTGCCGTTTCACGGTCATGACGAAAGCACAGCCCGCCATTTTCCCCGATCACCGCGGCGACCGGCCACATCCGGCACATCAGGTCGCACCAACCGGCGGGCGCGGCCGTGATCGGGATCACCCGAAAGCCGACATCGGCGAGCCGTTCGAGCGCGCCATAGGTGGCGGCCGGCAGCCGCGCGCCCTCGGTCAGGGTGTCGTCGACATCGGTCAGCACAAAGCGGATCGCCTGGAGCCGTGGCGCCGGAAATTGCGCGAAGGGTTGCATCGCATGCCTCTTCTGCCGAGGGAAATTCCTTCCCTCGATATGCCCCTTGTGCT
>JBOHME010000027.1:0-43050 GCA_050729795.1 Allostellaceae bacterium | reverse complement strand
CCTCGATCCCCGCGATCTTGCGCCCGATCTGTGCCGCAAGCTTCCGGGCGCGCCGGGCCAGCTCGTTGCGCGCAAGCGTCGCCAGAGCGTCGCGGACCCGCCTTGCCAGATGGGCCGGATCGCCGCGCACGCGGATTTCGCCATCGCCGATCGCCACCGGCGGAGCCAGCGGATCGAGCGAGCCGCAGATGCGATGCGGCACGCCAAGCACCGGCACGACCGCGCCCTCGACAAACGGCACCCGGCACGGCAACGCATCGAGCCGGGCGGTGACCCAAAGCCGCTTCTGCTCGAGAAAACGCAGTCCGAATTCGGTTGGGACGCCGGGCGGCAGGACCAGCTCCACCCGGCGCTTTGCGACGTCGATGCGCAGGCCGATGCGCCGCGCGCGCGGGCTGACCCGGATCGCGAGCGGCGCGCCCAGTCCCGGATCCCAGCCCACAGGGCGCACCACCGCCCGCTGGCCGATCGCCGCCGCACCTCCGCTCATCGCGCCGCACCTGCGCTCATCGCGCCGCACCTCCGCAAAAATGCGCCGGACCGCTAGGACAAGGCCGTGTAGAGCGCCGTCTCGAAATCGGCAAACACCGCCAGCGCCTTGGCGTCGGCAAACGGCAGCAGCTGCATCAGGATCACCCCGGCGACACCGGCGGAGGGATCGATCCAGAAATAGGTGTTGCCGAGCCCGGCCCAGGCGAGGCTGCCGGGGCGGCGCCCACCCGGCACCGGCTCGGTCGAGATCATAAAGCCGAGGCCCCATTTCTTGACCATGCCGGGAAAGAATTCGGCATCGTTCGACGACGCTGGGATCGCGGTCTTCAGCAGGCCCACCCGCAGATCACCGATCGCGTTCTGCGCCATCAGCCGCACCGTCTCGGGCGTCAGCACCGGCACACCGGAGCGGGCCCGGCCCTCGTGCAAAAACAGCTGCACGAATGCCAGATAATCCGCCGCGGTGCTGTAGAGCCCGCCGCCACCCATTTCGAATTCGGGGTCCTGCGCCATCTCAAACGGGATCGCCGCCAGTCCGCCATCCTCGCCGCGCGCATGCATGCCGCTAAGCCGGGCCCGCCGCTCTCCGGTCAGAGCAAAGCCGGTGTCCGTCATCCCGGCTGGCGCGAACAGATGCTCTGCGAAATAGTCGCCGAGCCGCTGCCCGCTCGCTCGCTCGACCGCCTTGCCGGCCCAATCGATGCCGATGCCGTAATCCCATTTGTCACCGGGATCGAAGGTGAGCGGCAGCGCCAGCGCCGCATTCCGGCAGGTGATGATGTCGGGGATGCCGGTCTTTTCGATATAGCGCCCGATATCGGCGTTCCAGATCGCATAGCAAAAGCCGGAGGTGTGGGTGATCAGATGCCGCAAGGTGATCGGCCGCCGCGCCGGGCGCAGCTTTGGCCTGCCTGCGCTATCGAAGCCTTCGAGCACCTGCGGGGCGACGAGCTCCGGCAACACCCCGGCGATCGGCCGGTCGAGCGCGAGCTTGCCTTGCTCGACGAGCTGCATCGCCGCCGCCGAGGTGACCGCCTTGGTCATCGAGGCGATCCAGAATACCGTGTCTACGGTCATCGCCGCGCCGTCCGGCAGCGCGCGCCTGCCAAAGGCCCCCTGATAGACCGGGCCTTCGCGGGTCGCCGCCATCGCCACCACGCCCGGCACATCACCGCGCTCGGCAGCCGCCGCCAGCATCCGATCAATTGATGGCATCCCGCGCATGACGCCGCTCCCCACCCCGTTTCTCAATACAGTATCAGACGACCTCCTCCTCGGCGTCAAAGACCTTGCGGACCATCGGCACAGGCTTGTCGAGCGCGGCGATGCGCGCGACACTGCATATCTGACCATCGACGGTCATCATCATTCGCGACGGAGGAGATGTTGAGGGCGCCTGTTTCGGTTACCCAAGCCAAGGCGAGGTTTGCCGCTCTCGTCGCGCGCACCGAGGCCGGCGAGGAAATCGTGGTTTGCCGAAACGGCCGACCGGTTGCTCGCCTTGGCCCGCTGCCGGAGAAGCGGCCGATCGAATATGGCGACCTGGAAGGAACATTCCTCGCCGAGGATCTTTCGGTTCCCGAAGCGATTCTCCGTGATTTCGAGCCCACCGATTGACGACCTCCATCCTCATCGACACTCACATCGTGCTGTGGGTGCGAATCGCGCCGGGCCGATTGACTGATCGCGAGAAGCAAATTCTCGATACCGCCCGGTTTGGCCATGTCAGTATCGTATCGTTCTGGGAGATCGCGATCCTGATGACTCTCGGCCGGGTCGGCGGCAACGAGCGCCTGCTGGATCTGCCGAATGGACCTCTTGCCGGTCTGGCCGGAACACTGCAAAGCCCTGCTGGCGCTTCCGCCAAGGCATCGCGACCCGTTCGATCGGATGCTGATCGCGCAGGCGCGCTGCGAGAGTTTGCCGTTGCTGACGCGCGACGGGGCGATGCTCGATTATCGGCGGGACGGGCTGCAGCTTGCCCTGTAGGACGGCATGCCAAAGCTCGTGACACGATCGATCAGGTGGAGGAAAGAGCCGAACACCGTGCCGCGCCGCGAGCCGCACGGGCCGAGCGCAAAACCGGCGGCATCGGTTGCCGACCATAGTCGATCGGGCCCGTCGGCTGAGGCGTCGCGCAGAATCGTCGCGTAGTGGAATTCGTGGCCGCAAAACCGCGAGCCGGCGGTGCCTAACGGCGTGTCGGCGAGCAAGGTGGCGATACGGTAGCCGAGCGAACGGCGCCGCTCGGCAAAGCTGCTGGCGAACGGCAGCAATCCCGCCATCGGGTAGCTTTGCCCCTTCGCCTCGGTCAAAGCCTCGCCGAGCACCATGTAGCCGCCGCATTCGCCATAGACCGGCTTGCCGGCAGCGGCCGCGCGGCGCAGCCCCATGAAAAATGCCTCTGCGGCGGCGAGGCGACCAGCCCACAATTCGGGATAGCCGCCCGGCAGATAGACCGCGTCGGCGGTGCCGTCCGGCGGCTCACCGGCGAGCGGCGAAAAGAAGGCGAGGTCGGCGCCCTGCTGCCGCCACCCGTCGAGGATCGCCGGGTAGATAAAGCAAAAGGCATCGTCACGGGCCACCGCGATGCGCTGGCCGAGCGGTGGGAAGCTGGGCGCGGCGATCGCAAACGCCATCCGTGAAGGACGGGCGAGGTCCAGCAGGCGCTTGACCTCTAGGAACTCACCGACATGTCCGGCGGCGCGTGCGAGCACCGCCTCGGACGCGGCGAATTCGGCAGCCGGAACCAGGCCGAGATGCCGTGACGGCAGCGCCAGCGCCGGGTCGGCCGGGAATGCTCCGAGGATCGCGAGATCGGGCAGATGCCGCGCTACAGCAGCGGTGATCAGCGCGCGGTGCCGTTCGCTCGCGACCCGGTTTAAGATCACGCCGGCAAGCGGCAGCTCGGGCCGGTGACCGGCAAAGCCGCGCAGTAAGGCCGCGACCGAGGCCCCCTGTCCGCGCGCATCGACGATGAGCACAACTGGCCACCCGGTCAGCGCCGCGAGCTCGGCGGTCGAGCCGGCCTCGCCATCGGCCCCGGTGCCGTCGAACAGGCCCATGACCCCTTCGCACAGCACGATGTCGCTGTGGGCTTCGAGAGCGGCGACCAGTCCGCGTAGGGTTTCCGGCCGCATCGCCCACGCATCGAGATTGATGCACGGTGCACCGCCGGCGGCGGCGAGAAAGGTCGGGTCGATAAAGTCGGGGCCGGCCTTGGCCGCGGCAGCGCGGATTCCGCACTGGCTCAGTTGGCGCAGCAGCCCGGCGGTCACCAGGGTCTTGCCACTCCCCGAGCTCGGCGCGGCGAGGATCAGCCCGCGTCCCGGCACGGCGACGCGGACGCGCGGGTCAGCCCGGCAGTTTGTCGCCGTCGGGCGGGGCCGCCACCTCGAAGGCGCTGACCATGCCGGACAGGAACGCGAAATAGTTGAGCGCCGCGGTCAGCTCGACGAGCCATTGCTCGCCGTGTCGGGCTTTGAGGCGATCGAACAATGCTTGGTCCGTCCTGTTGGTGCGCAGCAGCTGGCGCGTGTAGCTGACGATATCGCGCTCGTCCTCCGGCAATGTCGCGGGGTCGCCCTTGGCACGCAACAGGTCGATCGTCGCCTCGGGGACCCCGGCGCGGCGGGCGGCGCCGACCTGGGCAGACCACACATAGGCGGCTTCTTTCTCGCGCACCGCGGCGAGGATCGCGTGCGAGCGCAGCCTGCCATCGACGATGCTGCCTTCGCGAAAAAACGTGACCAATGGCAGCACCCGCTCGGCGAGCTTCGGGCTCTTCAGCAGGATGCTGAACGGGCCGCGTACATTGCCAAAGACACCGACGACCTGATCGACGACACGGTGATGCTCGACTGGGACATCGGGCTTGCCGGCGACCGGCGCAATTCTCGGCATCGCTTCCTCCTCCGCTGCTCAGATCCCCGGATAGGGCTTGTTCCAGCCATCGAGATAGACGATGTCCGAGAGCGGGCCGCGGCCGACCGGGCCGAACCGGCCCATCGGATAGCCGATCGGCAGGATCGCGTAGGAATGGAACCCGGGCGGGATACCCATCGCTTCGTCGCATTCCTTGGCGTAGCCGATATGCCGCGTCGTCAGGGTCGAGCCGAGACCGAGCGCGCGCGCCGCCAACAGCATGTTCTGCACCGCCGGATAGATCGATGCCCCGGACGAATATCCCGGGTTCTCGCCTTCGAGACAGGCGACGATCCACACCGGCGCCTCGTGGTAATGGTCGGTCAGATACTGGTTCGCGGCCATCTGCCGCAATTGCCGCGGCTGGTCCGATCCCGGCGGCGGCGCGCTGTTGCGGTAGCGCGGACCGACAACCTCATCGAACAGCTTCTTGTAGTAGCCCTGCACGACTTTTTTGCCAGGGCTGTTTTTCAGCACCAGAAAGCGCCAGCGCTGGGTGTTGCCGCCATTGGCCGCGGCCTGGCCGGCCAGCAGGATCTTGCGGATCAGCTCGTCGGGCACCGGGTCGGGCTTCAACCGCCGCATCGCCCGCACCGTGTGCATGATCTCGAAGATGTCAGTTCCGCCTGACGTGGCTTCGGGCATCCGTTCCTCCATGGCCGATGGCCGCAAACTGTAGAGGGGTTCCGCGCAGCCTCACAAGCGCGATCAGCACCCGGATCAGTCCCCGGCGGCGGCGAGTGCCGCCAGGCGGCGCTGGGCGTCGAGCCTATCGGCGCTGCCGGCAGCGGGCTTCAGGCGGAAATCGAACGTGGCGGTGTAATAAGGCGGGTCGATGCCGAGCTGCTGCACCGCGGCATCGGCGCTGTCACGGCGCTCGAAATCGCAGATCAGCGAATCCTTGACCGCGAACACCGCGTCGCTGCCGAGATATTCGTCGGTGCGGTCGAAGATGTGCGTTGTCACCGGCTCGTGGCCCGCGGCCGAGACGACGAAGTGGATATGCGCCGGACGCCAGGGGTGCCGCCCGGTGGCGCGCAGCATCGCCCCGACCGGGCCGTCCGACGGGATCGGGTAATGCACCGGGCGCACTGTGCGCACGAGGTAGTAGCCCGCCTCGTCGGTGCGGAACTTGCCGCGCATGTGGAGCTGATCGAGCCCCTGATCCTGCGAATCGTAGAGACCGCTCGTCTGCGCCTGCCAGACATCGAGCAATGCGCCGGCGATCGGGTTTTCGTCGAGATCGAGCACCCGGCCGCCGACCAGCGCCGGTGTCCCTTCGCGGTCAAGATGGGCGATGTTGCCGCCCCACGGCATTTCCGGTGCGCCCTGGCGGTGAAACGGCCCAAAGACGGTAGATTCGGTGGCTCCATCGGGTTTGCTGTGGTTTAAGAGATCGACCACCATCGACACCCCGAGGGTATCCGAGAACAGGATGAATTCCTGGCGCTTGTCGCTGCACATCCGGCCGGCGCTGGTGAGGACATCGATCGCCTGGAACCACTCCGCCTCGGTCAGGTTGACCTCCTTGACGAACGCGTGCAGGTGCCCGATCAGGCTCAGCATGATCTCCCTGAGCCGCAGCTGTGGTGTGTGCGCAAACCGCTCCAGCACCTCCTTGGTGAGATCGTCCTCGGTCTTGTTGCGCGGCATCGGCATTCCCGGTCTCCCGTTTCGCCTCAGGCTGACCAATACCACGAAACGCCGCAACCGGGTTTGAGGCTTTGCGCATCCGCTCCAACGCGATTTCGCTCGATGCGCTGAATTTTCTGCTGGCCGATGTGCGCGGCGCGTTTGGACCCTATCTCAACGTCTTTCTCGTCACCCAGCAGCATTGGAGCCAGGAGGCGGTCGGTCTCGTGACCATGGTGGGTGGGTTGTTGGGTCTGAGCGTCCAGACCCCGGTCGGCGGGCTGATCGACGCCACTCGGGCCAAGTGGGCGCTGCTCATCGCGGCGTTGGCTGTGCTTGCCGCCGGCGTCGTGACGATCTTTGCCGCACCGCGCTTCTGGCCGGTGATGATCGCCAACGCGCTGGTCGCGGCGGTCGGTGACGTGTTCGGCCCGGCGGTGGCGGCGCTCACCCTCGGGCTTTACGCACGCGCGGCGCTCGCGCGCCGCCTGGGGCGCAACGCGGCCTTTGATCACGCCGGCAACGTCGCGATCGCTGCCGCGGCCGGTGCGGTCGGCTGGGCATTCTCGCAGCGTGCGGTCTTTCTTCTGGTCCCGTTCTTCGCGGTATTGGCGGCGCTTGCCGCCTTGTCGATCCCGGCGGACGCGATCGACCATGTTCGCGCGCGCGGCGGCGGGAAGCAGGATGGCGGCGCGCCTCGCCCGTCCGGGATCGGTGTGTTGCTCGGCTGCCACCCGCTGCTCCTTTATGGCGCCTGCTCGATGCTGTTCCATTTCGCCAACGCGCCGTTGCTGCCGCTGGTCGGGCAGAAGCTGGCGCTTGCGCACAAGGAATGGGCGACCGCAATGATGTCCGCCTGCATCGTCGCCGCGCAGATGATCATGCTGCCGATAGCTCTCGTCGTCGGCCGCACCGCCGACAGCTGGGGCCGCAAGCCGATCCTGCTGATCGGGTTTGGCATTCTGCCGCTACGCGCCGTGCTCTACGCCTTTTCGAACCGCAGCGCGTGGCTGGTCGGCGTGCAGTTGCTCGACGGCGTCGGGGCCGGCATCTGGGGAGCGATCACGCCGCTGGTTCTGGCCGATCTGATGCGCGGCACCGGACGCTACAATGTGGCGCAAGGCATGGTCGCCACGGCGCAAGGGATTGGCGCGTCGTTGAGCGGGCTCGCCGCCGGGCTGATCGTCGATCATTATGGCTATTCGGCCGGGTTCCTGACCTCGGCCGGGTTCGCCGCCGCTGCGGTCGCAATGCTGGCGGTGGCGATGCCGGAAACGGCGCCATCGTCGGACGGATTGCCGCCCCCGGGTCTGATCCCGGCCGCGGCCGCCGGCCCGCGGACCAGGGACGCACCCTGACGAGCGCCCCGGACCCGGATAACCCGCCACGCCGACGACGCTCGCGCCGCGCACTGTGGCCGGGCTGCGCACTGTGGCTGGGCTGCGCCGCAGTCGCTGTGGTGGTCGCCGCAGCGGCCCTGGCCGCGGTCCGCTGGCCCTGGATTGTCGCCGACGCCACCGCCGACCCCGTGCGCGACGCGGCGGCGCTGATCTTCGCCGGGACTTACATCGTCATCGCTATCGGCAAAGTGCCGGGGCTTTATCTCGACCGGGCCGGGGCGGCGCTGCTCGGCGCCAGCCTGATGGTCGGCCTCGGCGTGCTGTCGCTCGACACGGCGTTGCGGGCGATCGATTTCGGCACCATCGCCTTGTTGCTCGGCATGATGATCGTCGTCGGCAATCTGCGCCTCTCGGGCTTTTTCCGCCTCGCCACCAATTGGGTGGTGACCCGGGCCCGTCATCCGCTGCTGCTGCTCGCCGCGGTGATCGCGACCTCCGGCTTCTTCTCCGCCTTTTTGGTCAACGACACGATCTGTCTGGCATTGACCCCGCTGGTGCTCGACCTCGTGCTGCGCCTGCGACGCGACCCGGTGCCCTATCTGCTGGCGGTGGCGATGGCCTCCAATATCGGCGGCGTCGCGACGATCACCGGCAACCCGCAGAATATCGTGATCGGCAGCGTCTCCGGTATCGCCTATGGCAGCTTTGCCGCGGCGCTGGCGCCGGTCGCGGCGATCGGGCTCGGCGTGACCTTTGCGCTGATCGCGCTGCTGCATCCGGGGGAGTTTTTGGTCCGCCAGGAGCTGCACGCCGCCCGGATGCCGGCCCATGCCCATCGACCGCTCGCGATCAAGGCGGCGATCGTGGCGCTGTTGATGATGGCGGGGTTTTTCGCCGGCATCGCACCGGCGCGACTGGCGCTCGTCGCCGGTGCCGTTCTGCTCGTCACGCGCGCGGTCAAGAGCGGCAAGATCTATCGCGAGATCGATTGGCCGCTGTTGCTGCTGTTTGCCGGCCTCTTTATCGTCGTCGCCGGGTTTGAGAAATCGCTATTGTCGCCGCGCATGATCGCCGCCATCGGCCGTCAGCAGCTCGATCGCGCTCCGGTCCTGGCGCTGGTCACGGCGGCGCTGTCCAACCTCGTCAGCAACGTTCCCGCCGTCTTGGTGCTGCAGCCCTTTGTCGGGGCATTGCCCGATCCGCGCCGTGCGTGGCTGATCATGGCGATGGCCGCGACCCTTGCCGGCAATCTGACGATCCTCGGCTCGGTCGCCAATCTGATCGTCGTCGAGCGCGCTGCAAAGCGCGGGGTGACGATCGGCTTCTGGCAGTATTTCCGGGTCGGCGCGCCATTGACCGTCTTGACGATCCTCGCCGGCCTATGGTGGCTGTAGCGGCGGGACCGTGCAGCAAGGCCGGCGCGGCCTGAACACAAGCACCGGCGGAGGTCAAGGATGAGCGAGCAGCGTCTGAACGAGCTGGGCCAGCCGATCGGTTCGCCGCTGCCGGGCTGGTCGGCGCGGCCGTTGCCGCCGCGCAGCGCGATCGAGGGGCGGTTCTGCCGGGTCGAGCCGCTCGACCCCGAACGCCATGCCGCTCAGCTCTTCGCCGCCAACAGCGACGACCGGGAAGGCCGCAACTGGACCTATCTGCCCTATGGTCCGTTCCCGTCATTCGCGCCGTTTCGCGACTGGATCGAGGCGGCGAGCCGCACCACCGACCCGCTGCGCCACGCGATCATCGATGTCCGCAGCGGCGAGGCCGTCGGCATCGCCAGCCTGATGCGCATCGACCCCGCTGTCGGCGTCATCGAAGTGGGCGGCATCACCTACAGCCCGCGCCTGCAAAGAAAACCGGCGGCGACCGAGGCGATGTATCTCTTGATGCGCCGGGTGTTCGACGAGCTCGGCTATCGTCGCTACGAATGGAAATGCGACGCGTTGAACGCCGCCTCGCGGGCGGCGGCCGAGCGCCTCGGCTTCCGCTACGAAGGGCTGTTCCGCCAGGCGACGGTGTACAAGGGCCGCAACCGCGATACCGCTTGGTTCTCGATCCTTGACCGCGAATGGCCCCAGTTGCGCGCCGCCTTCGAGCGCTGGCTCGACCCGGCCAATTTCGATGCCGCGGGGCATCAGCGCGCCGGCCTCGCGAGCCTGCGCTAAGCTTGGTCGCGGTTGTTTTTGGGGAGGGAGTGATGTCGCGAAGAATGGCAGCAATCGTCGTGCTGGCGGGTTTGGCTTGGGCTGGTGCCGTGCGGGCCCAGACGGTGACACCCTATGGGATGCCGATCGGGCTCGATGCGGCCAAAAAGGCGGTCGCCGCGGCCGCGGCCGAGGCCGCCAAGATCACCAAGACGCCCTATGTCATCGCGGTCGTCGATCCCGACGGCCAGCTGATCTATTTCGAGCGCCAGGATGATGCCCAGATCGGCTCGGTGCGCGTCGCGATCGACAAGGCGCGCTCGGCGGCGCTGTTCCGGCGGCCGACCAAGGTGTTCGCGGACGCGCTCGGCAAAGGAGGGACCGCGATCCTGACCTTGCACGGGGCGGTGGCGAACGAGGGCGGGTTGCCGCTGATCGCCGATGGCAAGGTCGTCGGCGCGATCGGCGCCAGCGCCGGCACCGGAGCGCAGGACGGCCAGGTCGCCAAGGCCGGCGCCGACACGCTCAAATAATCGGGCTCGCCGGATCGCAGCGGCGCGTTCTGCCGGAGCGGCGCGCGCACCGGCCGGTGCGGCAGCGCAAAGGTTGCGCCCGGCCGCCCGAAGGGACTAAGACCGGCCAGCATTCAGTGTCCCGGCATTCAGCGAGGGAGAACCGGCGTGGCGCGCGGCGAGGAGCAACACAGAAATCCGAAATCCAACATCGAGATCGCGCAGGAAGCCGTGATGCGGCCGATCGGCGAGATCGCCGGCGAAAAGCTCGGCATCCCGGTCGATGCGGTCTCGCCCTACGGCAAATACAAAGCCAAAATCTCGCTCAACTACATCCGCTCGTTGCCGGAGCAGCCGAACGCCAAGCTCGTCCTCGTGACCGCGATCACCCCGACCCCGGCCGGCGAGGGCAAGACGACAACGACGGTCGGGCTCGGCGACGCGCTGAACCTGATCGGCAAAAAAGCGATGCTGTGCCTGCGCGAGGCGAGCATGGGCCCGTGCTTTGGCATGAAAGGCGGGGCGGCCGGCGGCGGCTATGCCCAGGTCGTGCCGATGGAGGACATCAACCTCCACTTTACCGGCGACCTGCATGCGATCGGTGCCGCCAACAACCTGCTCGCGGCGATGGTCGACAACCACATCTATTACGGGCTCGACCCGCGCATCGATCCGCGCCGGGTCACCTGGCGGCGCGCAATCGACATGAACGACCGGTCGTTGCGCACGATTGTCAATTCATTGGGCGGTGTCGCCAACGGCTTTCCGCGCGAGGACGGGTTTGACATCACCGCCGCCTCGCAGATCATGGCGACCTTCGCGCTCGCCAGCGATCTGGCCGATCTGCAGCGCCGTCTCGGCAATATCGTCATCGGCCAGACCCGCGAGCGCAAGCCGGTGACCGCCGCCGAGGTCAAGGCGGCCGGCTCGATGACGGCACTCCTGAAGGATGCGATCGAACCCAACCTGGTGCAGACGATCGAGCACAATCCGGTGTTCATTCATGGCGGGCCGTTTGCCAATATCGCCCATGGCTGCAACTCGGCAATCGCGACGACCTCGGCCTTGAAGCTCGCCGATTACGTCGTGACCGAGGCCGGGTTTGGTGCCGATCTCGGGGCCGAGAAGTTCTTCGATATCAAATGCCGCAAGACCGGGTTGCGGCCGGCCGCGGCGGTCGTGGTGGCGACGATCCGGGCCTTGAAGATGCATGGCGGCGTCGCTCTCAATGCGCTGCGCGAGGAGAATGTCGGCGCCATCGAGAAGGGGTTTTCCAACCTCCAGCGGCACCTCGCCAATCTCAAGCAGTTTGGCGTGCCGGCGGTGGTCTCGGTCAATCGCTTCAGCGCTGACACGCCGCGCGAGCACGGCAAATTGCAGGAGTTGTGCGCGGCCGAAGGCGTCAAATGCATCATCGCCGACCATTGGGCGCAGGGCGGCGAAGGGGCGGTCGATCTGGCGCGTGCGGTCGTCGATCTCGCCGAAAGCGGGACCGCCAAGCTCCAGCTGCTCTATCCCGACGAGATGCCGCTCCTCGACAAGATCCGCACGATTGCCCAGCGGCTCTATGGCGCCGACGACATCGAGGCCGACAGACCGGTGCGCGACCAGCTGGCGCAGTGGCAGGATCTCGGCTACGGCAAGTTCCCGGTGTGCATCGCCAAGACGCAATACAGCTTTTCGACCGACCCAAACGCCAAGGGCGCACCGAGCGGGCATATCATCGGCGTGCGCGAGGTGCGGCTGTCCGCCGGTGCCGAATTCGTCGTCGCAATCTGCGGCGAGATTATGACGATGCCCGGTCTGCCGCGGGTGCCGGCCGCCAACAACATCGAGGTCGATGCCGAGGGCCGCATCACCGGCCTGTTCTGAGGAGTATGAAGGAGCACGGTCGATGGTGCTCGATGATGCGGCCATCGTGGCTTACCCCCGCAAGCTGGTCGAGCAGATCGCTCTCGGGTTGTCGAACTCACTTAACCGACACCTGGTCAAGCTGGTCGGCTTCGATTTTCCGCCCGAAACCCGGCGCCATTTTCAGCGCGAGGTCAGGACTTGGCTGAGCGAATTGCAGGCGCTGCGGCTCAAGCCCAGCGTTCATCCTGCCTCATTCAAATTCTACTTCGACCTGTTGTTTCATTATCCTTTCGGGGGCGTCGAAGCACAAAACATGAAGAGCATGATGGCACTAGTTGCTAACGAGCACGAAAACGCCCGACCCGTAAAACAACCGGCAGAGATGGTTGATTGGCTGCGGGAATTCCATTCGCGCCTCGCCGAACGCCAGCACCAGGGCGAGGATGTGCTCGACCTGATCCCCGAATGAGCAGCGAGCATCCTGCCGACGGACAATCGGCGCCATCTTTGTGCGGTTGAGGACAGCGTGTGGACCCGAGCGCGGTAAAGATCTGGCGGCGTGCCGAGCGGCAGCGGCTGCTGGCTTGGCGCACCGGCACCGCACCCGCGGTGCGGCGCGAATGGGGCGAAGCGATCGACGCTTCGCTGCGCAAGCTGCTCGCCGAGCACGGGCGACTGACCCTCGGCGTCTACTGGCCGTTCCGGGCTGAATTCGACCCGCGCCCGCTGATCGACTGGCTGATCGCCGTTGGCTCCTCGGTCGCGCTGCCGGTGGTGGTGGACAAAAAGGGCCCGCTCGAATACCGCGCCTGGCGGCCGGGTGACCCGCTGGTCGATGGGGTGTGGAACATCCCGGTGCCGGAGCGCCGCGATGTCGTCGTGCCGCAAGCGGTGCTGGCGCCGCTCGTCGGCCATGATGCGGCCTGTTATCGGCTCGGCTATGGGGGCGGCTATTTCGACCGCACCCTGGCGGCATTGGCGCCGCGGCCATTGGCGATCGGCGTCGGCTTCGAGCGGTCGAGGCTTGAAACCATCCACCCGCAGCCGCACGACATTCCGATGGATTTGATCGTCACCGAGGCCTGCGCGCGCCGGCGTTGAGCCGGGGCGCGGCAATGCTGACGCGAACACTCCTCGACCTGCCGGCCGCGGCCGATGCCGGGCTGATCCTGGTTCTGGTGGTCGGCGGCGCGGTCAAGGGCGCGCTTGGCGTCGGGGTGTCGCTGGTGCTCGTGCCATTGCTCGCCCAGTTTTTGGCGCTGCCCGTTGCCGTCGCATTACTGACCCTGCCGATGCTGGCCGCCAATCTCCGGCAAAGCTTGGAAGCCGGTGGGACCTCGGCCACGCTGCGGCGGCTGGCGCCGATCCTCGGGACGCTCGTCCTCGGCACCGTGATCGGCGTGCATCTGCTGCTCAACATCAACCCGCACGCGCTCGATATCGTCGTCGGCACCGTCTTCGTGCTGTTTGCGGCGATGCTCGGGCTTATGCCGCGGTTTCGCATTGGCCGCGGCGTCGAACTCTGGGCGAGCCCGCTGGTCGGCCTCGTGGCGGGGCTGCTCGGCGGCATGTCGGCGATGTTCGGTCCGCCGCTGATCGCTTATCAGGTCGGGCTCGGGGTCGATCCCACGACCTTTGTCAAGCACATGGCGATCCTCGCCTTGACCGCGACGGTGGCGCTGGTGCTGTCGCTCGGCGGATCGGGGGCGCTGACCGGCCCTGATCTATTGGTCTCGGCCGCGGCGATCGTCCCGATCCAGATCGGCATGCCGCTCGGACGCTGGCTGCGCGGATACGTCCCGCCGGCCCTGTTTCGCGTGGCGGTGTTGTGCACTCTCGCCTGGGCTGGCCTCGACATGCTGCACCGCGCGTTCTTCTGATTTCGGCCGGGTGCCAAAGCAGCTTTTGGCTCAGGCCGAGATCTGCTCCAGGATCGCGCGGCGCTGGTTGATGCCGAACCAGACCAAGAGGCTGGCCGGGATCAGGCAACCGACGACCGTGATATAGGCGAACCAGCCGACAAACCCGACATGCGCCGTCGCCACGTACAACGCCCCGACAATGATCGGGCCAAAGATGGCACCGAGATGCCCGATCCCATCGGTCAGCCCGACGCCAGTGGTGCGCAGCCGCGTCGGATAGCTCGCGGTCGTATAGTTATAGAGGTTGAACAGCAGCACCTGTGCGGCGCCCCACAAGATCGTGACCAACACAAACGACAGAACGATCGAGTGGAAAAAGAAGAAAAGCCACAGCGCCACAATGTTGACCAGCGCGCTCACAAAAATGGTCTTGCGGCGCTCGACCCGTTCGCCGATCCATGAGGAGAAGGCCAGGCCAACCCCGCCACCAAACATCGTCGACACCAGGATCACGGCAAAGGTGAGGCTGGAGTTCAGATGGTAGGCATGGAGGATCGACGGCTCATACCCGCCAAAGCCGTAGAATATGCCGCTATAAAACAGAATCCAGACGATCAGCAGCAGAATGGTGCGCCGGCCGTATAGCCCGCGCAGCAATTCTTTCATCGGCACATGCTCGGTGACCGGCACCAGATACCGGTCGTAGTCGGGCTCCGGCAGGCTGGTCTGCCGGCTGCGGCGCAGACACTCTTTTTCCAAGCCTTCGATGGCGTGCTCGGCTTGCGCGTGGCGGCCGTGCGCTTCCAGCCAGCGCGGGGATTCCGGCATCGCCCACAAGGTCACAGGCAAGATAATGACAAAAACCAGAAAGCTGTAAAGATAGATGACCCATTGATAATGCATCGGGACCCAGAACAAGGCCGGCAGATTGCCCAAAAGGCCAAATACCACGACCGCCACAATTTGCGAGGCGAGCATGATGCGGCCGCGCTGCTGGGGCGACACCAGCTCGCCCATATAGACCACGCTGGTCGAGATCATTCCGCCGATGCCGAATGACGAGAGGAAGAAGAACAGCATCAGCAGAGCATAATTGTTGGTCAGCGCCGTCGGCCACAGCAGCAGGGAGACAAGCAAGGCCGACAGGATCATCGCGGTGCGGCGGCCAAAGCGGTCGGAAACAAGGCTGACCAGATACTCGCCGATGATGATGCCGGCACCGTTGCCCACGGCCAGCAGCAGTGAGAAGGCGGTCAGGCCAAAATCGTGCCGGGGTCCCCACACAAACGGGTAGAGTTTGGCAGGGGTGCCATCCACCGCGACGATCAGCCCCCAAAAGAACTGGGTGAGCAGCGCCAGCCGCCACTGCGCCCAGGTCAGCGGCAGCCGATCGATCCGCGCGGCGATCCGGCCGGTGGTCAGCGGCTCGGCGATTGTGGTCAAAACACTTCCTCCCGTCCGAAATTGCGCGCCGCGGAGCCTTTCGGGTCACCGTCGGTGAGAGCGACGCGGCACCGCGTTCGAAAAGCCACCAACTGCAGAAGGTTAACGAAACGGTCCGGATTTCGCAATGGAACGCCGATGCGACAAAGCACGCACCCCTGCCCCGCTCGGTTGGGGATTGTCGGATGTGGCACAAATACGCCATGCTGCGCCGTTTTGGCGCGGGCCCGCGGAGATCGCACGAAAATGAACATCGACAAAGCCATCAATATCGAAGACCTGCACCGGCTGGCGAAGCGGCGCCTGCCGAAGATCGCGTTCGATTTCATCGAAGGTGGCCTCGAAGACGAGCGCGGCCTCGAAACCAACACGTCCGCCTTTCATAAGCATCAGCTGCTGCCGCGCTACCTCGTCGACGTATCGACACGCGACCAGTCGAAAACGATCTTCGGCCAGACCTTTTCGAGCCCGTTCGGGATCTCGCCGACCGGCGGCGCTGGTCTCTTCCGCTACCATGCCGATTTGATGCTGGCCGAGGCGGCGCGCGACGCGAACATCCCGTATATCATGTCAGGGGCGAGCAACGATTCGATCGAATCCGCCTCTAAAATAGCGCCAAAGAACCATTGGTATCAGCTCTATGCGGCGCGCGATCCGGCGATCAACGCCGATCTCATTCGGCGCAGCGCCGATGCCGGTCTCGGCGCTCTGGTCTTAACCGTTGATACCCCGGTCGGCTCGAAGCGCGAGCGCAACATCAGAAACGGCTTTGCCAATATTCGCGGCGGGCTGTTCCAGGCATTGAGCCTCAAGCCATCGATCCTCGCCGAAGCGCTGACCCATCCTGGCTGGATCGTCGAATATCTGAAGCGCGGCGGCGGCACGCCGATGCTGCAGAACTGGCAGCCCTACGCGCCCGCCGGTGCCAAAGCTGAGGACGTTTATAAATTCACCTCGTCGGTGCGTCCGTTCAATGCGCAGACCTGGCGCGATCTGGAAACCTACCGCAAGCTGTTTCCGCGCGCCCTTGTCGTCAAGGGCATCATGAGCCCGGCCGATGCGCTGCGCTGCGTTGAGATCGGCTGCGACGGCATCCTCGTCTCGAACCATGGCGGGCGCCAGCTCGATCAGGCGCCGGGCTCGCTCGATGTGTTGCCGGCGATCAAGCAGGCGGTCGGCGACAAGCTCACCCTGTTGCTCGACAGCGGGGTGCGGCGCGGCGCCGACATCCTGATCGCGCTTTGCCTCGGCGCCGATTTCTGCTTTTTTGGTCGGCCGACGCTCTATGGCGCCGCTGCCGGTGGGCTGCCCGGTGTCAAAAAGGCGATCGACATTTTTGTCAAAGAGATCGACCTCGTCATGGGCCAGATCGGCTGCCCGAGCCTTGCCGAGCTCGGCCCCGATTTCCTGTGGCACGATGACTGGCAAAAGAACCGCTGACCAACGCAACTTGCCGCAGTGGCGCGTTACTGCCGCAGTGGCGCGTTATCTGCCGCAGCGGCGCGTTATCTGCCGCAGCGGCGCAAACCTGAGGTGGATCGCCTGAGCGGCTATCCACCTGGCCTCCGGTCGGTGCTCTCGCGTCGCAGCGTCGCGCTTGTCGGCGTGGCCGATTTCTGCTGTCGCCCGGTCTTTCGCCCGTCGGCGTCAAAAAAGAAAAGAAGGAGGGCCCGCGATGAAGACGACCCGGCGCCGCTATTGGGTGTTTTTCCTGCTGTTTCTGTTCAGCGGCATCGCCTATCTCGATCGCGTCAACATGTCGGTCGCCGGCAAGCCGATCGCGCATGAATTCGGGCTCTCGCCGATCGCGCTCGGCTATCTGTTCTCGTCGTTTCTGTGGGCTTATGTGCTGATGATGCTGCCGGGCGGGCGGCTGATCGACCGCTGGGGCATGCACGTCGTCGCCGCGGTCGCTGCCGCGGTGTGGTCGGCGGCGCAGATCGCGACCGGGCTGGTCGGCAGCTTTGCGACGATGCTGATCGTGCGGCTCGGGCTCGGCGTCGGCGAGGCGCCCCACGCCCCGGTTTCCTACAGCACCGTCCGGGCGTGGTCGCCCTATACCGAGCGCGGCACCGCAATCGCCGCGATCTCTTCCGGGTCCAGCCTCGGGCTAGCGCTCGGCGCGCCGGTCGTCGCCTGGCTGATCGCGACACTGTCGTGGCGCTGGTCGTTCATCATCACCGGGGTGGTCGGATTTATCTGGGTGGCGGTCTGGTCCGCGCTGGTTTCGACCCCGGAAAAGACCCGCTGGCTGCCGCAGGCTGAGCGCGACCACATCCTCGTCGGGCGCGATGCCGGCGTTGCGCCGCCGGCCCATCGCGGCGTCGGCTATCTCGGTCTCATCCGCTGCCCGGCGATGTGGGGGCTGTTCATCTCGCAAGGCTGCCTCGTCTATACCGGCTATCTCTACATCTCCTGGCTGCCGAACTACCTGCAAACCGCGCGGCATCTGTCGATGCTGAATTCCGGCATCTACACGGCGATCCCGTTTCTGATCTCGACAGTGGTCGGTGTTGTCGCCAACTGGCTCGGCGACCGGCTGCTGACGGCCGACGCGGTGCGTGGCGGCAAGCGGCGTTATCTGGTGGCGCTCAGCTTGCTGTTTATGGCAGCGGGTCTGGCGATCCCGTTTGTGCAATCGCTGACCGCGGTGATCACGCTGATCACGATCACGATCTCGGGCGCCCATGTAGGACCATCCGCCAACGGCGCCCTCGTCAGCGACCTGCTGCGCTCTCCGGGTGATGCCGGGCGCGCTATGGCTTTTCTCGTGCTCGGCGGCAACACCTTTGGCCTCTTGGCGCCGATCGTGACCGGCTATGTCGTCGCCGCAACCGGCAGCTTCAACGCGGCGTTCACAATCGCCGGAGTGCTGGCGTTGGTCGGGGTGGTGGCGGCCCTGGTGTTGGCGCGCGGCACGCTCGGTGAGCATGCCCCAACGTCGCGGACGAAGCCGAGCCTCGCCGCCTGATGCGCTTGCTTGCAGCGGTGAGGGACGGCTGGTGCCGTCCGCCCGCTCAGCATGGCGGTTGCGGCGCGCTGGCGGTTGTCGGCGGCGCCGGGAACCAGCATTGTTGCGGTGATTTGACACCTTGGAGCGGTGGACCAACCCGATGCGACTAGCGGATGCGATCAATATCGAAGACCTGCACCGGATGGCGAAGCGGCGCCTGCCGAAGATCGCGTTCGATTTCATCGAGGGTGGCCACGAAGACGAGCGCGGGCTCGAAACCAACATCGCCGCCTTTCACAAGCACCGGTTGCTGCCGCGCTATCTCTTCGATGTGTCGAAACGGGACCAGACCGCGACATTGTTCGGCCATACCTATGCGAGCCCGTTCGGGATCTCGCCGACCGGCGGGGCCGGCCGGCGCGCCGTCGAATGCGCCACCATCACCTACGATCAGCTGAAAGCCGGCCCTATGCCAGGCGGCGCCAACCGCGTCCGGCGGCTTCCTGCTACAGTTGGGCAACCTGCTTTAGCCGGATAGGGATATCAATTAGTAAGTTCTGAACAAAATTCGTTTTAACTGGTGAGGTGTTAGTCCATAGCAGGAAATTTTCAAATGATCAGGAGCTACGGTCTTCACTGGCACGTCGAAAGGGTCTTTTGGGGAAAACAGATAGTAAATGGAACACTAATGGGAGCGGCAAGTAAAAGTAAAGTCGCCAAGCCAATTGACTTTAGAGATCAGAGAGGGATATACGCTCTCTACGCCGATTATGAGCTGGTCTATATCGGCCAGGCAGGAAGTGGTAATGATAGACTTTTCAAACGCCTTCGAGCTCATAAACGCGATCACCTATCTGAGCGCTGGAATCGATTTTCGTGGTTTGGAACTCAATGGGTAACGCAACAAAGTCTTTTGTCGAAAGATATTGTAAATATCCAAGTTGATATAAGCAAAGCTCTGAATATCATAGAAGCAGTGACCACAGCGATTTCTGAGCCTTGATTAAATTTGCAAAGGGGTAGGTGAAGTAAAGTTCCTCAGTATTATCAATACTGGCAGGACCAGATAGAAGAAGAGGAGGATTGAGGGATGGCCATCGAATGGCTATCTTGGGCTGATGAGCACGCACAGTGTCGCCGAGGCCAGGAACCAGCTGTCGAAGCTGATCGATCGCGCTCTCAAAGGCGAGGGCGTCGTCATCACCCGCCGCGGCGAGCCGGTCGTGGAGCTGAAGCCGGTCCCCGCCGTCCCGGCAAGGCCGCGGCGAGCAACCGAAGCCGATATCGAATGGTTGCGGGTCCATCGCTCCCGCTTGCCGCCGTCAAAGGTTGACGCCGCAACCTTTGTGAGGCAAATGCGCGATGAGGAGTGGGAACGGTAACCTGCTATCTCGACACAAATATCCTGGTGGCGCTGCTGATTCCCGAAGCCCTCAGCGGACATGCCGACACCTTCATCCAAAACAATGCCGAGCCGCTGATCGTCAGCGATCTCGCAATCGCCGAATTTTCTTCCGTCGTGGCTCGGCGGGTGCGGATGCGCGAATTCACGATCGAGCAAGCCGGGATCGCTTTGGCCGGGTTCGACGAATGGCTTGCCCGCATGGCAGATGTGGTCGCGATCAGGGCCGGCGATGTCGCGGTTGCCACGACATACATCCGGCGGCTCGATCTCACGCTGCTGACGCCCGATGCGCTGCATATCGCCATTGCCCGGCGCCTTGACGCGACGCTCGTCACCTTCGATCGCGGCATGGCCGGCGCGGCCCGCGCGCTCGGCATGGCCGTTGCGACGCCCTGACGGTTGCCGGGTCCGCGCGAAATCAGCATTGTCGGTTTGAGTGGCACCTTTCAGCGGGGTCCCGTGGCGATGAAGCTCGATCAGGCGATCAACATCGAAGACCTGCACAAGATCGCCAAGCGCAAACTGCCGAAGATCATCTTCGACTATATCGAAGGGGGTGTCGAGGACGAGCTCGGCCTGGAGCGCAATCGCGCCGCCTTCCACAAGCACAAGCTGTTGCCGCGCTATCTCGTCGATGTGTCGGTGCGTGACCAGTCGGCAAATGTGTTCGGCCATACCTATGCGAGCCCATTCGGCATCTCACCGACTGGCAGCGTTGCTCTCTATCAACGGCGCGGCGGTGAAATGTTGCTGGCGCAGACGGCGGCCGACGCCAACATCCCGTATATCATGTCGGGTGCGGCCAACTTCTCGATGGAAGAGGCGGCCAAGGTTGCGCCAAATAATCTTTGGTTCCAGCTCTATGCCGCAAAAGACCCGAACCTGACCGACGCGCTGATCGGCCGGGCGCGCGATTGCGGTGTCGGTGCGCTGGTGCTGACCGTCGATGTGCCGGTGAACCCCAAACGCGAGCGCAACTGGCGCAACGGTTTTGCCACGGTGCGCAACGGCAGCCTGCTGGAGTCGCTGAAATTGAAGCCGTCGATCCTGTTGGAGGCGATGACGCATCCTGGCTGGGTCGCCGATTATGTCAGACATGGCGGCGCGCCGATTTTGGCCAACTGGGCGCCGCATGCCGGCAATGGTGCGACCAGGGCGGACGCGATCCGGCTCGGCCGCAGCCAGACCCCGGCCGCGGCGCAAACCTGGCGCGATCTCGAACGCTACCGCCGGCTGTTCCCACGCCCGCTCGTTCTCAAGGGGATCCTGAACCCGGCCGATGCGGTTCGCGCCGCCGAGATCGGCGTCGATGGGATCATCGTCTCGAACCATGGCGGGCGCCAGCTCGACCAGGCGCCGGCCTCGCTCGACGCATTGCCGGCGATCAAGGCCGCGGTCGGCGACAAGGTCACGGTGATGCTCGACAGCGGGGTGCGGCGCGGCGCCGACATCCTGATCGCCCGCTGCCTCGGCGCGCAATTCGTGTTTTTTGGCCGCCCGACCCTTTACGGCGCAGTCGCCGGCGGGCTCGACGGGGTCAAAAAGGTGGTCGATATCTTCCGCACCGAGATCGACCTCGTCATGGCCCAGATCGGTTGCCCGAACCTCGCCGAGCTCGGCCCCGACTTCCTGTGGCGCGAGGATTGGACCCAAAACCGCTGATCGGCTGGCCGGGGCGATCTGTCCGGGCCGCAGCGGCCTCGGACAGCTTCATTCAATTGCCGGCGGGCCGGCCCACCGCGGCGGCGGCGCGACTGGTGGTCTGGGCGCTCAGATCGCGGTCGATGTCGTCGATCGTGCGCCCGCTGGTCTCGAACCCGACAAACCAGAAGGCGGCGGCGCCGAGTACATACCAGAAAGCGAAGTAGAGGAAGCCGGGGACCAGTGCGTCTAGCGTCGCCGCGGGCTTGACGAAATTGCTCGAGCCGGCGATCAGCGCCAGGCCGAGCGGTCCGATGAACTTGCCGAGGTTGCCGACGCCGTAGACAAGACCCATGCCGCTGCCACGCAGCCGCGCCGGCCACAACTCGCCCATATAGGGGCCGACGATCGAATAATTGCCGCTGCCGAAAAAGCTTTGCAGCAGCAGCATGACGTAGAACATCGACACGCCGGCGACGACCACACTGTGCAGGTAGCCGGCGAGCGCCATGAACACCGCCGCGAACAGGCAGGCCAGCACACCACCACCGCGCCGGCCCATCGCGTCGGACAGCCATGAGCAGAAGAACCGCCCGAGGATTGCCGAGATGCTGATCCAGATGATGAGGCCCGAAGCGATCGCCGGGGTCACCTTGAGCACCATCACCAGCAGGGTCACAACCCACAAGGCAAGACCGACGCCGCCGGTCTGGCTCAGCCCGGTCAGGCAGCCGGCGACCAGGCTGCGCGGATATTTGAACAGCTCGAGCCAGCGCGTCTGTTCGATCGCCGGGGCGACGGCCGGCAGCTCGATATCCTTCGGGTCCATCATCAGCACCCAGGCGAGCGATTTGCGCGCTTCGGCAATCCGACCCTTGCGCATCAGCCAATGCGGTGTTTCAGGGACCCAGATGCGGATCAAGAGCGCCAGCAATGCCGGCACCAGACCGCACAGCACGAGCCCGCGCCAGCCGATAAAGGGGGTCGCATAACGCCCGAGGATCGCGCCGAGCAGAAACCCCGCCGGCAGCATCGTCGTCGTCAGCCCGGTCAGCCAGCCGCGCTTGGTCGCCGGCAGGAATTCCTGCATCAGCGTGATGTCGACGCTGTAGACGCCGGTCGTGCCGATCCCGACGAAAAAGCGGCAGATCACAAGGAACAGCCAGCCGCGGTCGGGGGTCAGCGCCATCGCGCCAGTGGCGAGCGCCACATTGAGGATCGTGGCGATAAACACCGTGCGGCGGCCGACCTTGTCGGCCATCCAGCCCCAGAAGATCGAGCCGATCGGCGCGCCGATCCCGGAGGCCAGCAGAATCAGCCCCGACTGGCCATAGGTCAGGTCCCAACCCTTGACGATGAATGCCAGAACAAAACCGATCAGCAGAAAATCGAAAAAGTCGAGCATGTCGCCCAACGTCGCGGCGACCGCGATCTTCCACTGATTGATCGTCAATTTCTGCTGGTGTTCCAGCTGCTCCAGCACTCTATCCTCCCTGGTGTGGCATGGCAGCATCGCCGCCAGCGTTGCCGATTTGCGGCCGCTGTTGGCTCTGCGGCTCCGTTTTCTGCTTGCGGGCGCGGTCGAACCGGTTCGGCCCACGATCGCCGTCCGACCAGCCAGTTGGCTCACACTACATGCGGGGGAGCGACGCTGGCAACGGCCGCAGCGTCTACCCGCCGATCACAGTCCCGTCAGTAGCTGCCGGCGCTGCAATATTTCCAGGTCGAGCCGTCGAGCCCATAAAGCAGCGCCAGCCGGTCGCTGCCCGCATGGGCGAGGACGACCTTGAACCGCTCCCCGCTGCAGGACGCGGCGGCGGCTTCCGGCTTTGGCAGCTGTTTCGCGGCGATGCAGCTCATCGCCCAATCGGGCAGGGTGGCGGGCGCCGCTGCCAGCCGCTTTCCGTCCGCCAGCACGAAATAATCGGTAGGCTGGCCGCCCTTGACCTCGGCATGCAAGGCGAGCGTGCCGTAGCGCGAGCGGTAGAAGCCGGCCTGCTGCTCGCCATCGCTGGCGCCCGATGCGACCGCGCGGAAGGTCAGCGCGCCGCAGGGCGGCGGCCCTTTTTCGACCGCGTGATGCTTGGGCGCCGCCAACGCGCCGAGTGCCAGCATGCCGAGCGCCAGCCCGGCGCAGGCCGAGATTGTTTTTCGCATCTCTGTCCATCCCCCAAATGCACCGATCAGCTTATAGCGCCGAAACTCCCGCCGCAGTAGGTTCGCGCCATGCGGACGGTGCCGAGAAGGCTTTCTATGCGGATTGCCTTGCTCGCGATCAGCGTCTTCATCGCATTGCGATTCGCGACACCCCCAGCCGAGGCAGCCGCGCTGGCCCTGGTGCTCGCGGTCGATGTTTCCGCGAGCGTCACCCCACAATCCTATATCCTGCAGCAACGCGGCATCGCCCACGCGTTCGACGACCCGCGGCTGATAAGAGCGATCGCGGCGGCGCCGGGCGGGATCGAGGTGTTGGTTCTCGAATGGTCGGACCCCGACCAGAATACCGTCACGGTCGGCTGGACGCGGGTCGCCGACAAGGCCTCGGCCGCGCGCTTTGCGACAGCCGTGCGGGCCACCGACCGCACCTCGCACGGTCTGACCGCGCTCGGTTCGGCATTGCTCGCGGCGGCCGCACAATTCGATCACCTGCCGCAACCGGCGACGCGGTGGATCATCGACATCTCCGGCGACGGCATCGCCAATTTCGGACCACCCCCGGCAGCCGTGCGCGATCGGCTGGTCGCGGCCGGGATCACGATCAACGGGCTCGCGATCCTGACCGAGGAGCCATGGCTCGAAGACTATTACCGGCACAACGTGATCGGCGGGCCGGCCGCATTCGTCGTCGCCGCTCGCGACTTTGACAGCTTCGCCGATGCCCTGCTGCGCAAGCTCGTCAGCGAGGTCGCGGTTGCTCCCGGCCCGCCATCGTCCTCTCCCGGCCGGCCACCCGCGAACCAGGCCGCTCAGATGCAGTAGGTGCGCAGCGGCGCGAAACCGTTGAAGCCGACCGAGGCGTAGCTCGCGGTGTAGGCGCCGGCCGACAGGATCTCGACTTTGTCGCCGATTTCGAGACCGAGCGGCAACCGGTATTCGGTCTTCTCGTAGAGGATGTCAGCGCTGTCGCAGGTCGGTCCGGCGAGGACCACCGGCCCTCTTGCCCCGTCGCGGCCCGGTGTCGCGATCCGGTACTTGATGCTCTCGTCCATCGTCTCGGCGAGACCGTTGAACTTGCCGACATCGAGATAGACCCAGCGCCGCGGATCGCCGCAACCCTTTTGCGAGATCAGCACGACCTCGCTCTGAATCACGCCGGCATCGCCGACCAGGGAGCGGCCGGGCTCGATGATGATTTCCGGCAGATGGTTGCCAAAGTGCCGGGTGACCGCGTCCATGACCGCCTGGGCATAGCGCTCGACCGCCGGGACCTCGCCCGTATAGTGCGCCGGAAAACCCCCGCCGATATTGACCATGCGCAGCTCGATATCGGTTTCGGCGAGCAGCGAGAACATCCGAGCGACCGCCCCGACCGCACCATTCCATTGGCCAAGATCGGTCTGCTGCGAGCCGACATGAAACGACACCCCATACGGGTCGAGGCCGCGCTCGCGCGCCTGGCGCAACAGCTCGATGGCCATTTCGGGGGCGCAGCCGAACTTGCGTGACAAGGGCCACTCGGCGCCGGCGCAATCAACGAGGATGCGGCAAAAGACACATGCTCCGGGGGCGGCATGAGCCAGCTTGTCGAGCTCGTGCGCGCTGTCGAACGCAAAAAGCGGCAACCCTGCTTCGTAGGCGAAGGCGATGTCCCGTTCCTTTTTGATCGTGTTGCCAAAAGACAGCCGGTCGGCGGCGACACCGGCAGCGAGGCACAGCTCGATCTCGCCACGGCTCGCGACATCGAAATTGGCGCCTTTGCCCTCCAGCATCGCGACGATCGCCGGGGCCGGGTTGGCCTTGACTGCGTAGTAGATGCGGGCCAGCGGCAGGTGCCGGCACAGGGTGTCGTAGGCTTCGCCGATCACCGCCAAATCGACGACGAGGCACGGTGTTTCGGGCGTGTTTTCGGCAAGAAAGCGCGAAATCCTCTCATTCATCCCTGGGGGTCATCCTTCCGGCGAGACGGCTGAGCGCAGCTGTTGTCGGCCGCTGCCGGGAAGCTCATGACGTGGCGCACACACGCGGTCGCCGCGTCCCGGTTTGGCCGAGAGCAAATCACAGGCGACCGGCCGGCGGCGCGAAGCCCCGGCGCGGTCGATTTTGCTGCTTAGCTCAGACTACTCGGGTCGATGACCCGGTTGCCCCGCCCGCGCAGGCGCGTCCCGCGGAGGTTCGCATCAGGACAGGGCACCACGCCCCTCAGCCGGATTGCAACCATACCGTCCCCCCTCTCGGGACCGGCCAGGCGGCCGGACGACCAAAAAGGACGCGTTACGTCGTTGCATAACCACCATGGGCCATAGGCACGTGCGAGTGCGTCGAGAGCCGGATAGATACGCGCTTCCGCCGGCAACGCAAGCGGCAATTCCGCGAAATTCGACGATTTCGCACGGCCTGCGCAGCGCTTGCTGCCTTTGGCCGGCACGGTTGCCGCTACCCCGCGGGACCTCGAGCAAAGGGGCGGGGCGCGCCGCACAGCCTGCCCGGCTCAACCGGCCGGCACGGCCTGCCACGGCGCGTAGCATTGCCCTACATAAGGATAATAACCGGGCGGATTGCTACAGTAATACCAAACCTGACGCGCGTAAGGCTGGGCATAGCCATAATATCCATACGCCGGTGGAAAGTAGCCCCAACCCCAGGGATAGGCCGCACCGAGGGCAAATCCGAGGCCGAGGCCGGGATAGATGCCATATCCGCGGTGAGCGTATCCGTGATGAAAACCGCCATGAAAGCGACCGCCATGGAACCCACCGGCGTGGAAACCGCCGCCACGGAACCCGCCGCGATGAAAACCGCCGCCGTGGGAGCCGCCGCCATGGGAGCCGCCGCCGTGCGGTTCGGCAAAGGCCGGCCCCGCGGCGCCGAGCGCGACGGAAAACAGAATGGCTGCGGCGGCGCGCAACAGCGGTTTTCTGCTGCCGCCACAGATTGCGATCCGGCTGAGCGTGAGCATCGGCAAACCCCTCTCCTCTGCATCGAACACGCCGATCTCGCGGCGGCATCCGACGCGGAGCTTCGTTCGCGATGCACCCGATGTATGGCCGCTCTTCCGTCGCGCCAGCGGAATTGGGTAAAGTTTAGTAACCGACTCGGGCCAGACCCCACCCTTGATTTCGTATCACGGGCGATCTGCTCGCGGTGATTTCGTTGCTGCTTGCAACGCCGCGCACCGGCCGCAACAATCGGCGATCCGTAGGGATCGGCGTGCGTTTAGCTGAGCGCCTTTTCGAGGAGGTCGAGTGCCGCCATCGAAAATGCGCGCATGTTGTCGATGCGGTCGGATTTGCCCGTCTCGACGGTCATCGAGCGCTCGCCATTGGGGCCGATCACGGCGATGCAGGAATGCCCGGCGGCGTGGCCGTAGCGGCTGCCGGTCGGTCCCGCGGTGCCGGTCTCGCCGACTGCCCAATGGGTCGCGAGCTTGCCGCGGATCTTGCGCGCGAAGAGCAGGGCATAGGGCTCGGTCGAGGGGGTGATGCCGGCCATCTCTGCTTCGGTCACGCCCAGCAATTCGGCGCGCGACTGGCGCGTATAGACGACCCCACCGCCCATGAAATAAGCCGACGCACCAGGGATCGCCAGCAGGGCTGCCGAGATCATGCCGGCAGTCGAGGATTCGGCAATCGAGATCGTCTCGTTGCGCGCCTTGAGCTTGGCCGCGATCCGTTCCGCCTGCGGCAGCAAATCCTGTAACATCGCTCCATCCTTCATTCGTTGACGACGCGATCCCTGACCCGCAAGGACCCAACACGATGGATTACCAGACGATCCTCTATGCCGAGGACGGCCCGATCGGCACGCTGACGCTGAACCGTCCCGAGGACGGCAACATGTTCACCCCGATCATGTGCCAGGAAATCCGCGATTGCATCAACCTCGTGCGCCGGGAGACCCGCACCCGGGTGCTGGTCCTGACCGGCGCCGGCAACCGGTTTTTCTGCATCGGCGGACGCAAGGAGGGGCTCGACGACACGCTCCTCTATCCGGGCGTGCTTCCGGTGCTCGACATGTATGACGCGATCGAGCGGCTGCAAAAGCCGGTGATCGCCTCGGTCAACGGCTTCGCAGTCGGCGGCGGCAACGTCCTGCAGGTCATGTGCGACATCACGATCGCCAAGGAGAGTGCCGTCTTCCGCCAGGTCGGGCCGATGATGGGCAGCTTTGACGCCGGCTACGGCACCTGGTATCTCGAAGACCTGGTCGGCAAAAAGAAGGCAAAGGAGATCTGGTTTCGCAACCCCCGGCTCACCGCCCGCGAGGCCTTGGAGCTCGGCATGATCAACCAGGTTGTGCCCGACGCCGAGCTCGCCGCCGCGACGCGCGAAATGGCGCTCGAAATCGCCGAGCGCGGCGCCTTTGCCTTGGCCTCGATCAAGGCGGCGTTCGCCGCTCGCCACGGCGGCGCCGGCGGGCTGTCGCGCATGGCGCACGATCTCTTGCTGCGCGGCTATCTCGAAACCGAGGAGAGCCACGAGCTCGGCCGCGCCTTTGCCGAGCGCCGCAAACCCGACCCCGATAAATTCGGGCATTGATGATGGCGTAGTGCACCACCGTCGCTAGATCAGCAGGCTTCGCTGCTGACGACGAGGCGTCGGCCCAGCGCGTGCAGGATCGCCTCGATGTGATCGAGGCGGGAGGTGTGACGACCGTCGAACAGGCGCGCCACCTGAGAGGGTTGCCAACCGAGCCGTGCAGCCAGCGCCGGCTTGTCGAGCCCAGCGGCGCGCATCGCACGGTAGGCTTCGAGCTTGGCTGCGGTCAGTGCCGGCAAGGCCACGGTCGGGCGTCCGTTCGGCGCCGACGGCAACGGCACCTCCTCGTCGTAGGCCATCATGCCGAGCACCATTTCCTCCAACAGATCCTCGGCTTGAACCAGGGCCTCGGCTCGGTCCTCTCCTTGGGACCAGCCGTTGCTCATGTCGGGAAAATTGACGATGTATCCACCCTCTTCGGCCGGGATCAAATCGACCGGCCAGGCGGATACCGCGGGGATTTCCGGCATCGCTTCGCGTTCCTATCGAAGATCGCGCACGGTCAGGCCGAGTTGGCGCAATATTCCGTGAACCAGGTCCGCTTTCAATTCACCGCTCCCCGTCGACATGTGGCTGACGCGACCGTTGCGTTCTATCCTGACATGACCGCCCTTGCCGCACCTCGGAACCACTGTCACGCCGAGGCGTCGCAATTTGCGGAGCAGCTCGCGGCTGGTCATGTAAAGCCATTATAGATTTAGATGCGTCGATTGCGGGCGAAATCCGAAGTCTGTCCGATGACCAACACGCTTCTGACACTGCACGACCCGGAGATGGCGCGGCGGTACTACGCGGCGGGGCTGTGGCGGCGGGACACGTTCTATTCGCTGCTTTGCGGGCATGCCGAGCGGCGGCCCGATGCGTTCGCGCTGCGCGACGGGACCCGCCGGCTGACTTGGCGCCAGTTGCGGGCGATGGCCGATGCGGTTGCGGGTGATCTTCACGAAGCCGGACTGAAGCGCGGCGAGCGGGTTGCGGTGTGGCTGTCGAACCGGGTCGAGGCGGTGGCGGTGCTGCTCGCCTGCTCGCGCCAGGGTTATGTCTGCAACCCGTCACTGCACCGCAATTATCGCGTCGCCGA
The DNA here is from genome assembly GCA_050729795.1 of Allostellaceae bacterium. Lineage (GTDB taxonomy): Bacteria > Pseudomonadota > Alphaproteobacteria > ATCC43930 > CGMCC-115725 > AP-15. The sequence continues at coordinate 14,075 of JBOHME010000027.1, read as the reverse complement.
GATCGTCGAGTTGCTGGCGCGCACCCGCGCTGCGGCGCTGTTCGCCGAGCCGGGCCACGGCGCCGACGCCGATACCGCCGACATCTTCGCCGCCGCCCGGGCATTGCCGTCGCTGCGCCGCACCTACACGCTCGGCGCCGGTCCTCCCGATGCAGCACCGTTTCCGGCCGCGTCCGCGCCATTGCTGCCGGCCGATGACGATCCCGACAAGATCGTCTATCTCGCCTTCACCTCGGGCACCACCGGAACGCCAAAGGGGGTCATGCATTCCGACAACACGCTGTTGGCGAACGGCCGGGTCATGGTCGCCGATTGGGGCCATGGCGAGCATTCGGTGCTCTTGAGCCTGAGCCCGATGAGCCACCACATCGGCGCTGTCGCGGTCGAGCAGATGCTGGTGGCCGGGCTCGAGCTGGTGGTCAACGCGCCGCCCGCGAGGATGACCGCGCTTGATTGGATCATCGCGTCCGGCGCCACCTATGTGATGGGGGTGCCGACCCATGCGATGGATGTCCTCGCCGAGCTGCGGCAGCGCCGCATCGATCGGCTTGGCGATGTGAAAACCTTCTACATGGCCGGCTCGCCGATCCCGCGCGAGACCGCGCAGGCCTTTCTCGACCGGGGCGTGCTGCCGCAGAACGTCTATGGCATGACCGAAAACGGCTCGCATCAATACACGCTGCCCGGCGACGATCCGAAGACGATCGTCGAGACGTGCGGGCGCGCCTGTGCCGCCTACGAGATTCGCATCTGGGACCAGGACAACTCCGATATGGAAGCCGCAGCCGGTGCGGTCGGCGAGATCGGCGGGCGCGGCGCCTGCCTGACCTTGGGCTATTTCGACGATCAGCAGGCGACCGAGGGATCGTTCAACCGTGGGGGCTGGTTCATGAGCGGCGATTTGGGCCGCCTCGACGCGAAGGGCTGTCTCGAAATCGTCGGTCGCAAAAAGGATTTGATCATTCGCGGCGGGCGCAACATCCATCCGGCCCGGATCGAGGACCTGGCGATGCGCCATCGGGCGGTCGCGCGCTGCGCCGCCTTTGCCGTTGCCGATCCGCGGCTCGGCGAAAAAATCTGCCTCGCGGTGATCGCGCATGACGGCGAGACAGTCGCGCCGGACGAACTCCTGGCCCATCTCGATCGCGCCGGGCTGTCGCGCTACGACATGCCCGAATATTTTCTGGCGATGGCTGAGTTTCCACTGACCGCCAGCGGCAAGATTCTGAAGCGCGAACTGGTCGAATGGGCGAGAATGGGGCGGATCGCGCCGCTCGCGGTGCGCTGGGGCGGGAAATGACGGTTCGACTCACCCGCATCGATGAGCTGGCGCTCGTCACGCTCGACCGTCCGACGGCGCTGAACGCGCTCGATTTTGCGATGCTGCGCGAGCTTGCCGCCGTGTTTGATGAAATCGCTTCGGGCGATACCCGCGCGCTGCTCGTCACCGGGGCTGGCGACCGGGCGTTTTGCGCCGGCGCCGATGTCGCCGAGCTCGTCGGCCGCTCGCTCGCTGCGGCGCGCGGCGACGCTGCTTTTGGCCAGGCGACGCTGGCAAAGCTCGACAATCTGCCGATCCCGTCGATCGCGCTCGTCAATGGTTACGCCTTGGGTGGCGGTCTCGAGCTGGCGCTCGCCTGTACGTTTCGGATCACCGCACCGGGCGCCCGGCTTGGCCTTCCAGAGATCAAGCTTGGCCTGATCCCGGGTTATGGCGGGACCCAGCGCCTGCCGCGGCTCATTGGCGAGGCCCGTGCGCTCGATCTGATCCTGACCGGCCGCGCTGTCGACGCCGACGAGGCGCTGGCGATCGGTCTCGTCAACCGCATCGCCGCGGGTGATCTGGTCGAGGCCGGAACGAGGTTTGCGCGCGAGATGACCGGGTTCAGCCAAGCCGCCCAGCGCCTCGCCCGCGCCGCGGTTCGCCGCGGTCTCGATGCTTCGCTGACCGAGGGCCTGGCGATCGAGGCCGACCTCAACGCCGCCGCGTTTCAGACCGCCGACGCCATCGAAGGCATCACCGCCTTTCTCGAAAAGCGCAAACCGCTGTTTCACGACCGCTGATCCTGGATCAAAAACCGCACCGCGGCCGCAGCCGGCGATAGGCCTCGCCGTCATCGACGTCTTCGAGCGTGTCGGCAAAACCAACCGTGATCCGGCGCGGCAGCCCTGCGAGGGTATCGGCGAGCGCGTGTGGGCTCGACCAGCGCACCCGGCGGAACAGCAACCGGAGGGATTCCGGCCGGCGGATGCCAACCAGCCAGAAACCGCCATCAGCCGCCGGTCCGAAGACTAATTGATGGGCCCGCAGCCGACAAAAGGCGGCAGCGACATGACGGGCGGCGAGCACCGGGATGTCGCTGCCGATCAGCACCGCTGGCCCCGATCCGGCATCGGCGAGCGCGCGGCGCATGCGCTGACCGAGATCGCCGCCGGCTTGTCCGGAAATTTCCACGTGGCGGTGCCAGCGCCGGGCCTGTCGCGATGCGCGGTCCGGGGTCACCGCGATCCGCAAACGCCAGCGCGGGTCGGCGGCGAGCCGTCGCAGCAACAGCGCGATCATCGCTCGCTCAAAACGCAGCGCGGCGAGGTCGCCGATCTCCGCGGCCAGCCGCCGTTTGCCACGGCCGAGCGCCGGGGCGCGGACGAACAGGACGAGCTGCTGCCGCATCGGTCTCAAGCCGCGGATCAGCCATAGAGCCGCACGATCCGCGCGGGGGGCAGACCGGCGAAATAAAGCGACAGGCAGATGAGGTTGCGCAATGGCCGGCGCCAATACCCGTCGCGGCGATAGCGCTCAGCGGAAGCGATGCACCTGGCGCCGATCGGCACCAAGCGGTCACGGCCCAGGCGCCGGGCGAGCTCGACATCCTCCATCAACGGCAATGCCGTAAACCCGCCGACCGCGTCATAGAGGCGGCGGCTGATCAACAGCCCCTGATCGCCATAGGGCAATGCCAGAACCCGGCAACGCCAGCCGACGATCCACTCGATCAGCCGCGCCGCGCGAGCCGGATCGTCGAGCACGAGCTCGAAATAGCCGGCGCGCTCCAAAGCTTCCGGCGCCGCAATAAAAGCTCCCACCGCATGCGCCCAGCCCGGTTCGAGATGGCAATCGGCGTGCAGAAACAACAGCCATTCGCCGGACGCCACGGCCGCACCGGTGGCGAGCTGCATGCCGCGACCGCGCGCGCTGGTCATCACCCGTGCACTTGCCGCGGCGGCGGTCGCGACGGTGCGGTCGCCCGACCCGCCATCGACGACGATGATCTCGCCGACCGGGCCGGCGCTGCACAAGCTGGACAGGGTTTGCGGCAGCGTCGCCGCGGCGTCGAGCGTCGGGAGGATGACCGACAGCCGAGAAAGTTCTTGTATTGTTCGCATCGCTGATGCAATCTGCCGGGCATGGATATGCCGGGCATCAATGGAGCGCGCAAGGGGCGTGGTGCGCCGAGCAACGACAGCGGCCGCTTCGAGGCACAGCGGCGCGTGGCGTTCGACGATGGCTGGGGTAGCGCCGACGCTGCGCCGCTACCGTTGAGCACGACGCTGACGATCGATTCGACACGCACGATCATCGCCCGCAACGACTCGCCGGATATCGGCTTCGACCGGTCGATCAACCCTTATCGCGGCTGCGAGCACGGCTGTATCTATTGCTATGCGCGGCCGAGCCATGCCTATCTCGGTCTGTCACCCGGTCTCGATTTCGAGAGCCGGCTATTCTACAAGCCGCAGGCGGCGGCGCTGCTGGTCGCCGAATTGCGCAAAAAGGGCTATGCCTGCCGCCCAATCGCGCTGGGCAGCAATACCGATCCTTATCAGCCGGTCGAGCGTCGGCTCGGCATTACCCGCGCGATCCTCGAAGTGCTGCGCGAGTTTCGCCATCCGGTCACGATCGTTACCAAATCGGCGCTGATCCGGCGCGATCTCGATATTCTTGCCGAGATGGCGAAGGATCGGCTGGCGGTCGTGACAGTTTCGGTGACGACGCTCGACCGCACTCTGGCGCGGCGGATGGAACCGCGCGCGGCGACACCTGAGCGCCGGTTGGAGACAATCGCAGCACTCGCCGCAGCCGGAGTGCCGACTGGTGTCCTGAGCGCGCCAATGATCCCGGCGCTCAACGACAGCGAGATGGAAGAGATTCTTGCGCGAGCGCGCGCCGCCGGCGCCGGCTCGGCCGGGTACACGCTGTTGCGCCTGCCGCTCGAGCTGAAGGGGCTGTTTCGCGAATGGCTCGAAGCGCATGTCCCGGACAAGGCGGCGCATGTGCTCTCGCTGGTCGCGCAGACCCACGGCGGGCGGCTTTACGAATCGGCCTGGTCCACGCGGATGACCGGCACCGGCCCCTATGCCGACATGCTGCGGGTGCGGTTCGACCGAGCCTGCCGCAGGCTCGGCTTTATGCCGCGCACCACCGACGCGCTCGACACCAGCCGCTTTCGTCTACCGCCGCAGCCGGGGGATCAGCTCAATCTGTTCTGAGCCATGCGAGGGGCGTCCGGCCCGGCGCAAGAGGGCGAACCCGGCAAGAAAGACCGCGAGCATGGCGAGGCTCGCCGGTTCGGACACCCGCTCCACCGCGAGATCCTCAAACAGGCACAGCTGGTTCGGCCCTGGACATCCCGTGAGTGTGAGCTGTTTCAGAAATGCTCCGGACGCATCGAACACCCAGAAGGTCGACGGGACGTCTTCGACGTTGCCGGCAAAATAGTCGGTCCCGTCAAACGCGACACCGCTAAACCCGAAATCATCGGTCGGCGCCAGAAACTCGGTCGTCAACAGCTGGCCGTTGCTGCTGAACTGATTGTAGGGGCCCTCGTCGTTACCCTGGTTGGCGACAAAATTGCCGCCGACGATCTCAAGCCCGGCGCGACCATCGGTAAACGGCCCACTGATTGCTGTCGGCACCAGGGTCAGCGTGTTCACCAGGGTCCCGCTCAATGTGTACTGATAGACATTCTCGGTGACGGTGCTGTTTCCGGTCGCCGCCAGGTAGAGATAGGTGCCGTCGGAGGTGATCGCGCTGATGCCGGGGAGCCCGGTCGAGAACGCCACACCAAGATTGGCGCCGCTGGGATTGGTCAGGAATATGGAGCCGGAATTCGCGACCCCGTAATAGATTGTCGAGCCGAGGATCGCGATGCCCCCGGGTCCGCCGCCCTGCGCCGCCGGGTCGGGCGCCGCAAACGAATTGATCAGGGTCCCGCTGCCGGCCGGGACATCGAGGTCCCATTCGTCGAGGGTCGGCCCGGGCGAACCGCGGCCATCATTGGCCCAGAGGATCGTGTCGGCCCGTGCCGCGGCAATCGCCACCACATAGAGACCCGTCGCCAGCACGACCGATAACATCCGGGGCGACGAGGTCCTGAGAAACCTTCGCATTGTGTTGATGAGACGCACCGGCTTCTCCCTTGAAAGCCGCGCTCGGCACAACTCGCATGGTGGCAGCTTTCAAGGCCAGGGGTCAACCACAAGGCGGTCTCGCGAACCGCCTTGCCGCGATGCGGTCGGGGCGTTTACGCTGCTCACCTGCCTCGATCCCATAGCGAGCGCCACCAAAAGGGCCGGCATCATGATCTGTGATGTTCACGCGCATTACACGCCGAAGAATTTCAGCGAGCTCATGGGCGACCGCTTCGCCTCGCCGGTTCACCTGCCGGTCAAGCGCGGCATGGCCCGCCATCCGTTCTCGGATTCTCCCGAGGACATCCAGGGACGCTTCGAGCTGATGGACGCCGCCGGGGTCGAAAAGCAGGTCCTGTCGCCAAACCATCCGCCCTATCTGCCGGGCCAGGCCGAATGCGTCAAAGCCGTGCAGATGCTCAACGATGGCTATGCCGATCTCGCGCACCGCTATCCGAAGCGGATCGCCTCCTATGTGATGCTGCCTCTGCCGCACATCGACGCGGCGTTGAAGGAGATGGAACGCGGCTTCGACCAGCTGGGCTGTGTCGGGGTGAACATGAACATCATCTGCCTGAACCGCTCGGTCGGCGAGACCGAGTTCGAGCCGATCTATGCCGAGATGAACCGGCGTGGCGCGGTGCTCTTTGTGCACCCTGCCGGGACCGGCATCTGCTCGCCGTTTATCACCGGTTATCGCTACACCGGCTCGGTCGGCACCTCGCTCGAGGACGCGACCTTTGTGCTGCACATGATCGCCAGGCAAATCCCGCACCGTTATCCGAACATCAAATTTATCGTGCCGCATCTGGGCGGACCGATCCCGATGCTCTTGAACCGGCTCGACAAGCAGGGCCAGAGTGCCAGCGGTCACCCGAACCTGGCCGAGGCCCCCTCGGTCACCGCCAAGAAATTCTATTATGATACCGTGTGCTATGCCTCGAAGGCGGCCTTCACCTGCGCGCTCGAAGCCTTTGGCGCCGACCATCTGGTGACCGGCAGCGACTATCCCGTTTTGCAGGATTACGAGGCCTATAGCGAGACCTTCGGCTACATCAGCCGGCTCGGGCTGGCTCCTGCCGATCTCGACAAGATCCTGAACCACAACGCACAGCGGCTGTTCGGCTTCGACCATTAGAAAGCCGCGGCATTTGGTGAGCGAGGCTTTGTGATGAGCGAACCGGATGCGGGGTCCGCCCCCGGCGCCGACCCACCGATCCGCTATATCGAACGAATCAGCGCCTACTATCAGGCGCTCGGCTACGGCCCGCCCTATCGCTGGGCACATTATGCCGAGGTGCCGTTTCACAAACTGACAAAACCGCTCGGCCAGTGCCGGGTCGCCTTGATCACCACGGCGGCACCGTTTCGCGATGCGGCGGGGGATCAAGGTCCCGGCGCCGCCTACAATGCCGCGGCCAAATTTTACGAGGTCTATTCGGGCGATACCGCGCTCGATCACGATCTGCGCATCTCGCACCTCGCCTATGACCGGATGCATACCACGGCCGTTGACGCCAACACCTGGTTTCCGCTGCCGCAATTGCGCCGGTTGGCCGAAATCGGCCGGATCGGCGCGGTGGCGCAGCACTTCCACGGCGCTCCGACCAACCGCAGCCAGCGCGCGACACTCGACCGGGACTGCCCGGAACTGCTCACCCGGTGTGAGGCCGATCGGGCCGATGCCGCGGTGCTCGTTGCCAATTGACCGGTGTGCCACCAGACCGTGAGTCTGGCCGCCCGGTATCTGGAACAGCACGGCATCGCCACGGTCGTGATGGGTTGCGCCAAGGACATTGTCGAATATTGCGGTGTGCCGCGCTTTCTGTTCAGCGATTTTCCACTGGGAAACGCCGCCGGACGTCCGCGCGACCCGGCATCGCAGGCGCTCACTCTCGAATTGGCGCTGAGCCTCCTCGAAGCGGCACCCGCCGCCCGCACCACGGTGCAGTCGCCGCTGCGCTGGTCCGACGATGCGTCATGGAAGCTCGACTATTGCAACATCGAGCGCCTGTCGGCAGAGGAGATCCAGCGCCGGCGAGCCGAATTCGACCAGCAGAACGAGATCGCCCGCAGGCTTCGCACCGCTTCCGCGCCGCGGTGAGTTATGTGGCGATCGGCACGCCGTCGGTGCCAAAGGTGTCGGCCGCCGGCTGGCACAGCAGATTGGTCGAGAATACCCGCTTACTAAACATGCTACATCAGACCAACAGTATTCGTCTCACGATTTTGCTTGTTTGAGAATTTTGATCCGCTGAGCTCGCACTGAAACGTGATCTTTTTCGGGTTGCCGGATCATGTGCCGGTCTGATGGCGTTCTGGAGGTCGGGGCATTTCGTTTGAGCACGCACGCGATGCGCTGTACGCTCGAAGCCGATGCCCGCGAGTGGGGGACGCATGACCGAGGGCAACAAGGCGACCCGGCGAGGCATGGCGCTGCGGCGGGGTGCAGCGGCGGCGGGCATGGCGATCCTCGGGTTCACCGCAAGCATCGCCGGTGCCGGGCATGCAGCTTTGGCCACTACCCCCGAGCAGCTGACCTACCGGGTAACGCATTCGGTCTTTGGCGATATCGGCACTTATACCAATACGATCGAGTCGACCAGCGCGGGCACCACGGTGCAGACCCGTGCGCATTTCGTTGTCAAGATGCTCGGGGTCAAGCTGTACAGCGAGAATGCCGAGCGGACCGAGCAATGGCGCGGCGATCGGCTCGTTTCGTTTCACGGGGTCACCAGCAAGGGCGATAATTCGATCGTGATTCGCGGCGAGGCCGAGGGCAACCGGTTTGTGATCTCTTCACCGCATGGCACGATTACCGCGCCGGCCATGGTCCGGCCGGCAAATCCGTGGTCGCCCAATTTTCTCGATTCGCATACGATGATGCGTCCGGACACGGGAACCCTCGAACAGGTGCACATCAGCGGCGGCGAGCCGGCGGTCGTGCCGATCGACGGCGTGCCGGTCCGCACCCGGCAATATGAGGTCGCTGGCAGCACCCGCTACACGGTCTGGCTCGACAGCCAGGGTGTGCCGGTCAGGTTTGACGTCGATGACAACAGTGGCAAGATCACCTTCACTCTCGCTCATTGCCTCGGCTGTGGTCCGATCGGCTCCCAGCTCGGGATGAAATAACCGGCGCCGCTTTTGGGCACATTGTCCGATCCACCGGTGCCGCGGCGGCCCGGGGCCGAAGGAGACCGGGCCGAGCGAGACCGGGCCGACATGCGCAGTCGGCTGTGCGCGCCGCTGTGGGAGGCGTCTCTCGCCTGCGCACTTCTCTTTGCGCACCACCGTGGTGATGCCCATGCGGTTTCTGTCGGTTGGTGACCGCGCGCTGACCGTCGAATTCGGCGACCGCGTCGACCGCGCGGTCAACGACGCGGTGTTGCGGCTCGACCAAGCGCTGCGGGCCGAGCCGCCCTTTGGGGTGATCGAGGCGGTGCCAACCTTCCGCTCGCTGACGATCCATTACGATCCGTCGGCGACCTCGCGCGCCGATCTCGAACGCGCCGTCGCGCATCTCGTTGACGAGACCCGGGGCAGCCGGCGTGATGCGCGGCGCTGGCGCGTGCCGGTCTGCTACGAGGGTGCGTTCGCTCCCGATCTCGCAGAGGTGGCGCGCTTGACGCGGCTCGCCCCGGCCGAAATCGTCACCCTGCACCACGCACCGGGTTATCGCGTCTACATGCTGGGATTTCTGCCTGGTTTTCCCTATCTGGGGGATCTGCCCGAGGCGCTGAGATTGCCACGACGGGCCGAGCCCCGGCTGCGGGTCCCTGCCGGCTCGGTGTCGATTGCGACGTCGCTGACCGCGATCTATCCTTATGAGAGCCCGGGCGGATGGCATCTGGTCGGAGTGACGCCGATCCGCCTGTTCGACCCTGCTCGCTCGCCTCCGGCGCTGTTGGCGCCTGGTGACGCGGTCGTGTTCGAACCGATCGATGCCGGCAGCTTCTCCGCGATCCGCCGCGCTGTCGCGGCCGGCGAATACGGGGTGGACAGCGATCTGCTGGACGAATGTCCTCCGGCTTGAAGATCCTGAGCGCCGGTCTTCACACTACGGTTCAAGATCTCGGCCGGACCGGCTGGCAGCGGCTGGGAGTGCCGGTCTCGGGCGCGCTCGACGGTATCGCGCTGCGCCTCGGCAACGCGCTCGTCGGCAATCCGCCCGGGATGGCGGGGCTCGAATTCCTCTATAGCGGCGCCGAGCTCGAAATCGTCGCCGATGCGGTGCGGATTGCGTTGACGGGCAGCGGCGCCACTCTGCTGTCGCGCGCCGAAAACGGCCGCGCCGTGGTGGGCTGGCAGAGCGTGCGGCTCGAACGCGGCGAGCAGGTCAGGATCGTGCTGGGCTCGGATGCGGTGTGCGCCTATCTGGCGGTCGAGGGCGGTATCGCCGTGCCGCCGGTGCTCGGCAGCGCCTCGACTTACGTGCGTGCCGCGTTGGGCGGTTTGGACGGACGCGCCCTGCGGTCGGGCGATGTCGTGCCGCTGGCGATTGCGCGCGCCCTGCCGCGTGCCGAATTGCGGCTGCCGACGCCGCCCGCCGGAGCAGCCGGGGCGCCGGTCCGCGTTGTGCTCGGGCCGCAACGGGACTGGTTTACCGATGATGCCGTGGCAACGTTGCTCGCCGCCGAATTCCGCGTGTCGAAAAACGCCGACCGCATGGGCATGCGGCTCGATGGCCCGTTGCTGCGCCATCGCCGCGGCTGGGACATTGTCTCCGATGCGATCGCGACCGGGGCGATCCAGGTGCCGGGTTCTGGTCAGCCGATCCTGTTGCTGGCCGATCATCAGACCACCGGTGGTTATCCGAAGATCGCGACTGTGATCTCGGCCGATCTGCCGGTTGTCGGCCGCCGGCGCCCTGGCGACACCATCCGCTTCGCCGCCGTGACCATCGAGGACGCCGAACGGCTCGCGCGCGAGCAGCAGCGCTGGCTCACAGGACTGATCGCAGCGCTGGAACCGGCGCCCGCGGCCGGCGGTCTCGATCTTGCCTCGCTCTACGCCGAAAACCTGGTCAGCGGCGTGGTCAGCGGCAGCGAATGAGACGCGTCGCTGGCGGCGGGGAGCGTGGCGCGCTAATTTTTGCGGCGCCGTCAACTCGAGGCATCACGCGATGGCACGGCAGAGCTATGTCCACGGCGCCAGCGATACGCCGCTGCTCGGCGAGACGATCGGCGTCTATTTCGACGAGGCGGTAAAGCGCTACGGCACGCGCGCGGCGCTTATCGTCCACCATCAGCAGATCCGCTGGGACTGGAGCGCGCTCAAGGAGCGGGTCGATGCTTTCGCTGCGGGCCTGTTGGCCCTCGGTCTTCAGCCGGGCGACCGGATCGGCATCTGGTCGCCGAACAATGCCGAGTGGGCGGTGACCCAGTTCGCCACCGCCAAGGCCGGGCTGATCCTCGTCAACATCAATCCCGCCTACCGGGTGACCGAGCTCGAATACGCGCTGAACAAAGCCGGGTGCGCGGCGCTAATCACCGCCGCCCGGTTCAGGACCAGCGATTATCTGGCGATGCTCGGCGAGCTCGCACCGGAGCTGGCAGCCGGCTCGGCCGGCGAGTTGCGCCTGGTGCGGCTCCCGGTATTGCGTCTCGTGATCGCGATCGGCGAGGAGCGCGTGCCGGGTGCGCTGCGGTTCGACGATGTCGGCCGCCTGGGGGGACCAGCCGAGCGCGACCGCCTCGCCCGGCTCGCGGCGGAGCTGCAATTCGACGACCCGATCAACATCCAGTTCACATCGGGCACCACCGGGTTCCCCAAAGGGGCCACGCTGACCCACCACAATATTCTCAACAACGGTTTTTTTATCGGCGAGGCGATGAAGCTCGGGCCGTGCGACCGGCTGTGCATTCCAGTGCCGCTCTATCACTGCTTTGGCATGGTGCTCGGCAACCTCGCCTGCCTGACGCACGGCGCCGCCATGGTCTACCCGAGCGAGGGTTTTGATCCGCTCGCCACCCTCGAAACGGTGGCAGTCGAGCGCTGCACCGCGCTGCACGGAGTGCCGACGATGTTCATCGCCGAGATGGATCATCCCGAATTCGCCAGGTTTGACCTGTCCTCGCTGCGCACCGGGATCATGGCTGGCAGCCCTTGCCCGATCGAGGTCATGAAGCGCGCGGTCGAGCGCATGCATCTCGCCGAGATCACGATCGCCTACGGCATGACCGAGACCAGCCCGGTCAGCTTTCAATCCTCGGTCGACGATCCGATCGAACGCCGCGTTTCGACCGTCGGCCGGGTCCAGCCGCATATCGAAGTCAAAATCGTCGATGCCGAGGGCCGGGTCGCGCCGCGCAACACCCCCGGCGAATTGTTGACCCGCGGCTACTCGGTCATGCTCGGCTACTGGAACGACGACGAGAAGACCCGCGAGGCGATCGACCCGGCGCGGTGGATGCGGACCGGCGATCTGGCGACGATCGACGATGAGGGCTATTGCAACATTGTCGGCCGGATCAAGGACATGGTGATCCGCGGCGGCGAAAACGTCTATCCGCGCGAGGTCGAGGAGTTTCTCTACCGGCATCCAAAGATCCAGGATGTGCAGGTGATCGGGGTGCCTGATCCGCATTACGGCGAAGAACTTTGCGCCTGGGTCCGCCTCTGCGACGGCCAGAGCGCGACGGCCGAGGAAATCCGCGCCTTTTGCCAAGGCCAGATCGCGCATTACAAAATTCCGCGCTACGTCAAATTCGTTGGCGGCTTTCCGATGACGGTCACCGGCAAGGTCCAGAAATTCCGGATGCGCGAGGAAAGCATCGCCGAGTTGGGCCTCAGCGCGGAACCGACCGCCTGAGGCCCAGCCATGGGCGCTGTCAAGCAAGTTCGGGCAGGACTTCGGTGAAGGTTTCGAGATTGCCCAAGGTTTCCCGCCCGAGCGCAAATGGGACGCACGCTCCGATCAGGACCGCGATGATCATCGTGCCAAAGAAGATCGTGGGCGATGCGGTATGAGAGACCATCACAAACGGTACGATCACGCCGGCAAAGATGCGCCCGAACGATTCGCCGAAAAAGTGCCCGCGTCCGCGCAATGACGTCGGGAACTGCTCCGACAGATACATCCGCACCGCCGGGAAGATCGACAGCGTGGTAAATCCGGTGATCAGCGCGCCGACCGAAAAGACCCCGGTGGCCGCGGTGCCGGTCTTGTGCGCCAGCACCATCAGCAGCAGCCCGGGGATCGACAGCAGAAAGGCGCCGGTGATGGTCCAGCGCCGACCGATGATCTCCATGATAAAGCCATTGAACAGCTTGCCCGGAATGCTCGCAGCGAACACCAGCGAGCTCAGTCCGAAGCTCAACGCGACGGCGGCGCCCTGGCTGACCAGCGCCTTCGGCAGCAGGATCGCGATCAGATAATAGACGGTGCCGGCAAACAATCCGCACAGAATGCCGGTCGCAGTCCAGCGGAACTGACCCGCAGCGAACAGCTTCCAGAATGGCGGCAGCTGCTCCGGCGCTCTTTCGTGGCCGCTGCCGAGCTCCGCGATCGCCATTTGCGGCACCCGGTTGCCGCAGCGCCTGACGATCAGGTTCACATTTTCGATCGCGTGCTGAGCGCGCCCGCGGCGCAACAGCCAGCGCGGGCTTTCCGGGATCAGGAAATAGATCAGCACCGGGGCGATGAACAAAGTCACCCCGCCCGGCAATCCGACGAGCTGAAAGCCCCGCGGATGATCGGCCAGCACAAAGCCGACAAACGGCAGCAACGTGAACGCCATCGCCAGCATGCATTCGTAGATCGCGGCATAGGTCCGCCGGTGCTGCGCCGGCATCAGCTCGGCGGCGATCGGGAATGGCGCCGAGATCGTAAAGCCGAGAAAAAAGCCGGTGATCAGCCGCAGCACGAACAGCTGGTCGAACGTATGCACGAACAGGATCAAGAGGGTGCACAGGGTGCTCAGGATCACCCCAACCTGCATGACCGCGAGGCGGCTGATGCGATCCGACATCCCGGCCGCGGCAAAGCCGCCGATGACGACGAGAAAAGTGGGCCAGGTGGCAAGTGCGCGCACCGCGTCGGGACCCATATGCAGCGGTCCCTTGGCCAGCACCAGCAGCGAGCCGGTCAAAGCGAGATCGTATCCTTCGATAAAACCAACAAATCCGAGCACCAAAATGATGACCACGTGATAGGCGCTGAACGGCACGCTGTCGAGCTTGCGTCCGAGCAGGTGGCTGGGTGGTGCGGCCTGCAAAGCGGCCGGGCTGACTGCGGTCACGCGTTTTCCTCCTTGTTGTTCTGCAGGCCGTTGATCCGGCTCTTTTGCGCATCGTGCCTGTTTTCCGATGCTCGCTCAAGCACCGACGAGACCGTGGCCGGCGAATCCCGCGTTCCGGCGGCCTCGATGGTCGGGCCTGCGACCGCGGCCCGGGCCCGCCCTCTTGGTGGGAACAGAAGACGGGCGGCTGTCGTTATGGGACAGCGGGCCTGCCCGACCGCTCCGGAGAGCTTGCGCCGGGATGTCTCAATTTGGAGAAGGAATCGCGGTGAGAACAAAATCGATTGCTGGCGGCGTGCTGGCGGCTGGGATGATCCTGGCGCTGGCGAGCTGCACCAATCCCTATGACCCCGCCCAGCGCGCAGTCGGCGGCGGCCTGATCGGGGCCGGGGCCGGGGCCGCGATCGGCGCCGCGGCCGGTGG
>JBOHME010000026.1:0-43228 GCA_050729795.1 Allostellaceae bacterium | reverse complement strand
GGCGGGTGGTGCGGAACCGCGCGTTCGCCTCGAACCGGCCGCGCCCGAACTGATCCCGCAGCAAGCCGCAGTTTCATGAGCACCTCCGAGCGAGACGGCCGCGCCCTGTTGCCGGCGGTGGACCTCGTGCTGCGCGCGCCCGGCGGGTGTGCGCTGATCGACGAGTTCGGGCGCAGCCTGGTGCGCGACACGGTCCGGCAGGTGCTGGCGCAACGCCGGCAGGCGGGTGCCGCCGCCTCGGTGGACGAAATCATCGCGGCCTGTGCGGCTGCTCTCGGCCAGCTCGGTCGCTTCTCGCAACGGCGCGTCTTCAACCTGACCGGGACCGTGCTGCACACCAATCTCGGCCGCGCGCCGTTGCCGGAGGAGGCGATCGCCGCCGCGGCGCGGGCGATGCGCGACCCATCGACGCTCGAATACGATCTTGCAACCGGACGGCGCGGCGAGCGTGACGACCATGTCTCGGGCTGGCTGAAACGGTTGACCGGGGCCGAGGCAGCGCTGGCCGTCAACAACAATGCCGGCGCCCTGGTGCTGCTGCTGAACACGCTCGCCGACGGGCGCGAGACGATCGTCTCGCGCGGCGAGCTGATCGAGATCGGCGGCTCGTTCCGGCTGCCCGACATCATGGCCCGCGCCGGGACCCGGCTGCGCGAAGTCGGCACCACCAACCGCACCCATCTCGGCGATTTCGCCGCGGCAATCGGGGTAGAGACCGGGCTGATCCTGAAAGCGCATACCAGCAACTACGCGATCGAGGGGTTTACCGCGGCGGTTCCGGCAGCCGCGCTCGCTGTGCTTGCACGCCAGCACGGTATCCCGTTTGTCGAGGATCTGGGTAGCGGCTCGCTGGTCGATCTCGCCGCCTGGGGATTGCCGCATGAGCCGACCGTTGCCGAGGCCCTGGAGGGCGGCGCCGACCTCGTCACCTTCAGCGGCGACAAATTGCTCGGAGGACCGCAGGCGGGGCTTGTCGTCGGCCGCGCCGAACTCGTCGCGAGGCTTGCGAAAAACCCGCTGAAGCGCGCATTGCGGCTCGACAAGATCCGGCTCGCCGCGCTCGAGGCGGTGCTGCGCCTCTACGCCGACCCCGACCGGCTGGCGCAGAAATTGCCGAGCTTGCGGTTGCTGACCCGCCCGGCAGCCGCCATCGCCGCGATGGGCACGCGGCTGCTGTCGCCGGTCACAGCGGCGCTTGCTGGCATCGCCGAAGTCGAGCTCACCGGGACGAAGAGCCAGATCGGCTCCGGCGCCTTGCCGGTATCGCTGTTGCCGAGCACGGCGCTGGCGCTGCGGCCGCAGCAGGCGTCCGGCGCCGCGGTCGAGGCGCTGGCGAGCGCGTTGCGCGGTCTCCCCACACCGGTCATCGGCCGCATCGAGCGCGGCCGCGTTGTGCTCGATCTGCGCTGCCTCGAAGACGAGCCCGGCTTTCTCGCCCAGCTCGCCAATCTGCCGGCACCAACCCGATGATCCTCGCGACCGCCGGACATATCGATCACGGCAAGACGGCGCTGGTGCAGGCGCTGACCGGTGTCGATGCCGACCGGCTCCCCGAAGAAAAGCGGCGCGGGCTTACGATCGATCTCGGCTTCGCCTATGCGAGGCTGCCCGATGGCACCGAGATCGGCTTTGTCGATGTGCCGGGACACGAGCGGTTTCTGCCGAACATGCTGGCCGGCGTTCTGTCGATCGACCGGGTGCTGCTGGTCGTCGCCGCCGATGACGGACCGCGTCCGCAAACGATCGAGCACCTCGACATCCTCGAGCTGATCGAGGTCACCGAGATTACCGCTGTTGTCACCAAGATCGACCGGGTCGAGCCGCACCGGGGAGCGACGGTCACCGCCGAAATTGCCGAATTGCTCGCCGCGGCCGGTTATGCGGAAAGCGCTATCTTCGCTGTGTCGAGCCGCACCGGCGACGGCATCGCCGCGCTAACCCGACATCTGCAGCAAAGCGCCCGAACTGCCGCTGCCGCACGCGCCGCGACCCCACCGCGCGGCTTGTTCCGGATGCCGATCGATCGCGCCTTTACCCTTCCCGGTGTCGGGCTCATTGTGACTGGCACGGTCGTGGCCGGACGCGTCGCGCCGGGCGACCGGCTGCTGATCAGCCCGCGCGGCGAGCCGGTCCGGGTCCGCGGCCTTCATGCCCAGAGCCGGCCGATCGAGAGTGCCGCCTCCGGCGAGCGCTGCGCCGTCAACATCGTCGGCTCGTTTTCCGAAGGCAGCGAACCGCGTCGCGGCGATTGGCTGCTGGCGCCCGAGCGGCATCAGCCGGCACGGCGGCTCGATCTCGCGGTGCGGGCTTCGCGTCATGCCGAAGCGCCATTGCGCGACGGGCTGCCGGTGCACCTGCATCTCGGCACCGAGGATGTCGTCGGCCGGGTCGCGGTGCTGAGCGGCCGGGCGATCCCCGCCGGGGAAAGCGGTTTGGTCCAGATCGATCTCGATCAGCCGATCGGTGCGCTCCATGGCGACCGCATCGTGCTGCGCGATCATGCCGCGCGCCAGACCCTTGCCGGGGGCCGTGTTGTCGACCCGTTCGCGCCGCGGCGTGGCCGCCGGCTGCCCGCCCGGCTGGGATTGCTCGCGGCGATGGCGCCGGCCGACCCGGCGGCCTCGCTCGCCGGCATGCTCGGTGCAACGGGCGTGGTCGATCTGGCGAATTTCGCGCTGGTCCGCAATCTCACCTTGGGAGAGCTCGACGATCTGACCGCAGATGTCGCGTTCCGTCGGATCGGCCCGGCGCGGGCGCCGCTCGCGGTCACCACCGAGCGGCTGGCGGCGCTCGGCGAGACGATCGTCGAGGCACTCACCCTCTGGCACCGGACCCAGCCCGACATGCTCGGCCCGTCGCGCTTGGCTCTCTCCGAGCGGCTGCGCGGCGAGGCGCCGGCCGCCGCGCTCGACGCCGCACTCGCAGTGCTCACCGAGACCGGACGGGTGGCACAAGGTGGGGGGCTGTGGCACCTGCCCGACCACCGCCCGCGGCTGACCCGGGCCGACGAGACGCTGTGGCAGCGGGTTCGGCCGATGCTCGATACGGGGGAATTGCGGCCGCCGCGGGTGCGCGAGATTGCCGAGGCATTAGTCCTCGAACCCACCGCGGTCGAGCGCCTTCTGCGCCGCGTCGAACGGCTGGGACAGGTCGCCAAGATCGCCGAGAACCGCTACTTCCTGCCGGATACCGTGGCGCGTCTGGGGGCGCTTGCCCGCGAACTGGCGGCCGGCTCGGCCGAGGGCAGCTTTACCGCGGCGATGTTCAAGGATCGCTCGGGGATCGGCCGCAATCTGACGATCAGCGTCCTCGAATATCTCGACCGGATCGGAACAACCCGCCGCGACGGCGACATGCGCACCGTTCTGCCGCAGGCCGGAGGGTTCGGATGATGCTGCAGAACCGACCCCGGTTTTGTGGCGAACCCGCCGGCAAAGGCTATTCGACGAGCGCCGGCTCCTTGGGCTCGGCCGGGGCCGCAGGGCCTTCCTCGAAGGAGAAGCCCAGCGCATCCTCATCGGACTTCTTGGTGACGCGGACGACACCGCCCTTGGCCAGTCGGCCAAACAGCAATTCCTCGGCGAGCGGCTTTTTGACGTGCTCCTGGATCACGCGAGCCAGCGGCCGGGCGCCATAGAGCGGGTCATAGCCCTTTTCGGCAAGCCACGCGCGCGCCGACAGGTCGAGCTCGATTGTCACATTGCGGTCCGCCAGCTGCTCCTCGAGCTGCAGGATGAACTTGTCCACAACCCGCCCGATCGTCTCGGTCGACAGCGGGGCAAACGAGATCATCGCGTCGAGCCGATTGCGGAATTCGGGGGTGAACATGCGATTGATCGCTTCGTGATCGTCGCCCTGGCGGATGCCGCTGCCAAACCCGATCGCCGGCTTGGCGAGGTCGGCGGCACCGGCATTGGTCGTCATGATCAGGATCACGTTGCGGAAATCGACATTCTTGCCGTTGTGGTCGGTCAATTTGCCGTAATCCATAACCTGCAGCAGGATGTTGAACAGGTCGGGATGAGCCTTTTCAATCTCGTCCAACAGCAGCACGCTGTGCGGGTGCTGGTCGATCGCGTCGGTCAACAGCCCGCCCTGGTCAAAGCCGACATAGCCGGGCGGTGCGCCGATCAGCCGCGAGACGGTGTGGCGTTCCATGTATTCCGACATGTCAAACCGGGTGATCTCGATGCCGAGGGTGCGGGCGAGCTGCCGCGCGACCTCGGTCTTGCCGACCCCGGTCGGACCG
This sequence comes from Allostellaceae bacterium, assembly GCA_050729795.1. Taxonomy (GTDB): domain Bacteria; phylum Pseudomonadota; class Alphaproteobacteria; order ATCC43930; family CGMCC-115725; genus AP-15. Next base: position 38,979 of record JBOHME010000026.1, on the reverse strand, counting down.
GAGAAGAGATAGCTGCCGATCGGCTTTTCGGCGTCGCGCAACCCGGCGCGCGCCAGCTTGATCGCCGAGACCAGCGCCTCGATCGCGCTGTCCTGGCCAAACACCATCGTCTTCAGATCGCGATCGAGATTGCGCAGCACCTCACGATCGTCGCGCGACACGCTCTTTGGCGGGATCCGCGCCATGGTCGCGATCACCGCCTCGACCTCACGCGCGGTGATCGTCTTGCGCCGCCGGTTCTCCGGCACCAGCATTTGCGCCGCACCCGTCTCGTCGATCACATCGATTGCCTTGTCCGGCAATTTGCGGTCGCCGATGTAGCGGTGCGACAGCTCGACTGCGGCGCGCAGCGCATCGGTCGTGTAGCGCACCTTGTGATGGCGCTCGTAATAGGGCTTGAGACCGCGCAGGATCTTGATCGAATCCTCGACCGTCGGCTCGTTGACGTCGATCTTTTGAAAGCGGCGAACGAGAGCGCGATCCTTTTCGAAATAATTGCGGTATTCCTTGTAGGTGGTCGAGCCGATGCAGCGGATGGCGCCGCCGGCCAGCGCCGGCTTTAAGAGGTTGGAGGCATCCATCGCGCCGCCGCTGGTCGCCCCGGCGCCGATCACGGTATGGATCTCGTCGATGAACAGGATCGCCCCCGGCTGCGCTTCGAGCTCCGAGAGGACCGCCTTCAGCCGTTCCTCGAAATCGCCGCGATAGCGGGTGCCGGCGAGCAATGCGCCCATGTCGAGCGCATAGATCGTGGCGTTGACCAGCACCTCGGGCACCTCGCGCTGCACGATGCGACGTGCCAGCCCCTCGGCGATCGCAGTCTTGCCGACGCCCGGATCGCCGACATAGAGCGGGTTGTTCTTCGACCGCCGGCACAGAATCTGGATCGTCCGCTCGACCTCGGCCTCGCGCCCGATCAGCGGGTCGATGCGACCGCCCTTCGCTTTTTTGTTGAGGTTGGTGCAATAGGCGTCGAGCGCGTCATGGCTGCGCTTTTGCGATTTGTCGCCGCGCTCGTCCTCGTCGGCGCCCTGGACCCGGCGGGTCTCGGACCGGCCGGGGGCCTTGGCGATGCCGTGCGAAATGTAGTTGACCGCGTCGAAACGGGTCATGTCCTGCTCTTGCAGGAAATAGACGGCGTGGCTTTCGCGCTCGGCGAACATCGCGACCAGGACGTTCGCGCCAGTGACCTCCTCGCGGCCGGAGGATTGCACGTGGATCGCGGCACGCTGCAGCACGCGCTGAAAGCTCGCGGTCGGCTTCGCATCGTCCTTGTGCGCGGCGACCAGATTGCCGAGCTCGTTGTCGATATAGTTCAAGACTTCGCGGCGCAGCCGGTCGACATCGACGCTGCAGGCACGCAGCACCGCGATCGCGTCCTGATCCTCGGTCATCGCCAGCAGCAGGTGCTCGAGGGTGGCATATTCGTGGCGGCGATCGTTGGCATGGGCGAGCGCCCGATGCAGCGATTTTTCGAGATTGCGTGACAGCACTCCCGCCCTTCCTTCCTTGGCTGGCTTGCCTAGTCCTTTTCCAGCGTGCACTGCAGCGGATGCTGGTGCTGCCGGGCGAAATCCATGACCTGGGTGACCTTGGTCTCGGCGACCTCGTAGGTATAGACGCCGCAGATGCCGACCCCGCGGCGATGCACATGCAGCATGATGCGGGTCGCCTCCTGCCGGCTCTTGGCGAAAAACCGCTCCAGAATATGCACGACGAATTCCATCGGCGTGTAATCGTCGTTCAGCATCAACACCTTGTACATGGACGGCTTCTTCGTCTTGGGCTTGGGCTTGACGACGACGCCGGTCCCCGGTCCTTCCTCGCCGCGCTTTCCGTTATCGCTCATCGATGCGGGCCGATCGGCTTGCTCATTACCTCATGATATTGGTTTTCCGCCGGCCCGGAAAAGGATTTTCCGCCACCCCGGCAGAGCCGTCGAAACCGCACCGAGGACGCCTTACTCGCGGCGATAGGGCCGGCGCAGCAGCCCTTCGGTCATTGCATCGATCGCCTCACCGTGATGCAGCACGGCAGCGACCGCAGCGCTGACCGGCATCTCCACTCCCTGCCGTGCGGCCAGCGCGGTGACCGCCGTGGCAGTGGCCACCCCTTCGACAACCGAGCGTCGCCCGCCCAGAGCCGCATCAAGGCTTTGGCCGCGGCCCAGCGCCAGCCCGAGAGCGTGATTGCGCGATTGGCCAGCGCTGCACGACAGCACCAGGTCGCCGAGGCCGCACAGACCGCGAAAGGTTTCCGCCTTCGCCCCGCGCGCGACACCGAGGCGAACCATCTCGGCCAACCCGCGGGTGATCAGCGCGGCGCGGGCATTGTCACCGAGACCCTGCCCGACAACGATACCGCAGGCAATCGCCAGCACGTTTTTGACCGCGCCGCCGATCTCGGCGCCGATCGGATCGGCCGACAGATAGGGCCGGAACCGGCCGCCGGCCAGGGCTCCGAGAAAGTGTTCGGCCAGATTTGAATCGGCGCTCGCGATCGTCACTGCGGTCGGCAGATCGCGCGCCACCTCGGCGGCAAAGCTCGGTCCGGACAGCACCGCAAAGGGCGACGCCGGCAGCAGCTCGGCACCGATCTGCGACATCATGGCGAGCGAGCCGGTTTCGATCCCCTTGGCGCAATGCAGCACCGGCAGTCCGACCGGCAGCACCCTACGCAGCCGGTCGAGCACGCCGCGCAGAAACTGCGCCGGCACCACGAGCAGCGCGGCATCGGCTTTGTCTACCGCGGCGGCGAGGTCGGCCGTCGCGACAATCGCCGGATCGAGGCCAAAGCCAGGAAGATAGGCCGGGTTTTCGTGCCGCTTGTTGATCGCGCCGGCGATCTCGGAGTCGCGGGCCCACAGCCTCGCATTCGTACCGGCGCGCCGCGCCACGATCGCCAGCGCCGTCCCCCAGGCCCCCGCGCCGATGATCGCGAGCCGTCTCAACCCTCCGGCCCTCCACGCATTTTGCCTTGACCCCCGAATGCCTCGACCCCGGCTCCTGGCCGCTGCGGTGCCGTGGCATCGAGCGGCCAGCGCGGGCGCGGTGCGGCGTCGAGACCATCGACGAGGCCGAGCCGCAGCCGCTCGATCCCGGCCCACGCGATCATCGCCGCATTGTCGGTGCACAGCGCCGGCGGCGGCGCCACGAAGTCGAGCCCGCGGGCGGCGGCGAGCTCCTTCAACCGTTGGCGCAGCCGCGTATTGGCAGCGACTCCGCCGGCAACGACGAGGCTCGTGCCCGCGGGGTGGTGGCGGCGGAACCAGGCAATCGCGTTGGCGGTGCGGTCGGCGAGCGCTTCGCAGATCGCGCGCTCGACCGAGGCGGCGAGATCCGCCTGGTTCTGCGGGTGAAGCGGACCCTCTTCGGCAACGACGCGGCGCACCGCCGTCTTCAACCCGGAAAACGAGAAATCGCAGCCCGGCCGGCCAAGCAGCGGCCGCGGCAGCGCAAACCGCCGGTCATCGCCGCCGCGCCCGGCCCGCTCGATCGCCGGACCGCCGGGGTAGCCGAGCCCGATCAGCTTTGCGGTCTTGTCAAAGGCCTCGCCCACCGCATCGTCGAGCGTCGTGCCGAGCCGGACATAGCGGCCGATTCCGAGGCAAGCGAGCAGCTGGCAGTGTCCGCCGGACACCAGCAGCAGCAGATAGGGGAAGGCCAGATCGCCGGTCAACCGCACGCTCAGCGCATGCGCTTCGAGATGATTGACCGCGATGAAGGGTTTGGCCCGTGCCCAGGCAATTCCCTTGGCGAGCATTATGCCGACGATCAGCCCGCCAATCAGTCCCGGGCCGACGGCGGCGGCGATGCCGTCGAGGTTGGCAAGAGAGGTCGCCGCCTCGGCGAGGGCGCGCCGGACGATGCCGTCGAGGTAATCGAGATGAGCCCGCGCCGCGATCTCGGGCACAATCCCGCCATAGGGCCGGTGCTCGGCGAGCTGGGAATGAACGAGGTTGGAACGGATCCGCGCCCCGGACGGCGCATCGGCCACAACCGCCGCGGCAGTCTCGTCGCAGCTCGTCTCGATGCCGAGAACGATCATCGCCGCGGCGCCTCCGCCGCCGACCGCGCCCGAACGAGGTGCAGCGGCTCAGCCGGGCTGTGCCACCTCATAGGTCTTCAGCGTCTTGTCGGTCGCGGCATCGATCTCCAGGAGCTTGACGGAATAGCCCCACAGCACTGCGACGTGGCGCAGCACGGCGCGGCAGCTTTTCTCCGCGAGCAGCACACCATTGTGCACATAATGCGCAAGAACAAGGCAACGGTCGCCGCGTAGATCGACATCGACGACCTGGATATCGGGTTCGCGCCGCGATAGATCGTATTGCCGCGATAAGGCGCTGCGGACCCTGCGGTAGCCGATGTCGTCATGGATTGCCTCGACCCGCAGCGCCGGTTTGGTGCTGTCGTCGGAGACATGGAACAGGCGGAACTTGCGGATCATCGCCGGGCTCAGATACTGCAGCACAAAGCTCTCGTCGCGATAGTTGGCCCAGGCATGGCGCAGCACCCCGTAGCCGTCGCCATGGCCGGCGATGTCCGGGAACCAGAGCCGGTCCTCCTCGGTCGGCTCTTCGCAGATGCGGCGGATATCCGACATCATCGCAAAGCCGAGCGCATAGGGGTTGATGCCGCTGAACCGCGGATCATCAAAGTCCGGCTGGAACACGACGCTCGAATGCGAGTGCAGAAATTCGAGCATCGAGCCTTCGGTGATCAGCCCCTTGTCGTGCAGGCGCCGCATGATTTCGTAATGGCAGAAGGTGGCGCAGCCCTCGTTCATCATCTGGGTCTGCTTCTGCGGGTAGAAGTACTGGGCGATCAGCCGGACGATGCGAACCAGCTCGCGCTGCCAATCTTCGAGTCGCGGCGCGCGCTTTTCGATCAGGTATAGCAGGTTCTCTTCGGGCAGGCCGAGCTCGCGCTTGATCTCTTGGAGCCGCGCCTCGGCCGTGTCCGGATCCTCTTTATCCTTGGCGGCGCCGGGGACGGTGCGCCACAGGTCGTTGTAGGTCGCTTCGGCATAGGCCTGCCACTCCTCGGCGCGGCGCTGCTCCTCGGCGAGGTTTGGCTTGGTGCGATGGGAGTAGCGGTTGACACCGTGGTCCTTCAGCGCATGCGCGGCGTCGAGCACCCGTTCGACCGCCTCGACACCATGCCGCTCCTCGCATTTGGCAACGTAATCTCGGGCGAAGCTCAAATAGTCGAGGATGCCATTGGCATCGGTCCACTGCCGGAACAGGTAGTTGTTCTTGAAGAAATGGTTGTGGCCAAAGGCGGCATGAGCCATGACCAAGGTCTGCATGGTCATGGAGTTTTCCTCCATGATGTAGCAGATGCACGGGTTGGAGTTGATCACGATCTCGTAGGCGAGCCCCTGCAGCCCCTTGCGATAGAGCGTCTCGTGAAACGCGAAGCGCTTGCCAAAGCTCCAGTGCCGGTACATCAGCGGCAGTCCGACCGAGGCATAGGCGTCGAGCATCTGCTCGGAGGTGATCACCTCGACCTGAACCGGGTAGACATCGAGCCCGAGCTCGTCGAGCGCGATCCGCTCGATCGCGTCATAGGTCTGGCGCAGCGATCCATAATCCCAGTTGGGACCGTTGAACAGCGGCGTGGCGACGTCGAGCCGGCTGAGCGGCGCGGCAGCGGTGTCAGGCACGGACCCCCCCTTTGGCGAACAGCTCGTGGAAGACCGAGAAGATCTGCGACGGATCACCGACCCGGCGCATCGCAAAATGCGGGTGCGATGGCGCCACCTCGCTGTAGGCGCGCCACAGATCGCTGTCGCGGGCGAGCCCGGTCAGGCTGCCGCCCATCCCGTCGCCGACCTCGACATAGGCGAAATACTGGCACAGCGGCAGCACCTCGCCGCCGAGCAATGCGACGCAGCGGCCGCTATCCGCGCCGTAATTGTCACCGTCGGAGGCCTGTGCCGCATAGATGTTCCAGCGGTCAGTCGGGTAGCGGGCGCGGGCGATCTCCAGCATCTTTTCGAGCGCGGTCGAGACCACGGTGCCGCCAGTTTCTCGGCTATAGAAGAAGGTCTCCTCGTCAACCTCCTCGGCGGTGCTGGTGTGGCGGATGAACACGACATCGACGTGACGGTACCGGCGGATCAGAAACACATGCAGCAGCATGAAGAACCGCTTGGCCAGATCCTTCATCGCCTCGGTCATCGACCCCGACACATCCATCAGGCAGAACATCACCGCCTCGGTGTTGGGGCGCGGCACCCGCTCAAAGCGATTGTAGCGGACATCGAGGGGGTCGATATAAGGGATGATCTTGGTGCGGAACTCGAGGCGCTCCAGCGCTGGCGCGAGCTTTTGCGCCTCCTCCTCGTCGCCCCGGGCGCGAGCTTCGGCAAGCGCCTCGCGCAGCTCCTCGACCTGCCACGTCTTGGGCCGGCGCAGTGAGATGCGCCGCGCCATGCTGTTGCGCATCGTGCGGCGGATCGAGAGATTGGCCGGGCTGCCGGTCACCGTATAGCCGGCGCGTTGCAGATCGACCGCGAAGGTCTCGCGCAGGCTCTTCTTGACGAGATCGGGGAGCTCGAGGTCCTCGAAGAACATGTCGAGAAACTCGTCCTTCGACAGCGTGAACTCGAACGCGTCCTCGCCTGATCCGTCGGGGCTGCCTTGCGAGCCGCCGCGACCCTCCCCGCCGGTCGGGCGCGGAATTTCGTCGCCGCGGACATATTCCTTGTTGCCCGGCACAACATGCTCGTTGCGGCCGGTCCGCCGGCTATGGTGGAAGGCCGGCTCGACGATCCCGCGCATCGGGATCGCCACCTTCTCGCCGTGCTCGATATCGGCGACCTTGCGCTTCTTCAACGCATTCTGGACAGCCGATTTGACCTCGGCGCGCGCCCGCGACAAAAAGCGCTGCCGGTTGCTGAGGCTCTTGCCCTTGGGATTGGGCCGGCGGTCGACAATGTTCATCGTCTTCCCTCCAGACCGGACATCATCGTCGCCACCTACCCGGCCTTGTTGACCCGCATGTACCACTCGACCAGCCGGCGCACCTGGCGCTCGGTATAGCCGCGCGACACCATCCGTTCGAGGAAGTCGGCGTGCTTCTTCTCGGTCTCGCTGTCCTTCTTCGAGCCAAAGCTGATCACCGGCAGCAGGTCCTCGACCTGCGAGAACATGCGCCGCTCAATCACCTCGCGCAACTTCTCATAGGAGGTCCAGGACGGATTGCGCCCGGCATTGGCGGCGCGCGCCCGCAACGCAAACTTGACCACCTCGTTGCGGAAATCCTTCGGATTGGCGATCCCGGCCGGTTTCTCGATCTTCGACAGCTCCTGGTTCAACAGCTCGCGGTTCATCAACTGGCCGGTATCCGGGTCCTTATAATCCGAATCCTCGATCCATGCGTCGGCATAGGCGACGTACCGGTCGAACAGGTTCTGCCCATAGTCCGAATAGGATTCGAGATAGGCCTTCTGGATCTCGTGGCCGATGAACTCGGCATAGCGCGGCGCCAGCTCGGCCTTGATGAAGTTCAGATATTTCTTCTCGACATCGTCGGGGAACTGCTCGCGCCAGATCGCCTGCTCGAGCACGTACATCATATGGACCGGATCGGCCGCCACCTCTTGGGTGTCGAAGTTGAAGGTGCTCGACAGCACCTTGAACGCGAAGCGGGTCGAGATACCGTCCATGCCCTCATCGACACCGGCGGCATCGCGGTATTCCTGCCCGGATTTGGCACGCGGATCGGTGTCCTTCAGGCTCTCGCCGTCATAGACCCGCATCTTTGAATAGAGGTTCGAGTTTTCGTGCGGCTTCACCCGTGACAAGACGCTGAACCGCGACAAGAGATCCAGGGTCGATGGTGCGCACGGCGCGCTGGAAAGCTCGCTGTTTTGCAGCAATTTTTCGTAGATCTTGCGCTCCTCGGTGGAACGCAGGCAATACGGCACCTTGATCACCGAGATGCGGTCGATGAAAGCCTCGTTGTTCTTGTTGTTCTTGAAGGTCTGCCATTCAGCCTCGTTCGAGTGCGCGAGCACGATGCCCTGATAGGGGATGCCGCCGATATTCTCCGAGCCGACGTAGTTGCCCTCCTGCGTCGAGGTCAGCAACGGGTGCAGCATCTTGATCGGCGCCTTGAACATCTCGACGAATTCGAGCAACCCCTGCGTCGTGCGGTTGAGACCGCCCGAATAGGAATAGGCGTCGGGGTCGTTCTGGCTGAAAAACTCCAGCTTGCGGATATCGACCTTGCCAACGAGGCTCGACACGTCCTGGTTGTTCTCGTCGCCGGGCTCGGTCTTGGAAATGCAGATCTGCTTCAGTCGCGAGGGCTGCAGGCGCACCACGGTGAACTGGGTGATGTCGCCGCCCAACTCCTCGAGCCGCTTGACCGCCCAGGGCGAGATCGTTCCGGTCAGCCGGCGCTGCGGAATGCCGTAGCGCTTTTCGAGCTCGGCCCCGAGGGTGACCGGATCGAACAGCCCGAGCGGGCTTTCGAACACCGGGCTGACCTCCTTGCCCGCTTTCAGTACATAGACCGGCTCTTTTTCCATCAGCTGCTTCAGTCGCTCGGCCAGCGAGGATTTGCCGCCACCGACCGGGCCCAAGAGGTAGAGGATCTGCTTGCGTTCCTCGAGCCCCTGGGCGGCATGGCGGAAAAACCCGACGATGCGCTCGATCGTCTCCTCCATGCCGAAAAAATCGGCAAATTCGGGATACACCTTGATCGTCCGGTTCATGAAGATCCGGCCGAGCCGCCCGTCCTGGCTCGTATCGACCATGGTCGGCTCGCCGATCGCCCGCAGCATCCGCTCGGCCGCACCCGCATAGAATGACGGGTCGTCCGAGCACTTGCGCAGATAATCCTCGAGGGAAAGCTCGACCTCGCGGCGGTTGTCGTACAACCGCGAATAGAGTTCGAAGATTCCGTCTTCGTCGAATCTCATCTCACACCTCAACCGGCGCCAATCTCGACTCGTTCATCCAAGCGCGCGCCCGATCAGACAACGCTGCGCGCTCAAAACCATCCGCCCGAATTCGCCGTCTGTCGTCCCCGCCAAACGGCCGGCCGCGCTTGCGACACCCGCGAGGCTCGCAGACCGCGCTCCCGCTCAAGTGTTGCCGCGCCGGGTTCGGCTGCCCCGACAGCCTCAAAGCAACCAGCATGCCAAGACTTTGTGGCGAGAGTGCGGAGTCTCGCCACCGCTTCGCCCGCGGCCCGAGCCGACCTGCCGGCCCGTCCCGTCTGATGCGCGATCCTGCCAGATTCGGACAACATATTGTGGCGATCCCCGCATTCCTTATCAGCATATATTGAGCGCTGCGAAATCCCAATAAAAATGTAGGTTAACGCTGGCGGTTGTCACCGACCGTTGCCACGGACCCCTGGCCACCGACCGTTGCCACGGACCCCTGGCCGCCGCGACACCATCGCTCGGCGCCGCGACTACGCGCCGCCCCTCTTCGCCGACGCGGCGTTCTGCCGCACCCCGGCAAAAGCGCCACGCCCTCGCAACCAGCGCGTTGGTGGCGACACGTCCTTGCCGCGCCCCGCGCGGTCCGAGCGAGGCGCTACGGTTGCAGCGAGACAGGCGAGACAGGTGTATCTGCATCATAGAACAGATGTGGTACGAAGGGGTCGCGCCAACAACCCCTGCGATGCCGATTGCTCCAAATGCCGCCCCGTGAGCCGCCCGATGCCGGCAACCCCTGCGCTACCGATTGCCCGCGATGCCGATATCCGGTCACGGCCAGCGCCGATCCCGTGGCCACGACTCCGCCGGGGCTATCGCCGCTGCGCCCGGACTGGCCGAGAGCCATGTTCTCGGATGCGGTCTAGATCCGTCCGGCTGGGCTGCCGCGGCCGCCCAGCGGAGGCGCGCAAAAGCGCATGACTCGACCGCGACGCGCGCGGGTCGGGTCCACACCACCAGCCAGCCGGCAGCCGGCGACCGACATGGCGAAAAGCTCTCTGCACAGGGAAAAGCTCTCTGCACAGGAATGGGACATCGCCAGCAGCGCTGCAGAGCCGCAACCGCGGCGCCGCCCACCGCAACGCGCCGGGACCGGCTGTCCTGCTTCAGCCGAGGTCGGGACCCAGCGCAAAATTCGCTTCGGTCTTGGCCTGCACTTCGTCGAGCCCGACCCCCGGCGCGAGCGCGACCAGCGTCATCCCGCCGCGGTCGATCGTGAACACGCCGAGATCGGTGATCACGGTATCGACCACACCCTTCCCGGTCAGCGGCAGGGTGCAGCGGCGCAGCAGCTTCGGCTCCTTGCGCGCGGTGTGCTCCATCAGCACGATGACACGCTTGACCCCGGCGACAAGGTCCATCGCCCCGCCCATGCCCTTGACCATACGGCCCGGGATCATCCAGTTGGCGAGGTCGCCGTTCTGCGCCACCTGCATGGCACCCAGGATCGACAGATCGATATGCCCGCCGCGGATCATGCCAAACGACTGGGCGCTGTCGAAATAGCTGGTCGTCGGCAATTCGGTGATGGTCTGCTTGCCCGCATTGATCAGGTCCGGGTCCTCCTCGCCCTCGAACGGGAACGGCCCCATGCCGAGCATCCCGTTCTCGCTCTGCAGCTGGACCGTGATACCGGGCGGGACGAAATTCGACACCAGGGTCGGGATGCCGATCCCGAGATTGACGTAAAAGCCGTCTTCGAGCTCGGCCGCGGCGCGGCGCGCCATCTCCTCGCGTGACCAGGGCATGGGTCGGGGCTCCTTCTCGCTCACGCCTCGCGCCGGCGCACGGTGCGCTGCTCGATCCGCTTTTCGAAGGCGGCGGGCCGCACGATGCGCTGCACGAAGATGCCGGGGGTGTGGATATGGTCGGGCTCGATCTCGCCGGGATCGACGAGGTGCTCGACCTCGGCGACGGTGACCCGCCCGGCGGTCGCCATCACCGGGTTGAAGTTGCGCGCGGTTTTGCGATAGACGAGGTTACCCTCGCGATCGCCCTTCCAGGCGTGGATCATGGCGAGGTCGGCGACGAGGCCGCGCTCCATCACATAAGTCTGGCCGTCGAACTCACGGGTCTCCTTGCCCTCGGCGATTAGCGTGCCGACCCCGGTCCTGGTGAAGAACGCCGGGACCCCGGCGCCGCCGGCGCGGATGCGCTCGGCCAGCGTGCCTTGCGGATTGAATTCGAGCTCGAGCTCGCCCTTCAGATAGAGTTCGGCAAACAGCCTGTTCTCGCCGACATAGGACGAGATCATCTTGCCGATCTGGCGGGTTTCGAGCAGCACGCCGAGCCCGGCGCCGTCGATCCCGGCATTGTTCGAGATTGCGGTGAGACCGCGCACGCCCGAGGCGCGGATCGCCGCGATCAGCTGCTCCGGGATGCCGCACAGGCCAAACCCGCCCGCCATGATTGTCATGCCATCGCGCAGCAACCCGGCGAGGGCCGCCTCGGCATCGGGGTAGACCTTGTTCATCCCTTGCTCCTGCGCCAGCCGCGCCCGCGATCGGCCGCACCGCACGGTCCGCGGACCCGCGATATTCTACAATAGGCGCGGCATTTGTCATCAATAGGGGCCGAATTTGTGCCGTCCGACCCGCGCTCGCTGCGCCGGATCGGCAGCGACCGCCGCGTCATCCGGCAGTCTGTGCCGCCCCCGCGCGGCTGCCGCGAGCAGGCCGCGGCCCGCAAGAAAAGCCTTGCATCGCCAGCGCCCTTCTCCAACATTGGCGTGAAGGCTGGGGTGCCGCCGGGACGCGTTCGCGACCGCTGCGGCTGAGAGCAGACCCAATGAACCTGGTCGGGCGTGCCCGGCGAAGGGAGTCCGTGATCACCGCGTCATTTGCCGCTTCACCCGATCATCCGAAGACCGTCGTCATCGGCGCCGGGGTGATCGGCCTTGGGATCGCCTGGCGCCTGGCGCAGGGGGGCTGTGCGGTCACGGTCTACGAGCGCGACACGGCCGGCCACGGGGCCAGCTGGGCCGCCGCCGGCATGCTCGCGGCCGCGGTCGAGACGGAGCCGGGCGAGGAGCCGCTGCTGGCGCTCACTCTCGAAAGCCAGCGACTGTGGCCGGATTTCGCCGGCGAGCTCGCGGCGGTGAGCGGAATGCCGGTCGGCTACCGCGACGAAGGCACGATTGTCGTCGCCCTTAATCGCGACGACGCCGAGCAGCTACGCTTCAATTACGAATTTCAGCGCGGCCTCGGCCTCAGCCTCGAATGGGTATCGGGCGCCGAGGCGCGCCGCCGCGAACCGCATCTGCGCCCCGGCATCACCGGTGCTGTCCTGAGCCCATGTGACCATCAGGTGGACAACCGCCTGGTCGTAAGAGCCCTCGCGATCGCGGCGCAACGAGCCGGTGTCAGGCTGCAGGAGCATTGCCCGGTCCACGAGATCGAAACGACCGGCGGGCGGGCCACCGCGGTCGTCACCGCTCGCGGCCGCGAGGCAGCCGACATCGTCGTGCTCGCCGCTGGCGCCTGGTCACGCGAGATCGGCGGCGTGCCGATCGCCCATCGGCCGCCGGTGCGCCCGATCAAGGGACAGATGCTCGCGTTGCGCATGGACCCGGCGGCGCCGTTGCTGCGGCATGTGGTGTGGCTGCCGAACGGCTATCTGGTGCCGCGCGGCGATGGACGGCTGATCGTCGGTGGCACGGTCGAGGAACGCGGCTTCGACCCCTCGCTGACCGCCGGCGGTCTGTTGGCCCTGATCGAGGGCGCATGGCGGGCCGTGCCGGCGATCGAGGAACTGCCGATTGCCGAAACCTGGGTCGGGTTCCGACCCGGCTCGCGCGACGACGCGCCACTGCTGGGCCCGAGCGGGACCCCCGGCCTCGTCATCGCCACCGGGCATCATCGGAACGGCATCCTCTTGACCCCGGTGACCGCGGCGGTCATCGCCGCCTATGTGCAGCATGGCCGTCTGCCGGAGCTGGCGCTGCCGTTCGCACCCGGGCGGTTCAGCCGATCGGCGCCCCCCGCGGGCGTCGAGGCCGCGCAATGACCCGGCTGAGGATCAACGGGGTCGAGGAGGAGGTGGCGGCGGCGACGATCGGCCAGCTGCTCAGCGCGCGCGGCATCGATCCCGGCGCCCGGTTTCTCGCCGTCGCGGTCAATGGCGCGGTGGTGTGCCGCGCGGACTGGCCGGCGGCCGCGCTCAACCCTGACGATGTGATCGAAATCGTGCGGCCGCTGCAGGGCGGCTGAAAGAGAATCGAGACAGGACAAGCCATGACCGACCCCCTGACCATTGCCGGCATCGAGCTCGGCTCGCGCATCTTTCTTGGCAGCGCCCGCTACCCCAACCAGCAGGTCATGCTCGACGCGATGGCGGCGGCCGCACCGGCGATGGTCACGATGTCGATCCGCCGCATCAGTCTCGAAGGCTATGCCGAGAGCCTCGTCGATCTGCTCGGCGGCCGGTATCCGATCCTGCCCAACACCTCGGGCTGCGTGACCGCGCGCGACGCGATCCTGACCGCCGAGCTGGCGCGCGAGGCGCTCGACACCAACTGGGTCAAGCTCGAATTGATCGGCGACCGCGACCTGCTCTACCCCGATGTCGAGCAGCTGGTGCACGCCGCCGACGAGCTGGTGCGCAAGGGCTTTGTCGTGTTGCCCTATTGCAACGAGGACCCGGTTGCCTGCCAGAAGCTCGCCGATGTCGGCTGCGCCGCGGTCATGCCGTTGGGCTCGCTGATCGGCTCCGGACGCGGCATCGCCAACCCGGAGGCGATCGAGCTGATCTGCTCGCGCAGCCCGGTGCCGGTGGTGCTCGACGCCGGCATCGGCACCGCTTCCGACGCGGCTGAGGCGATGGAATTGGGCTGCGATGCAGTCATGATCAATACTGCGATCGCCAGGTCGCACGACCCCGTGCGCATGGCTGCGGCGATGAAGGCCGCGGTTACGGCCGGCCGCCTCGCGCGTCTCGCCGGACGCATTCCCAGGCGCAACTTTGCCGAGCCGTCGAGCCCGCAGCTCGGCCTCGTCAGCTCCTGACCGGGCGCCGCGCACCAGAGACGAGCCGCGCGGCGGCACATCGCGCTCAGCGGATCGGCGGCGGGTTGACCCCGGGCGGCAAGGGCTGGCGGCCGGTGACCGCGGGCTCGGCCGGAGGCGGCGCCGGCGATGCGGGGGTGGGCATCGCTGCGGCGCCGGGTGCGCCGGGTGCTGCGGCTGGCGCTTCGGCGCGGGCGAGTGCCGCCAGCAGCGGGTCGCTGACCCTGGGATCGATTGGCACACCCTGTGCCGCCTCGAAGCGGATGATCGCATCGCGGGTTTGGGGCCCGATCACGCCGTCGGCCGGTGTCGCGAGAAAGCCCAGCCGCTGCAAGGCGGTCTGCACCGCGACGATCGGATCACCCGGCGGACCGTTCACGATCGGTTGGCCGGTGGCACGCCGATATTTGTGCATTGCCCGCTCGGTCTGCGGCGATATGACGCCGTCGATCGGCCCCGGGGCATAGCCGAGCCGGGCGAGCCGCTGCTGCATTGCGGTGATCGGCCCCGGCTGATTGGGCGCAGCGGCCGCCGCCGCCACCCTTGGCGAAATCCCGAGGACCGCGATCGCAAATCCGGCCGCAGCCCGTTTCATCGCGGTCTTCAACCGGCGCCGTCCCCGATCGCCGCGCGTCGCCGCGGACGGGTCGCGGTCGATCCAGCAGTGTTTTCGAGCCGATCGAGCCAGCGCTCGACACGCCCGCGGTTGACCCCGAAATCGCTCCGCCCATAGCGCGACCGGCTGAAGACGGCGATCCCCGACTGCTCGGGACCCAGCGCCACAAACGCGACGGCGATCACGTCCGGAAAGCGCAGCACCCGTGAGTGCTGGATGTAGAAGAGCCGCCGGCCATCCGCCGTCTCGTCCACCAGCACAACACGCGGCGTGTCGCTGATCGAGCGCAGCCAGTCGCCGCGCAGCCGCCGCCACGGGATGGCAAAGACCGGCGTTCTGAGGTCGGGGGACGCCGCACAATATCCCTCGGGACAGGCAAGAAAGCTCGGCCGTGGCAGCGGCGCCGACAACGCGGCGATGTCGATCCGCTCCATCGGGCGCAGCCGGTCCTCGGCCGGCCGGCTCATAAACAGCCGCACCGCAGCCGCCATGATCACCAGCGCCAGCCCGGCGCCCAGCGCTGCCGTCACGATCGGACGAACCCGCATTCTAACCTCTGCCCGCGCGGGCCCGGTTGGAGGTCGCAGCGCGACTATGCCATAACCGCGGCCGGGCCATAACCGTGTCCGGCAACCCAGCGACCCGAGACCATGACCGCGCCAATGACCGGGACAGCACCGCCGCATCACCAGCCGACCGCCGACGCCGGCACGCCCTCGCCCGCGACCCCGGCCACGCCCTTCGCCGACGGCCCTATCGCGACGGCACCGGCGGCAGAGACCGCGCGCCTGGCGCCCGAGGGTCTGGCCGAAGGGATCGCGGCGCTCCGTGCCGAACCGGTCTTCGCAGCGATCCTGGAGCAGGCCGGACCACCCCGGTTTCGCCGCCGGCGCAACGGTTTCCCGACCTTGCTGCATATCATCCTCGAACAGCAGGTATCGATCGACGCGGCGGCGGCGATGCACCGCCGGCTGAGCGAGCTGTGCCGGCCGCTGGTCCCCGACCGCTTTCTCGCGCTCGACGATCCGAGCCTGCGCGCTTGCGGATTCAGCCGACAGAAGATGGGCTACGCCCGCAGCCTCGCCGAACGGGTAAAGAGCGCCGAATTCGATTTCGAGCGGCTCGGTCAAGCCGACGATGAAACGGCGCAGGCGGCATTGCTGTCGCTAAAGGGCATCGGGCGGTGGAGCTCGGAAGTGTATCTGCTGTTCGCGCTCGGACGCCCCGATATCTGGCCGGCCGCCGATCTCGGCCTGCAGATTGCGGTCGGCGAGCGGCTCGGCCTTGCCGGGCGCCCGGCGGAAACCGAGTTGCGCGAACTGGGCGAGGCCTGGCGGCCATGGCGCTCGGTCGCCGCCTGTCTCTTCTGGCAATCCTATTTGCACGAGCGCCGCCGGGTGCCGCCGGTGCTGGCGGCGGAGCTCTACGCGTGAGCGGCCGAGGGCGACAAGCGATGGCTGCGCGCCGCACCCTGTGCGTCTATTGCGGCTCCTCCGGCGCGGTCGCTCCTGCCTATCGCGAGGCGGCAAGCGCGCTCGGCGCCGGGCTCGCCGCGGCGGGCATCGAGATCGTCTTTGGCGGCGGCCGGGTCGGGCTGATGGGTCTGCTCGCCGATGCGGCACTCGCCGCCGGCGGCCGGGTGACGGGGATCATTCCGGCGCGGCTGCGCGATGCCGAGCTCGCCCATCCGGGCCTCAGCGAGCTCGTGGTCGTCGCCGGGATGCAAGAGCGCAAGGCGCTGATGGCGGAGCGGGCCGATGCCTTTGCGGTGTTGCCGGGCGGTATCGGCACCCTCGACGAGATGTTCGAGATGCTGAGCTGGCGGCAGCTCGGGCTGCACGACAAGCCGATCTTTCTGGTCGATATCGACGGCTATTGGGCAACGCTGGTGTTGCTGCTCGACGAGATTGTCGCGCGCGGTTTTGCCCGGCCGCAGATCCGTCTACTGTTCCGGGTCGTCCCCTCGATCGCCGACCTGCTGGAGGCGGTCGCCGAAACACCGGGCGGGGTCGGCGGGGTGCGCGACGCGTCAGGGGGTGCGTGACACGCAAGCCGATCCTATCCACGGCAGCGGTGGAAAACCCGGTGGAAAACCAGCGAGCCACCGGTCAGCCGGCCAATCTTATCAACGCCCGCGAACTTTCTGCCCGAAAAACGGGCAATTTTTCTAAGAGACTGTTTTGGACGGATAATATCCCAGTGGCAGCAAGCGCTTTGTAAACATTCTGACACAGCTTCTGCAACAGATTGAAACAATACCACATTTTGGCCCGGTTCGGGGCCCGTCACCGGCGCTGTGCACAAATGCCGCATGCCGCTCGCGGCGGATCGGGCGCCTTCGCCGCGCCGCCCGCCTTTGCCGGCTTGTCGCAATCGGTCGTGGTCTCTATCTTCGCGCGTCGAGGACCATTCCGGCCGATTGACCGCAGAGCCCATAGAGGGTGGCAAACGATGGCGAAGATCAAGGTGGCGCGGCCGGTCGGCGAGCTCGACGGCGACGAGATGGCACGGATCATGTGTAGCTTTATCAAAGAGAAGCTGATCCTGCCCGATCTCGACATCGATCTCAAAGATTACGATCTGGGCATGGAGGAACGCGACGCCCTCACGTCAGTGCGACAAGATAGGCATAATATTCAATAGATCAACTCAGCCGACCGAAAGCGGCGCGCGGAGGTGCAAGCATGTCAGATCTCGAAATCGTTTGGACGAAAGTTGATGAAGCACCTGCGCTTGCTACGTTTTCCCTTTTGCCGATCGTCGAAGCTTTTGTCGGGGCGGCCGGCGTGAAGATGAAGCTGAAGGACATTTCGCTGACTGGCCGCATCATCGCCAACTTCCCCGACAAGCTGACGCCAGCGCAAAAGATTAACGACGAGCTCGCCGAGCTTGGCCAGCTTGCGATGCGGCCCGAGGCCAACATCATCAAGCTGCCCAACATCTCCGCCTCGATCCCGCAGCTGAAGGCTGCGATCAAGGAGTTGCAGAGCAAGGGTTACGACGTGCCGAACTATCCGGACAGCGACGCAACGCCAGCGGATAAGGAAATCCGCGCCCGCTACGGCAAGGTGCTCGGCAGCGCCGTCAATCCGGTGCTGCGCGAGGGCAATTCCGACCGCCGCGCCGCCGGCGCCGTAAAGCAGTACGCGCGCAACAATCCGCATAAGATGGGCGCCTGGAGCAAGGGCTCGAAATCGCGCGTGGCGGACATGTCGGGCGGCGATTTCTACGGTTCGGAGGTCGCGACGACCATTGCGGCGCCGACCAATGCCCGTATCGAGTTGGTCGGCAGCGATGGCGCGGTCACGGTGCTGAAGGCGAAGACGCCGCTTCAGACCGGCGAGATCATCGACGCGGCGGTGATGAGCCGTAAGGCGTTGCGCGCCTTCTTCGCCGCGCAGATCGATGCTGCGAAAAAGGACGGCATCCTGTTCTCGCTGCATGTCAAGACGACCATGATGAAGATCTCTGATCCCATCATCTTCGGTCATTGCGTTTCCGTGTTCTTCGCCGATGTGTTCGAGAAGCATGCCGCCACACTGACGCACCTGGGCGTTGATCCCGACAACGGCGTGGGCGACATGCTGACCCGGATCGAGACGTTGCCGGAGGCTGAAAAGGCGGCGATCAAGGCCGATATCGAGGCCACCTACGCGAAGCGGCCTGGCTTGGCCATGGTCAATTCCGACCGGGGAATCACCAATCTGCACGTGCCGAGCGACGTGATCATCGATGCATCGATGCCGGCGATGATCCGCGAATCCGGGCATATGTGGGGTCCTGACGGCAAGCTGCACGACCTGATCGCCGCGATTCCCGATCGTTGCTACGGGCCGCTGTTCGAGGCCGTCATCGAGGACTGCAAGGCGCATGGCGCCTTCGACCCGAGGACGATGGGCTCTGTGCCGAACGTCGGATTGATGGCGCAGCAAGCCGAGGAGTATGGCTCGCACGACAAGACGTTCGAGGTCGCCACGGGCGGAACGGTGCGCATCGTCGCCGATGACGGAAGGGTTCTGCTGTCACAGCCGGTCGAGACCGGTGACATCTTCCGGATGTGCCAGGTCAAGGACGCGCCGATCCAGGATTGGGTCAAGCTTGGGGTGCGCCGCGCGCGCCTGACCGGCACCCCAGCGGTGTTCTGGCTCGACGCCAAACGCGCGCACGACGCGCAGCTGATCGCCAAAGTCGAGACATACCTGAAGAACGAGGACACATCGGGTCTCGACATCCGCATCCTGGCGCCGGTCGAGGCCATCAAGTTCTCGCTCGACCGCATCCGCAAGGGGCTCGACACCATCTCCGTCACTGGCAATGTGCTGCGCGACTACCTGACCGATCTGTTCCCGATCATGGAGCTGGGCACGTCGGCCAAGATGCTGTCGATCGTTCCGCTGCTGGCGGGTGGCGGGTTGTTCGAGACCGGGGCCGGCGGTTCGGCGCCCAGGCATGTGGAGCAATTCCAGCACGAAGGCTATCTGCGCTGGGATTCGCTGGGCGAGTTTCTGGCGCTTGGCGCTTCGCTGGAACATCTGGCGCAGACAAGTGGGAATAAGGACGTACAGGTTCTGGCCGAGACCCTCGATGAGGCCAACGGCAAGATCCTCGAGTACAACCGTTCGCCGGCGCGCAAACTTGGCGAGTTGGATAATCGTGGCAGCCATTTCTACCTGGCGCTGTATTGGGCACAGGCGCTGGCCGGACAGAATAAAAGCCCGGCACTGGCGGCCCGCTTCAAACCGCTGGCAGCGGCGCTGGCGGCCAACGAGGCCAAGATTAATGCCGAGCTGATCGCCGCGCAGGGTAAGCCGGTGGATACTGGAGGTTATTATCTGCCCGATCGGGCTAAGACATCGGCGGCGATGCGGCCGAGTGCGACGCTCAACGCTGCGCTCGCCGCTCTCTGACGCGGCGTCAGGTGGAGCCCGCCCAGCGCAGATCAGATCACTGTCGATGTTCCTCGATAAGCTCGACGGGAACTTGCAGAAGGCGATGAACTGAGCCGGAGACGGCCGAAATAAGGGAGGAAAACAATGCGGCTCAGCATTCTCGATGATTACCAGGGTGTGGCGCTCGGCATGGCGGACTGGTCGCCGGTCCGGAGCCGCAGTGTCGAGATCGCCGTCGAGCGCCATCCGTTTGCAGACGAGGACGCGGTGGTGCGCGCACTCGCCGGGTCCGAGCTCGTCGCAGCGATGCGCGAGCGCACGGCTTTTCCGCGATCAGTCGTCGACCGGCTGCCAAACCTGAAACTGCTGATCACCACCGGCATGCGCAACGCGTCCTTCGACATGGCGGCGCTGAAGGACCATGGCGTCACCGTGTGTGGCACCGGGGGTCCCGGTGGCGGCAACGAAGACACCGCGGAGCTCGCCTGGGGTCTGATCCTCGGCGCCGTGCGACGCATCGCCGAGGACCACGCGCTGATGCGCCAGGGCGGCTGGCAGACCCGGATCGGCCATCGCGTCGCCGGCAAGACGCTCGGACTGCTCGGTCTCGGCCGGCTCGGCAGTGCGGTCGCCCGCGTCGGTCTCGCCTTTGGCATGAAGGCGATCGCCTGGAGCCAGAATCTGACCGCCGAACGCGCGCGTGAGCAAGGCGTCGAGCGCGTTGAAAAGGACGAATTGTTCCGCCGCGCCGACATCCTGTCGGTGCATCTGGTGTTGAGCCCGCGCAGCCGCGGCCTGGTCGGCGCCCGCGAGATCGGGCTGATGAAGCCTTCGGCAATCCTCGTCAACACCTCGCGCGGGCCGATCTGCGACACCGCGGCGGTCATCGCGGCGCTGAAGGAGGGCCGGCTCGCCTATGCCGGGTTCGATGTTTACGACAAGGAGCCGCTGCCGATCGACCACCCGCTGCGCACCGCGCCCAACGTGATCCTGACCCCGCATATCGGCTATGTCACCGATGAAAACTACCGCAGCTCCTACCCGCAGATCGTGGAGAACGTCACCGCCTTTCTCGACGGCAAGCCGGTGCGGGTGATCTGAGACGGCCCTGAGCACAGCGCCAGTCGGATGGACAGCGGCGTCTCGCTCCGGTCGTCGCAGGAGCGCGATGTCGCCGCGATCACCGCGATCTATGCCCATCACGTGCTGCACGGCGTCGCCTCGTTCGAGGAGGTGCCACCCGAGCGCGACGAGATCGCCCACCGGCGCCGCGCAATCCTCGAAAGCGGCTTACCTTATCTGGTGGCCGAGCGATCGGGGAACATCGTCGGCTATTGCTACGCGAGCCCCTATCGCACGCGCTCGGCCTATCGCTTCACGCTCGAGGATTCGATCTATGTCGCGGCCGGCGAGATCGGCCGCGGCATCGGCCGGGCGCTGCTGTCCGAGCTGATCGAGCGCTCGGCCGCACTTGGCTACCGCCAGATGGTCGCGGTGATCGGCGGCAGCGAGCAGTGGCCGTCGATCCGGTTGCATCAGGCGCTCGGCTTTGCGCATATCGGGGTCATGCCGGCGGTCGGCTTCAAATTCGGCGGCTGGGTCGATACTGTGCTGATGCAGCGCCGCCTCGGCGACGGCGCGACGACGCCACCCGATAAAGCAGGAGGCGCTGATGGCTAAAGCATTCGACGATCCCAGCCGGATCGACGGCTGGCACGCGCATATCTATTACGATCCCGCGACCCGCGAGAAAGCCGAGCGGTTGCGCCAGGGGATCGGCGAGCGCTTTGCCGCCAGGCTCGGCAGCTGGCATGACGAACCGGTCGGTCCCCATCCGGTCTCGATGTATCAGGTGGCTTTTGCCGGCAGCGAATTCCCGCTTCTGGTGCCGTGGATGATGCTGAACCGCGACGGGCTCGACATCCTGGTCCACCCGCAATCGGGCGACAGCATCGCCGATCATACCCGGTTCGCGATGTGGCTCGGCCAGCCCATGCCGCTGCGTCTCGAGGTGCTGCGGCGTCCATCCGCTTCCGGCTAATCCAGCTCCGGCTGATCCGGCACCAGCTGACCCTATAGGCGTCAGACCCGGCCGATCAGCAGCAGAATAATCACGATAACCAGCAGGAGGCCGAACCCGCCACTCGGGTAATATCCCCAGCCGGTGCTGTAGCCCCAATGCGGTAATGCGCCGATCAGCAGCAGGATCAGGATGATCAGAAGGATCGTGCCGAGCATTGCATCTCGCGTCGATAGTTGATCGTTGCCCGCACAAACCCGCGCCGCACGCCGGTAGTTCCCGGTACGGTTTCGATATCGTTTGCAAGATCGCCAAACCAGACAGATTCCGGCCGGAACAGAGAAGGCTGGTTGCGGCTAGGTGCTCCGCGGCCACACCCAGTGGCGCACCGGACCGCAATCGACATGGATGAAATCGGCCCGCGGATAATAACCGACACCACCGCCGCGCAGGCTCAGCGCCGCATTGCGGACTTCTTCGAGGCTGCGCCCTTCGATCCGCAGATCGACCGCCATCCCTTTGATGTGATAGCTATGCTTGGCGACTCCGGCGCCTTCGAGCCAGAGCCGGTGATTGGTGGTCGGGGAGCGGTAGCCGCAGACGACGAGAAACGGGGCATTTGTTTCGAGCCGCTGACGCAACACGCCGAGGACATCGAGCACACCGGCGTTCATCGGCCGGATTTCCCCCGAATCATGGTCGCGCAGGATCCAGTTGATGTCGCGTACCGCCTCGCGGAGGTAGTGGCCATCGGCCCAATAGACCGTGCGCAGCCACTCCCCAGTATGGACATTGTAGAGCGACACCGAGCGCGGCGCGAACGAGACCGCCCCGGCCGGTTTGCAGAGACCGACGGCGGCAACGGCAGTCGCGGCGCCGAGCAACCGGCGCCGGCTCAATAGGCTGGACGGTCGCAATGGATCTCCCCCCAATCCCCCGCGAGGCCGATTAACATTCCACAAGACGTCGGGCAAGGCCGATCTGGCAAACCCGTAACGTTGGCGCGCTCCCGGCGGCAATTTTACTTTAACAGTTGAATAGATTCATCTCGTGATCGCCCTCAACGTTGGCTGGCGATAACCTCGTGGCTGATCGAAGGCTGCTGCACCCGATCGAGATAGGCCCAGATCCTCGCGTCGCGCTCGTAGGGATCGCCGCGGAACGCGATCGTGCCATCCGATTCGGCGACGGCGGTGCGATAGACGAGAAAGACCGGCATCGGCTGCGGCAGCTTCCGGCCATGCGTGCGTTCGACCGCGATCGCAGCGGCGATCGCCTGCGGGCTTTCCCCGAGCAGCATGGCCGCCAGCACATTCGGATTTTCCACCCGCACACAGCCATGGCTCATCAGCCGCTCGGCGGCCGCAAAGCGCCACTTCTCCGGGGTGTCGTGCAGATAGACATCGAACCGGTCGGCCATCTCGAATTTGAGCCGCCCGAGCGAGCTGTAGGGTCCGGCCGCCTGCTGCACTTCTCCCGCCCCGCGCCAGCGCATGTGGTGCTCGGCGAGATAATGGCGGTTCGCGGCGAGCTTCGGGCGGATCTCCTTTTCGAAGATAGAGCGCGGCACGTTCCATGGCGGGTTGAACAGGATGCCGCTGATCACCGATTGGAACTCGGGCGTCTGCTTGTCGAATTCGCCGATCACGACGCGGGTCGTGAAGATCGGCCGGTCATCGCGAAACATCCGGAGCTGGGCGACGGCGGTGTCGACGACGACCCGGTCGCCGGGCATAGACCGCGGCAGCCAGCGCAGCCGCTCCAAATTGACCGCGAGCTGCCGGACCTGCCATTGCGCCGCGGCAATACGAGCCGGCGTCGGCCGCTGCCGGCCGGGCCCGCTCCCCGGCTCGCGGGCAGCAATCGCGTGGGCGGCGAGGTAGGCGCGGCACAGCGCCTCGTATTCGGGCGATGACGGCGCCAGCGCCTCGATACGCGCGGCTGGATCGGGAGCGGCGAGCGCCGCATCGAGGGCCGCGACGATATCGACCGACGGCGCCCGCAGCGCCTCGTTGTCGTCGCGATCCGCCACCGGCACGGCCCCTCCGGCGAGTGCTTCAGCATAGGACAGGAACGCATCCGACAATAGAAGGTCGCGCTCGACCGGCGACAGGCGCGCCCAATGCCGGGTCAGTGCGATGCTGTGAAACAGCGCCGGGTCCAGCCCCTGGCGAGTGGCATGCCGAACCAGATCCCACAATACCGTTGCCTGGCGCGGATAATGGTTCCACACCATTTGGTAATGATGAGCCAGATAGAAGCGGCGCAGCAGATGATCGTCGAGCCGCTCCCCGGCGAGCATCAGCCGGGACGCCGGATCGAGCCGGTCCTCGACTTCGTCATTGCCGGTGAACGGGGATAGCGTCGCCGGCCCGCCGCCGGGTTCGGGCAGCGGCGAAGCCGCAGGCATCACCGGCGCGGATGCCGGCGGATCGGCCATCGCGCCGGGCGCCGACAGCGCCAGCAGCAGCGTGCCAATGATCGCAGCGCGACGTTTGGCAGACCGGCCCAATGCCGCACGGTGATGCGTGACAAGCCGGTCCAATGCGGCACGGTGATGCGTGACAAGCCGGCCCAATGGGGTAGGGTAATGTGGCGCGGCATCCTTCGCCGCGACTTTCTGCCTGCCGGATTTCCGGCCCGAGATACCCCCATCGGGGGCAAGGCGATCGATCGAAATCGCTTTCTCCTTTATAGATCGACTCGGCCGAGGCCGGGCACGAGCTTATCACGCGCCGCGCGGGCCTGCATCCGATGCATGGCGCGAACCGCGCGGGCGCATTGGTTCCGGCGACAGATGAAGCGATGAGCGGCATCGGATCCGGGCGGCGGACCCCGCACCAGGTATTGCACGAGGTGTTCGGCTTCGACAGCTTTCGCGGCTCGCAGCAGGCGGTCGTCGAGCACGTCCTTGCCGGCGGCGATGCGCTGGTGCTGATGCCGACGGGCGGCGGCAAATCCCTGTGCTATCAGATCCCGGCCCTGCTGCGCCCGGGGCTCGGCGTCGTCGTCTCGCCGCTGATCGCGCTGATGAAGGACCAGGTCGACGCGCTGGTCCAAGCTGGGGTGCGCGCTGCGGCGCTGAACTCGCGGCTGACACCGGAAGAGGCGACGGCGGTCGAGCGCGCGGTCGGCGAGGGCGCGCTCGATCTTGTCTACGTCTCGCCCGAGCGGCTCGTGACCGCTCGCTGCCTCGACTTGCTGGCACGCGCGCCGCTTGCGCTCTTTGCCGTCGACGAGGCGCATTGCATTTCGCAATGGGGTCACGATTTCCGCCCTGAATACCAGCGCTTGTCGGTTCTCAAGCAGCGCTTTCCGAGGGTGCCGCTGCTGGCGCTGACCGCGACCGCGGACGCCCCGACCCGGCGTGACATCATTGCCCAGCTGGGGCTCGGCAGCGCCCCGGTCTTCGCCGCCGGCTATGATCGACCAAACCTCTTTTACCGCATCGTGCCGAAGCACCGCGCGCTCGACCAGTTGTGGCGGTTTCTGCGGGCCGAGCATTCTGACGATGCCGGCATCGTCTATTGCTCCACCCGCAGGCAGACCGACGAAACCGCGGCCTGGCTCACCGCCCGCGGCCGCACCGCTCTTGCCTATCACGCCGGGCTTGACCGCGAAATCCGTGAGCACCACCAGGAGCGCTTTTTGCGCGAGGACGGGATCGTGGTCGCCGCGACGATCGCCTTCGGCATGGGCATCGACAAGCCCGATGTCCGCTTTGTCGCCCATCTCGACGTGCCGAAAAACCTCGAAGCCTATTACCAGGAAACCGGCCGCGGCGGACGCGACGGACGGCCAGCGGACGCGTGGATGACCTATGGCCTCTCCGATGTCGTGAACCTGCGGCGGCTCGCGGACAATAGCGAGGCGCCCGACCAGCGCCGCCAGATCGAGCGGCAGAAGATCGAGGCGCTGATCGGCTATTGCGAGACCGCGTCGTGCCGCCGCCAGGTCCTGCTCGGCTATTTCGGCGAACGCGACCATCCGCCCTGCGGCAATTGCGACAATTGCATCGCTCCGCCGGCGGGCTGGGACGGCACCATCGCGGCGCAAAAGGCGCTTTCCGCGATCTACCGCACCGGACAGCGTTTTGGCGTGCAATATCTGGTCGATGTGCTGCTCGGCAGGGACGACGCGCGGATCCGGCGGCTCGGGCACGACCGGCTGAAAACCTTCGGCATTGGCAGCGAGCTCGACCGCCGCGGTTGGCAGTCGGTGTTTCGCCAGCTGGTGGCGCAAGGGCTTGCCACCGCCGACCCTGAGGGGCATGGCGGTCTGGCCTTGACGCCCGCGGCGGCGGCGATCCTGCGCGGCGCCGGCACCGTGCGGCTCCGCTGCGACCGGCCGGAACCGGATGACGAGCCGGTTCGCCGGCGGAGCGCCGGGGCGGACTCGGCAGCGGAGCTCGATCCGCTGGCGCAAGCGCTATTCGAAGCCTTGCGCGCGTGGCGCCGTGACGAGGCGCGCCGACAGCGGCTGCCGCCCTATGTGATTTTTCACGACGCGACGCTGACCACGATCGCGCGGCTCCGGCCGCAGACGCCAGCCGCATTAGCAAAGATCCCTGGGATCGGGCACAGCAAGTGCGAGCGGTACGCGGCGGCTGTGATCGCCATCGTTACCGGGGCACCGGCCGGCTAAAAATTTGCTTCGGGTTTAACCGGTCCTCAAGAATTCGCTCGCATGCTGCGCGCGACCACCCCCAAGGAGGACCCGATGCGCACACTTTATACGAGGTTGATCAAGGACAATTCCGGGGTTACGGCGATCGAGTATGGGTTGATCGCGGCGCTCGTCGCCGTCGTCTGCATCGGCGCCTGGAAGCTTCTCGGTACCGATCTGAGCACGTCTTTCAACGCTATCGCCAACAGCGTTTGAGGGCGCGAAGCGTCTTCGGTCGGCGCGCGACCGCACCGGCGGTGGCGAGCAGTGAGCCTCCGACCGGCCCTGGCGACCGGGAGAGTGATATGTCGCCCGATAGCGCGATCCTGCACCGGCAACAGCCCGTCCGGGTCGCGTTTGTCGCGCCGCCGCGCGCCCCGCCGGCCGCACAGCACACCCGGTGCGCCGTGCGGCTCGCCCGGTTGGGCGGCGACGAGACCGGGGTCACGGCGATCGAGTACGCGCTGATCGCTGGTTTGGTAGCCGTCGTCATCGTCGGCGCGGTAACTGCGCTCGGCACTTCGGTCAGCGGCCTCTACTCCACCGTGCTGGCCGCTTTTTGAGGGCGCATCGGCGTCTCGAACCGCGCCGCCTCAAGAGATGCGGCGGGCTGCCAGCGAATATCAAGCCGCGGTCAAGCGCTAACCGATAACTTGCCCGTTGTCGCAAGCACAGGAGGATCTCGATGTTCGGCCAAACTCTTCGGCTGCTCAACGACGACCGCGGTGTGACGGCGATCGAGTATGGGCTGATCGCAGCACTGGTCGCGGTCGTCTGCATCGTCGCCTGGCAACTGCTCGGCACAAACCTCAGCACGACATTCAACAATATCGCCGCGAGTGTGTGAGGATTGCCGATCGGCGGGCAGAGCCCCTGGTGGCGCGGGCCGCTCGGCCCCTCCGATTGGTCCCGGTTTGTCGAGCACGACCGATCGCCCTTTGCCGGCCGATCCGGATCAGCCGGCCAGACGGGGTGGCGCACCCGCACCGCAACCGACGCAAGCGCCCCGGTGAGCGCCATCAGCGAGAAGATCGGGGTCAGCGCCATCAGCGAGAAGATCGGGGTCAGCGCCATCAGCGAGAAGATCGGGCCACGATCGACCGAAGGCGCAGCGCCACCGCCGCGCCAGCTCCTCGGCCGACGCCGCGTTCTCGCGCTGAGCGGCCTGCTGCTGGCTGTCGAGATCGCCTGCTTTCTGTTTTTTGTCGCAGGAACCCATGGCCTGATCGTTCCGCTGGCAAAACCGACGAGCACCGATTTTGTCAGTTTCTACGCCGCCGGGAGTCTGGCCGATGCCGGAACTCCACAACTCACCTATGACCGGTCGGCACATTACGCCGCCGAAGAGCGGGCGACCCAGCCGGGGATCGTTTACAATTTTTTCTACTATCCCCCAGTCTTTCTGATGCTGTGCGCGGCGCTCGCACGCCTGCCCTATCTTGTCGCCTTTGTCGTGTTCGAAGCCACCACTTTGGCGCTTTATGTGGCGGTGTCCTGCCGGATCCTCGGTCGCCAGGGCTGGGCAATGCTGGTGCCGATCCTCGCTTTTCCCCCGGTGCTGTGGACCATCGGCCTCGGCCAGAACGCGTTCCTGACCGCCGGGCTGTTTGGCGCGGCGACGCTCCTCGTGGACCGCCGCCCGGTGGCGGCCGGTTTTCTGTTCGGCGCGCTCTGCTGCAAGCCGCATCTCGCCCTCCTGGTTCCGGTGGCGCTCGCCAGCGGGGGCCGCTGGCGCGCCTTTCTCGCTGCCGGCGGCACTGCGGTGGCGTTCGGCCTGCTATCGCTCGTGCTATTCGGCGTGGAGACCTGGCGCGCGTTTCTGACGGACCTCTCGGTAGCGCACGGCGTTTACGCCTCCGGGCGGATCCCGTTCGCCGCCTTCGTCACCCCATTCGGGGCCATACGCCTGCTCGGGGGTGATGCGACGGTGGCCGGTCTCGTCCAGGCCGGTGCGAGCATCGGCGCCGCGAGCTTTGTCGCCTGGGTTTGGCGGCGCAACCGGCCACTGCCGCTCCGGGCGGCAAGCCTCGTTTCCGCGACGCTGATCGCGGTGCCGCTGGCGCTCTTCTACGATCTGTTGCTGGCTGGGATCGCCGGCGCCTGGCTGCTGCGCGGCGAGCGCGCGCGCTGTCTGCCTTCTTGGGGCGCGCCGGTGCTGGCCGCGCTCTACGTCATGAGCCTCGACCCGCGTGGCCTCGCCATGGCCTCCCATCTGCCGGTCGGGTCGCTGGTCGCGGCGGCGCTGGCAGTGCTGGTCGCGGTGCTGGCGGTTCGCGACCGCAGGACCCCCGAAGCCGGCGCGACCGCAACCGCGGCATCGCACCGCCTTACCAAAGCGGCTGGGTAACCGTTTCATTCTCCGGGTTTCGGCGGCGACCGGATGATCGCCTCGCCGCGATGCGCGATCCCAGCGCCAGCGCCGGGGCGCGAAAAAACGCGGGGAGTTCACCCCGCCGCGCGCCGGGCGCTCAGCGATCCGTCCTGCGGCGGCGCGTGCCGGAACTGCGATATTGCTGCAGCCGCGTCGAGCGCAGGCCCGGCAGACCGTGCGTTTCAAAGGCCTGCTGCCAGCTCCCAAACTCCTCCTCCGTCAGCTGGTAGCGGCGACAGGCTTCCTCGCGGGTCAGCACTCCGCTGGCGACTGCGGTGACCACTGCCGCCTTGCGGCGGATGGTCCAGCGCTTGATGTCCGGGGGTGGAAGCTCGGCCATCGTCCGGGCCGGATCAACAGCGCACCAAAGAGCAGGCAGGGGTGCGATCAGCGATCGCCTCGGTGCGGATGGCCGGCGCTCGGGCGGCAGCCGCGATGTCGTTTTCATGTTGCTGCATGACCTGGCTAATTCCGGACCCGACCGCTCCGATTGATTGCACCCCGCCGTGTTCGAGACCGCGGTTTGACTTTCCGCCGCGTCGCAATGAACATTCGGTCGTGCTGCGTCGCTGTCTAAATAGCGCGACAAAGGCTAAACTATCTACAATATTGATCGTTAATTATGATAAGATTTATGGTTAATTCTCGCCGAGCACCGTAGTCGTCCTGGTTTTCGTCAGAATCCAACCCGATCGCGTCCATGACTTACAGAACTGCACCGGGTTATCCGGATCTCTTGGTTTTTTTGGAGCAGCACCGCTCGCGGGCGCTGCGACAGCAATCTCAGCCGCCAGAGATCCCGCTCCTCGGCGCCTGATTTGTCGCAGCCGCGAGACTGCCGGCCCTTATGGTGGCGGCATCGTCCGTGGCAATCTCACCATGCGGCAAAAACGATGAGCGTTGCCGGTCCGACGGGCGACCGGCTGCCGCCCACCACAGCCGGTGCGCAGCGGCGCAAACGATGATCGAGCTAGCCTTTGCCATCTTGTGCGTAGCCGGGTTGGGCGGGGCGACCCTGGCGGTCGTCCATCTGCGCGCCGTCCGCCCGGCATTTGCGCACGCGAGGCTCGCCGCGCTGCACGGCGCGATCGGCGGGGCCGGGCTCTCGGTCTTGCTCGTCGGCCTCGATCATGCGTCTCGGCCGCGCGCAATGGGCACCGCCGGCTTCGGCCGCACCAGCGCCGTGCTCTTTGCGCTCGCGCTGTTGCTGGGACTGGCGATCGCCGTCGCCCAGTGGCGGCGCAGGCGTCCGAACGGTGCGCTGCTCGGTGTCCACGCCGGCTTGGCGATCGCCGGCCTGGTGGTGCTGTCGGCGCTACTCGCGCTCGGCTAGCCAACCGTGCGCCGGATCGGGAGCCGCATTTCGCTGCTGGTCCGATCGAAACGCCCAGGCCCCGAGCGTTTCGTCATCAGACCACCGGATCAATCAGTCGGTCGGGCGCTTCGCCGACAGGTGGGGGGGCATCCGTTGACATCGCACGACTAGACCGGGGCCGGTTGCGCGCGTGCCTGCCCGATCCCGATCGCCAAGCTGCGCACATCGGCCAGCACCGCTTCGACCAGAGTGGGCATGGCGCGGCCATCGGCATCGAGATTGAGAGCGAGACGCTGCACCAGCGACGAGCCGACAGCCGCGGCATCGGCGGCCCGGGCCACCGCCGCAGCCTGCTCCGGGTTCTTGATGCCAAAGCCGACGGCGATCGGCAGCCCGGTGAAACGGCGCAACCGGGCAACCGCAGCGGCCACCGCCGCGGTGTCGGCCGGGCGCGTGCCGGTGATCCCGGCGATCGCGACATAATAGAGAAAGCCGCTCGCCCCCGAGACGATGCGCGGCAGGCGCTGCTCGTCGCTGGTCGGCGTTGCCAGCCGGATCACGTCGAGCCCCGATCGGCGCGCCGGGTCGGCGAGCTCGCGATCCTCTTCCGGCGGCAGATCGACGATGATGACCCCATCGACCCCGGCCGCCAGCGCGTCGCCGACAAACCGCTCGCCGCCGTAGCGCCAGATCGGGTTGTAATAGCCCATCAGGACGACCGGCGTCGTGTCATCGCGGCGGCGCAGCGCATGCACCAGCGACAACGTCCCGGCGAGGGTCATCCCGCCTCGCAGCGCGCGCTCGCCGGCCCGCTGGATCGCCGGGCCATCAGCCATCGGATCGGAGAATGGCATGCCGATCTCGATCAGATCCGCGCCGGCAGCGGGAAGCCCGGCAAACAACGCCGCCGAGGTGTCGGGATCGGGATCGCCCGCGGTCAGATAGGCGACGAGCCCCGCCCGGCCCGCGCTGCGCAATGCCGCAAAGCGGCGCTCGATGCGGCTCATCGCTCGAACCTGCGAGGCACGATGATGGTGCGGTTCGAACCACCCGGTCTGATCTCGCCCACCCCGTTCTCCTAGCCCTGGGACAGCTTCTTTTACCCCCGCCGCGTTTGCGGTGCGAGCGGGCAGTCATCCAAGTTTCGGGTGGTCGCGGCACGCCTCGGGCGCCCTCGGCGTTGCCGCCGAGACTGCGGCTTGACCCGTCGCGTGCCTGATCCTATGAGCCGGTCATGAGCAAAGCAGCAGCTGTGCCGCACAGTTCCCATTGGGGCGCCTTTTCGGTAGCGGCGCGGGAGCGCGAGATCGCGATCGTGCCGCACCCGCGCGACCCCGACCCGTCCATGCTGCTCGGCAATATCCCGGCCTCGGTGGCGCACCGGGCGCGGATCGCGCGGCCGATGGTCCGCCGCGGATGGCTCGAACGGGGTCCCGGACCGGATGAAGGGCGCGGCGCCGACGAATTCGTCGCGGTCTCCTGGCCAGAGGCCCTCGACCGGGTCACCGCGGAATTGCGCCGCGTCTATGCCGTGCACGGGCCCTCCGCGGTGTTCGGTGGCTCCTATGGCTGGGCCAGCGCCGGCCGTTTTCACGACGCGCAGCACCAGCTGCACCGCTTTTTGAACTGTGCCGGCGGCTATGTCCGCTCGATCAACAGCTACAGCTCGGGCGCGGCGACAGTCATCCTGCCGCATGTGATCGGGCCGCAATCGGCGGTCGCCGGCAACAGCGTCAGCTGGGACGAATTGGCCGCCGCGAGTGACATGGTGTTGGCCTTTGGCGGCATGGCGCTGAAAAACAACGATGTCGGCGGCGGGGGCACGAGCCGTCACGTGGCCCGCTGCCATCTGCGCAAAGCGCGCGAGCGGGGCGCCGAATTTCACCTCTTCGGCCCGCTGCGCGACGATCTGCCGGATTTTGTCGAGGCGGTCTGGCACCCGATCCGTCCCGGCACCGATGTCGCGCTGATGCTGGGCCTGGCGCACACGCTGGTGCGCGAAGGATTGCACGACCGCGCTTTTCTCCAGCGGTTCTGCATCGGCTGGGAGATGTTCGAGGACTACCTTCTCGGCTGCGGCGATGGTGAGCCGAAGGACGCCGCCTGGGCCGCCGCGATCTGCGGCCTCGACGCCGGCGAGATCGCGGCACTTGCCCGCCGCTGCGTCGCACGGCGGACCTTGATCACCTGCTCGCAATCGCTGCAGCGCGCCGAGCATGGCGAGCAGCCGCTCTGGATGGGTGTGGTATTGGCCGCGATGCTCGGCCAGATGGGCCGCGAAGGCGGCGGGTTCGCCTATGCGCTGGGCTCGAGCTCGAACACCGGCAAACCGCCCTTGGCGGTGCCGCTGCCGACCATGCCGATCGGCCGCAACAGCATCACCGACTTCATCCCGGTCGCGCGCATCTGCGACATGCTGCTGCACCCCGGCGAAGAATTCGATTACGACGGCAGACGGGTCACCTATCCCGATATCCGGCTCCTCTATTGGGCGGGGGGCAACCCGTTCCACCATCACCAGGATCTCGGCCGGTTGCGCCGCGGCTTTGCCCGTCCGCAGACGATCATCGTGCACGAGCAGGTGTGGACCGCGACCGCGCGCCATGCCGACATCGTGCTGCCGGCGACGATCACCCTCGAACGCGAGGATATCGGCGCCGCCGCCGGCGACCCACTGATCGTGGCGATGCACCGCGCGCTCGCACCCTACGCGGCAGCACGCGACGAATACGACATCTTCACCGAACTCGCCGAACGGCTCGGCTTCGCCCAAATCTTCACCGAGGGCCGCAGCGCCCGGCAATGGCTCGAGTATATCTACGAGCCGACGCGCCATGCCTTGGCCGAGCGCGGCATCAACGCACCCGATTTCGCGGAGTTCTGGGCGGATGGCGAGCTCGCCCTGCCGGTCCGGTCGCAGGATGGCGGCATCGTCCGCGCCTTTCGCCACAACCCCGAGGCCGCACCCTTGCCGACACCGAGCGGCAAAATCGAGATCGCCTCGGCGACGATCGCCGGTTTCGGCTACACCGACTGCCCCGGCCACCCGGCGTGGTTGGCGCCCGAAGAAGGGTTTGGCGCGCCGGCCGCAGCCCGTTTCCCATTGCAGCTGATCGCCAACCAGCCAAAGACCCGGCTGCACAGCCAGCTCGATTTTGGCGCCACCAGCCTCGCCGCAAAGATCAAAGGGAGAGAGCCGGTGCGCATCCATCCGCAGGACGCCGCAGCACGCGGCATCACCGAGGGCGACATCGTGCGGCTCTACAACGACCGCGGCGCCTGTCTCGCCGGGGCGGTGCTGAGTGAGGCGCTGCGCCCGGGTGTCGTTCAGCTCGCAACCGGGGCGTGGTACGACCCGGCAGACCCCGCGGCGGACTGGCCGTTCTGCGTGCACGGCAACCCCAATGTGCTGACCCGCGACGCCGGGACCTCGCGTTTGGCGCAAGGCTGCACCGGCCAGCTGGCGCTTGCCGAAATCGAGCGCTTCGACGGCCCCGTGCCGCCGATCAGGGCCTTCGATCCACCTACGGGTTCGGGTACATGCGGGCCTTGATCGCCTCCAGTTGTGCGATCAGCCGAGGGTCGGTGATCAGGGTGAAGCGTGGCACCTTTTTTCCGTGCAACTCGGCCGGCGTGAAGAACATCTGCAACGGGCGCAGATCGAAAAGGCCACCGTTCCGGTAGGCGTAAGCCTCCTCGTAGAGTGGCCGGTAGATTTGCATGAACGCGTCTTCAGCGCGGCAATCCTCTTCGGTGTGATGGCCGACGCCGTAAATATAATAGGCGTAATTGTTCGGCGGCCCGGTTGGGTCATGCTTGAAATGGTAGTAGTATCCGGGCTCTGGCACGTGCTCAGGCGGCGGAACGTCGTACGGCATGACGTGTCGTGCCCGCTCAGGCAAAGGATTCGGTCATCGCCGAATAGACAAGCGTGCGCAGATCACGACGCAGCGTCAGCCGCGCCGGACTGCCGATCACCTGGGTCATAAAGACGACGGTCAGCCCTTCCCTGGGGTCGATCCAGAACGCGGTGGCCGCCGCACCGCCCCAGAAATATTCGCCGAGCGAGCCCGGCAACCGGGTCCTGGCGACATCGATATTGACCCCGCAGCCGAGTGAAAAACCGACCCCGGCATAACCCGATTCGCTGAACATACCGGGCAGCGCGATATCGGCGATCTCCCGTCCGTCCGGAAGATAATTCAGGCTGAACAGCGCCACCGTCTTCGGGCTCAGGATCTGCACACCGTCGAGCGTGCCGCCATGCAGCATCATGCGGCAGAAGCGCAGATAATCATGTGCGGTCGAGACCAGGCCGCCACCGCCCGATTCGAGCTGCGGCGGCGTCGCATAGGTGCTTTCGCGCGCGTCGTCCTGCAATTTGAGCACGCTTCCCTCGCCTTCCGGCTGATAGCAGCAGGTGAACCGCTCGCTCTTGTCCGACGGCACATAAAACGCCGTGTCGTTCATGCCGAGCGGCTCGAACAGCCGGGTGCGCAGGAACTCGCCAAAGCTCATGCCTGACAATTTTTCGACGAGATAGCCCAGGACATCGATCGCCACCGAATAGTTCCAGGCGGTGCCGGGTGAGAAGTCGAGCGGGATCCGCGCCAGCCGATCGATCATCGCCGACAGCCCGCCCGGGGTCGTGCGGTCGGTGATCTTCTCACGACGATAGGCGGCATCGACCGCGGTGCGGTTCATAAAGCCGTAGGTCAGCCCGGAAGTGTGCGTCGCCAGATCGACGATCTTCATCGGCCGCAGGGTGGGCGTCGTCAGATAGCTGGGCGCCGCGTCCGGCAGCAGCGAGGGCATCCCGCTCGCATAGACCGCGAGGTCCTTCCAGCCCGGAATGTGGCTGTGGACCGCGTCGTCAAGACCGATCAGCCCCTCCTCGGCCAGCATCATCAGCGCCACCGCGGTGATCGGCTTTGACATCGAGTAGATGCGGAAGATCGCGTCCTCGCGCATCTTCCGGCCGCGCGCGATATCCATCTCGCCACACAGCCCGGTGTGGACGAGATGCCCCTTGCGATAGATGTAAGTCAGCATGCCCGGCAGATAGCCGCTATCGACGTAGCGGCGTTTCATGACGTCGTCGAGCCGAGTGAGCCGCGCCGATGACATGCCTACGGTTTCGGGCTTCATTCGTGTCCTCCTGCTCCAGACCGAGCGGCGTGGTCGCGAGCATACGGGCCGGGCGCGGCAAAAGCGACCGGCGAGCCGACGCGGCGGTCCGCCTGACGCTTTGCTTTCGCCCGGTGCCGATGTCACGATGCGCCGACCCGACCCCGGCTTCCCAGGAGCGCCGCCGATGACCCGACCGTTCGAGGGCATTCGCATCATCGATATCACCCATGTGCTGGCGGGGCCGTTCGCGGCCTATCAACTCGCCGTGCTGGGTGCCGATGTGATCAAGGTCGAACATCCGGATGAGCCGGACCAGAGCCGCGAGACCGGCACCGACCGTGCGCTCAACCGGCGCAACATGGGCACCTCGTTTCTGACCCAGGGATCGAACAAGCGCTCGATCACGCTCGACCTGAAGACCGAGAAGGGGAGCGAGGTCCTGAAAAAGCTGGTCGCCCGAGCCGACATCCTCGTTGAGAACTACCGGCCCGGCGCGTTCGAGGCGTTGGGGCTCGGCTACAAGGCGCTGCTGAAGATCAACCCGCGCCTCATTTATTGCTCGATCTCGGCCTTTGGCCAGGATGGCGTGCGGCGCGAGCAGACCGCCTATGACCATGTGATCCAGTCAACCTCCGGCATCATGGCCGCGACCGGCACCGAGGAGGTCAACCCGATCAAGGTCGGCGTGCCGGCGGTCGATTACGCGACTGGCACGATGGGCGCCTTTGCACTCGCCGCGGCGCTGTTTCAGCGCGAGCGCACCGGCAAGGGTCAGCATATCGACCTCGCAATGCTGGGGGTCGCGATGATGATGCAAGCCTCCCTCGCGACCGGTTATTTCCGCAACGGCACCGAACCGCTGCCGCATGGCAACAAGCAGCCTTTCGCGACCAACAGCGCCTATGACGCGAAGGAAGGCATGGTCATGATCGGCGCCAGCAATATCCGCCAGCAGGCACGGTTTTGGCATGCGGTCGAGCGGCCCGACATGATCAAGAGCGACAACGAGGCGCGCAGTGCCGATCGCGCGCGCGAAGCGCAAATTATCGCCGACATCATCAAGACCAGGACCGCGGACGAGTGGGAGGTCTATTTCCAGGCTCGCCACGTGCCGGCGGCGCGGGTGCGCAGCATGGCCGAGGCGATTGCCGACCCACATTTCGAAGGGCGTGGCGTCTTCCACCATTTCGCGGACGTGCCGGGGATCGACGGCCCGTTGGGCGTGCCGCTCGCCGCGTTCAAGCTCGCCCATGGCGGCGCATCGATCGAGCATCCGCCGCATGAGATGGGGCAGGATACCGACGCTGTCCTCGGCGAGCTCGGCTACGACGCGGGCGAGATCGCGCGGTTGCGCCACGCCCATGTGATCTAGCCACGCCCATGTGATCTGGCCACGCGCGTGTGATCCAAATTGTGATCTGGGCGGTTTGGGGCTCTGCTGCTTGGTCCGGTGCACGTGGCGGAGTTGCCGGGGCGCCCGTTACAGCGCGACCCCGAGATGCTCGGCGACCGCGAAGATGTCCTTGTCGCCGCGGCCGCACATGTTCATGACGAGCAGATGATCACGCGGCAGATCGGGCGCGATCTTGGCGACATGGGCCAGCGCATGCGCCGGTTCGAGCGCCGGGATGATGCCTTCCTGGCGGCTGCACAGCTGAAACGCGTCGAGCGCCTCGCGATCGGTGATCGCCACGTATTCGACGCGGCCCAAATCATGCAGCCAGGCATGTTCCGGGCCGATGCCGGGATAGTCGAGACCGGCCGAGATCGAGTGCGCATCGCGGATCTGGCCATGCTCGTCCTGCAAGAGATAGGTGCGGTTGCCGTGCAGCACGCCGGGAACGCCACCATTGAGCGAGGCTGCGTGCAACCCGGTGTCGAGCCCGTGCCCGCCCGCCTCGACCCCGATCATCCTGACACTCGGGTCGTCGAGAAACGGGTGAAACAGCCCCATCGCGTTCGACCCGCCGCCGATGCACGCGACGAGCGTGTCCGGCAGCCGCCCTTCGGCCTTCTCAAGCTGCGCGCGCGTCTCGTTGCCGATCACCGACTGGAAATCGCGCACCATCGCCGGGTAGGGATGCGGGCCGGCAACGGTGCCGATCACGTAGAACGTGTCATCGACATGTGCCACCCAGTCGCGCAGCGCTTCGTTCATCGCGTCCTTCAGGGTCGCCGTGCCCGAATGCACCGGCACGACCTCGGCGCCGAGCAGTTTCATGCGAAACACGTTCGGCTTTTGTCGCTCGATGTCGGTGGCGCCCATATAGACGACGCAAGGCAGGTCGAACAGCGCGCAGGCCGTCGCCGTCGCCACCCCGTGCTGCCCCGCCCCGGTCTCGGCAATGATCCGGCGCCTGCCCATGCGCCGCGCCAGCAGGGTCTGGCCCAGCACGTTGTTGATCTTGTGCGCGCCGGTATGGTTGAGCTCGTCGCGCTTCAAATAAATCTTGGCGCCGCCGAAATGCCGGGTCAGCCGCTCGGCGAAGTAGAGCGGGCTAGGCCGCCCCACATAATGCTCGAGATAATAATCTAGCTGGGTCTGAAAGCTCGCATCGGCTTTGGCCTCGTCATAGGCCCGCGCGACGGCTAGGACCAGCGGCATCAGCGTCTCGGCGACAAACCGCCCGCCATAGATGCCAAAATGGCCGTGCTCGTCGGGACCGCCGCGAAGCGTATTAGAAAGCTGCATTCTGGTCCTCCCGCGATGCAAAATGCACCACCGAGCCTCGTTGGGCACGTGGAAATGCACCGGGCTGCATTCAGCGTCCGGGCTGTTGCCGTAAACGATCAAGTCGGCGGCCAGCCGAGGCGGTGGCGATGAGGGCCTACTCGCCCATCGCGAGGCGCAACCCCGACAGCAGCACCTGGCGATGCTCGGGTTTCCGAAAGTGGCTCGCGTCTGGCATCACGACAGCACTGATCGCGCGCAGCCGTGCCAGGGTTTCTCGGGCGTCGTCGAACCGCCCCAAATGGGCGTAGCAGGCCGCGAGAAAGCGCCGTGGGGCAGGAAAGCTCGGATCATCCTGGATCGCGAGCAGCAGCTTTGGCACGGCCTGGTCGAAGCGCCGGGCAAAGAGATGTGCCAAGCCGATCAGATTGGCCGAGGTGCCGATACGGGCGCGCGGGCTGAGGCGCAGCGCGGCGTCGAGATATTTGATCGCGCTGTCGGGCTCGCCCGCCCACACCCTGAGCATGCCGCCCGTATGCCAGCCGCGCGCGAAATTCGGGTTGAACGCCAGGGCGCGGTCCACAAGCGCCATCATGGCGTCGATGTCCTCGCCGAAAAATGCCAGCGCGACAGCGGCATTCGCCAGCACACCGGGATCGTCACCGGCAGCTTCCAACGCGCGCCTGGCGAAATCGGGGCCCTTGAAACGGTCACCTGCCGGGTCCTCGCTTCGGCTGTCGAGGATCACCCGAAAACAGCAGATCGCCGCCCAGGCGAGCGCGGGTCCGTAACAGGGATCGCGGGCGATCGCCTGCTCCATCAGGCGCAGCGCCTCGGGGAAATGTCGCGCCGACGACAGGAACATCGCATAGGCGCGCAGATAGAGGTCGTAGGCGGTCAGGTCGCGGGTCGGGCGGGTGGCCGAACGCGCCGTTTCGACCGCCTGCAGTACCGGCTCGATGACTCCTGCGACGCTCGATGCGACCCTGTCTTGGAGATCGAACACGTCTTCGAGAGAGCCGTCGAAGTGGTCGGCCCAGAGATGCGCGCCGCTCGCCGCTTCGATCAGCTGGCCGGTGATCCGCACCCGGTTGCCGCCTTTGCGCACCGAACCTTCGAGCACATAGCGCACGCCAAGCTCGCGCCCGACTTGCTGCACGTCGATGGCTTTCCCCTTGTAGGCGAACGTCGAATTGCCGGCGATGACGAACAGCCAGCGGATGCGCGACAGCGCGCTGATGATCTCCTCGACCATACCGTCGACGAAATATTCCTGCTCGGGGTCGCCGCTCATGTTGCGGAACGGCAGGACCGCGATCGACGGCTTGTCGGGGGCGG
>JBOHME010000025.1:0-43452 GCA_050729795.1 Allostellaceae bacterium | reverse complement strand
GGGTATTGCCGGGCTTCGGTGTCACCGATCCGGAACGGCTGGATCGCCAGCCAGCTGCCGACGGCGAGCGTCGTCTCATCGGCCGGCGGCCGGTTGGCGGGCGGGTCCGGCGGCGTCGGAGCGGTGGCGAAAGCGGCTGGCGCCGGCCCGGCCGCTTTTGGCAACGCGGCGTGGCCGGTCGCGCACAGCTCGCCGTGAGCCTTCAGCCGCAACTCGAGCCCGTCCACGATTTCGGTTGCGCTCACGGTGACCCGGTCGCCGTCATAGACCGGCTTCAGCAAGCGGATTTCGGCGGTGCCGCGTTCGAGCCATTGGCGGCCCCAGTGCCGCACCGGCAAGTGCGTCACATAGGCGTAGATCTCGACCCCCGGCACCAGGCCGCCGGCAAAGCCAAAACGCCGCGCCACGGTATCGTCGTGCATCCTGTTTTCGGAATCCTTGGCGGTGTTGAAGGCGGTGACCTCGTAGCGGTCAACAGCGGATTCGGTCATGGCTCAGGCTCCGGCACTCGGTTATAAGCGCTGCAAAAGAAGCTTGCACCGCGCCGCCGTCGGCGCAATCCCCGCTGCAACCCGTGAGACCGTGATGAACGCGAATCTTCCCCAATACGAGCTTTATGCGATCCGCTATGCTGAGCGTGACGCGCGGCGCGCCGACCATTTCATCGGCGGTGATCCGCATGACGGGCCGATGCCGATGGATTATTTTGTCTGGGCGGCGATCGGGCGCGAGCGCAGCTTTGTGATCGACACCGGTTTCACGGCCGAAATCGCCACCGCGCGCGGCCGGCGCCATCTGCGCTGCCCGGCCGAGTCGCTGTCACTGATCGGGCTCGACCGCAACACCATCGCCGATGTGATCCTGACCCACCTGCATTACGACCATGTCGGCACCTTCCACCGCTTCCCGCAGGCGCAGTTCCATTTGCAGGAGAAGGAGCTGCATTACACGACCGGGCATTACATGCGCCACCCGTTCCTCGCCCGCTCCTTCGAGGTCGAGGATGTGGTCGGTATCGTGCGGCTCAATTTCGCCCGCCGGGTGCGGCTCTACAACGGTGCGGCCGAGCTGGCGCCGGGGATCAGCATCCACCCGGTCGGCGGCCACACACCGGGCATGCAGTTTGTGCGCGTGCATACCAGCCGCGGCTGGGTCGTGCTCGCCTCCGACGTGACCCATTACTACGAGAACATGGAAGAGGGCCGGCCCTTTACCGCGGCTTTTCATATCGGCGACATGCTCGACGCCTATGACGCGTTGCGTGCCCAGGCACCCTCGCCGCAGCACATCGTCCCCGGCCACGATCCCTTGGTCATGCGCCGCTACCCCGCGCCGAGCCCGTCGCTCGAAGGCCTCGTCATCCGCCTCGACGTCCCGCCGCGAGAGTAGGGCGACCGGGGCGCTCGCCTGCGCCTGCGGGAGCAACCGACCCCCGTCGGGCCAAGCGGCAAGGGCATGCCGAAATCAGCTGCCGCGTCGGCCCCACGGTCACGCGGTTGATCTGGCGCCCGGGTCACCTACAGTTTCGGCGAGACACGACAGAAAGCGAATGCCACGGACGGGCGGGTCGTCTTTCTTGATCGATTACCCCCACGTTGCGAGATGACCCGCTAAACCCGGCGTTCGCGTCGAACCTTGAGCTCCCGCCCCCACCAGCGCTGCTGGATATCCTTTCACCCGGTTCGAGCTGCATCGTCTGTTGACAACACTGATCCGCGTTATCATTCTGCTGTTTGATCTTGGGCGATGGGGTTCGCCTTGTAACCGCCCTTAGGGCTGATGACCCCTCCTAGCGTCTGTAGACGGCGGGAGGAGTTGCATGAGTGGGCCCCGGCGAGCTTCTAAACGAGAATGTGCGCGCCTTTTTGAACCGCCGGATCTGTGGCAGATGTTCGCGCGGATAGCTGTTCTGTGAGCGCGCAAGAGATCCTGCTCCAGATCGGCCAGGTTGCGACTGTTCTGGTCCTGTCGCCGCTGATCCAGGGGATTATCGTCCAATTCGAAGAACGGGTGCAGCGCGCCCGCGGACCGGGCATCTTTCAGCCCTACCGGGATCTCTGGAAGCTTTTCCACAAGCAGATTGTGGTGCCGCAGACGGCATCGTGGCTGTTTTTGGCAACGCCGATCGTCGCTTTTTCCTGCATGCTCACGGTGCCGATTCTGATTCCGGTGCTGACCAACTTTCCGCTGCCGCTTTCCGACATGGGCGACATCCTCGGTGGCGGTCTGATCCTCACACTGGGTTCCTTTATGATCATCCTGGCCGGGCTCGACACCTCGAGCGCGTATGGCGGCATCGGGTCGAGCCGCGCCGTGATGGTTTCGATCCTCGCGGAGCCGACACTGATCCTGGTCTTTGTCGGAATAGCATTGCTTGCCAAGTCGATGATCCCTTTCGTCGTGAACCATCTGCTCGTCGCCGATTGGGCGGCTTACTGGAGCCCCGCCCACCTCTTTCTGGTCGCGGCCTTTTTTATCCTGCTGCTCGTGGAGACCGACCGCATGCCGATCCATTCGAGCACGCATATCGAGGTCTACATGATCGAGGAGGCTCGGATCCTCGAATATTCCGGCCCATTGCTGGCGCTGCTCAAATGGGCGTCAGCCATGAAGCAGTTCATCCTCTATACGATCTTCTGCAACGTGCTGGTCCTTCCGTGGGGCCTGTCGATAAAAGGCACGGCGCTCGGCGCGCTCGGCGCAGCGGCTGGGCTCATCATCAAATTCACGCTGGTCGCCTGCGTCGTCGTCTCCGTCGAGACGGCTCAGTCGCGCCTGCGGTTCTACCGTTATCAGGAGCCGCTCGCCGCCTCTTTTTTGTTGGCGGTTCTGTCGATCATCGCGATCCAATTGAGCTAAGGGCGATGCTGATCCAATACTGGAGCCTCCCGGTCGGGTCATCGTTTATCGGCTTGCCGGCGATCTCCGGTCTTTTGACCCGCGCCGGGACGACCGGTAATTTAGTGGTCCGATCGAGACGCTGGGTTCCTCGGCGCGTCGTGAATCGGACCACAAGATCAAAACGTTGGTGGTGCCATTCAGCCAACGGATGGGGACTATCCGTGGCCATCGCATCACTTGGTCTCGAGCGGCTGGCGCGCGGATGATCGGCGGGCTGCTGGTCGCGCTCACGATAGCGCCCTTCTTGGCGTTCAGCGGCTGCCTGATCCTGCGCCGGCCACGCATCTGCGAGGCGCTCAACCTGATCGCCAGCGCGGTCTCGTTCGCCTGCGCGCTGCCGGCGGCCTTTCTTATCGACGGGCGCGCGATGCTGTTTTGCGGCGACTATGTCATCTTCGACAGAGCGGCGGCCTGGGTCATCCTGTGCACGTCGATCGTCTATCTCCTCGCCTCGATCTATGCCGTCGGCTACATGCGCCTGCTCAACGAGGACCGGCGCCTCTTCAGATTTTACGCGTTGTTTGCAGGGTTTGGCCTGACCACTCTGGTTGCGCCGCTGATGAACAGCATCAGCATCTATTGGATTGCGATCGAGCTGACGACGCTCGTGAGCACCTTTCTCGTCGCCTTCGAGCATGTCGCTGAGAGCATGGAGGCCGCGTGGAAATACATTACCGTCGTCTCGGCCGGAATCGGCTTGGCTCTTCTCGGCACGGTGGTTTTTTATTGGAGCGGCAGTTTTGTGCTCGGGCCAAGCTATCAAATGACCTGGGCGGTTCTGAGCGCGGCGGCGCCGAAGATGAACCCGGTGCTGATCATCCTCGCCTTCCTGCTCGTGCTCGTGGGCTACGGGACCAAGGTGGGCCTGGCGCCGATGCATAGCTGGCTACCGGATGCCCATAGCGAAAGCCCGGCACCCGTGTCGGCGATGCTGTCCGGGGCGCTGCTGAATACGGCGATGATCGGCATTGTCCGTTTTCTCGCGATTGCGCGAGCGGCTGATGTTGGTCGGCTGCCGCAGCTGGCGCTGGTTGCGTTTGGCGCGTTGTCGCTCCTGACCGGCGCGCTTTTCATCGTGCGCCAGCAGGGCATCAAGCGGCTGATGGCGTATTCCAGCGTCGAGCATATGGGTGTGGTGGCGCTCGGCTTCGGCTTCGGCGGCCCGCTCGGCGTCGCCGGCGCCCTCTATCACATGCTCAATCACTCACTCAACAAATCGCTGATGTTCTTTGGCGCCGGCAACATGATGCGCGCCTATGGAACAAAGGAGATCCTGGAGATCAAAGGCGTGAGCCGGTTCTTTCCGACCGAGAGCGCCTTGTGGCTTGCCGGGGCAATCGCCATCACCGGCGCGCCGCCCTTTGGCTTGTTCTTCAGCGAATTCACGATCATGCGGGCCGGGCTGAAGCCGTCTTTTTCCTGGGCCGTCTACCTCATGGCGATTCTTCTGATCGTGATCTTTATCGGGTTTATGAGCCACTTTCGGTCCATGTACTACGGCCCGGCTTCCAATAAAGCGCCACTGATCCCAAAAGTCAGCACGTGGTGCGCCGTGCCGATGTGGCTGTCCCTCTTACCGCTGCTGGTGCTCGGCCTCTGGTGGCCCGCAGACCTCTGGAACTATCTGACATCGATCGCGCAGTCGCTCTCCTCGGGGATGCCATGACCGCCCTTGGAGAGGGTGCGACGGCTGGCGTCGAGATCGCAGCGATCGAGCCCGAGAATTTGCCTGCCGCGGTCGGTGAGCTGATCGCGGATGGCGGCCGGATGCAGATGGCTTATGCATGGTACCCGCGTCCTGGCCGCATCGAGCTGCGCTATGTCGCGGCCGCGCCAAAGAACGACTTTATCGTCTGGCGATGCATCCCGCGTGGTTCGGTGCCTAGCGTCGCCACCGTCAGTCCGCTGATGGGCTGGTACGAACGCGAGATCACCGATTTGTTCGGGTTGGAATTTCGCGGTCACCCCGAACCCTACCGGCTGGTTCTGCATCAAGGCGCGCGCCCCGTCTTGCCGCCTTTTGACCCGGCTTATCCAGCCGACGCGGTGTTGGCGTTCGAGCCTGCAGACAGCGGCCTTCCGGAGGTCGAGAGCGCCGATGTCCAGCGGCTGCCCTTCGGACCGGTGCGGGCCGATGTGGTGGAATCGGTGGAGCTGATCTTTCTCTATGTCGGCGAGCGCATTCTCCACCTCCATCCTCAGCTCTTTTTCAAGCATCGCGGCATGGAGAAGCGGT
This sequence comes from Allostellaceae bacterium, assembly GCA_050729795.1. Taxonomy (GTDB): domain Bacteria; phylum Pseudomonadota; class Alphaproteobacteria; order ATCC43930; family CGMCC-115725; genus AP-15. The sequence continues at coordinate 38,315 of JBOHME010000025.1, read as the reverse complement.
TCGAGGGGTGCTCGCTTGCCGGCGGCGCGGTGCTGGCGGAACGGGTTTCCGGGGTCGGCAGCTTCAGCCATGCTCTCGCCTTCTGTCAGGCGGTCGAGCGGGCGGCCGGTTGCGTGGTGCCGCTGCGCGCCCGGATGCTGCGCTCGCTGCTCGCCGAGCTCGAGCGCCTCTACAATCACCTTCACTATCTGGGCCATCTCGCGCACACGACCACGCTCAAGGTCGCAGAAGCCGAAGGCAAGCTCCTCGAAGAGCGCGCCAAGCAGATCAATGGCCGGCTGACGGGGAGCCGTTTTCTGCGCAGCTTGCTGATACCGGGCGGACTGCGCCGCGACCTGGATCCGGCGCCCTGGCTGGGCGAGGCGCTCGGGCGCTTGGGCGAGGAAATCGCAACCTATGTGGGGATGCTGGAGACCACCAACAGCCATTTGGATCGGCTGATCACGACTGGTGTGCTGCCCCACCGGGTCGCCTTTGATCAGGGCGCGACGGGGCCTATCGAGCGAGCTTCCGGCTTTGATCGCGACCTTCGGCGCGATCACCCCTACGCAGCCTACGACACGCTACCCTTCAGCGTGCCGGTCAGAGAGAGCGGGGATGCCCATGCCCGGGCGCAGATCCGCATCGCCGAGATCGACGCGAGCATCGATTTCGCTCAGCGGGCGCTCGTCTCGCTCGCCCGAGGCCCGGTGCGCGTCGATTGCGTGCCGCCGCCCCATTCGGAAGGCCTCGGATGGGCGGAGTCGCCGCGCGGCTCCCTCTTCTACGCGGTCCATATCGGGGGCGACGGCAGGCTGTCGCGGGTGAAGATCAAGTCGCCCTCCTTCTCGAACTGGCGGGTTTTTCCATTCACCGTCCACGACAGCAACATGATGGATTATGCCATCAACGAGGCGAGCTTCGGCCTTACTGTCGCGGGCTGTGATCGCTAGAGGTGCTGTGATCGCTGGAGATAGGGACGGATGCCGCTTTGGACATTTTTCGGACTGCACAAGGGGGAAGCAACCACCCCTTGGCCCCGGCGCGGCGAGGGAACAGGTCAGGAGGGCGTTCTTGGAATGCCGCGGTTCGCACCGGAGCAGTGCGAGCCGGTGTGCAACAAATGCGCTGCCGTCTGCCCGACCTCGGCGATCACCGTTCACACGGGCCAGGCCGGCAAGGACCGGATCGAGGTCGATTATGGCCGCTGCGTCGTCTGCCAATTGTGCGTCGAAGCCTGTCCCGGTGATGCGGCCACTGCGTCGTATGACTGGGCGTTCGGCACGCGCGACCGATCCGACCTGCTGCTGTCCAACGCAGCCGGTGCTCGCGATGGGAACCTCAGGGAGCGGGAATCCCGCAACGGCTTCCGGCGCAGCCTCCACATCCGCCACATCGATGCGGGCTCCTGCAACGGTTGCGAATCCGAGCTGCAGGCACTCAACAATCCGTTCTACAACCTGCACCGCCTCGGCATTTTTTTTACGGCATCGCCGCGGTTCGCCGATCTGCTGTTGGTGACAGGCCCGGTCACTTACGCCCTGCGCGAGCCGCTGGAGCGGGCCTACGAGGCGATGCCGCTGCCACGCTGGGTCATGGCGGTTGGCACATGCGCCGTTTCGGGCGGCATCGCCGGCGATGGGTATGCCTGCGGCAACGGTCTCGAAGGGGTGCTGCCGGTCGATCTCTACCTGCCCGGGTGCCCGCCCAATCCGGCCGCGGTGATCGAGGCGCTGCTGGTGTTTCTCGATCGGATTCCCCAGAAGGTCAGCGGAGGCCGTCTTGTCGGCTGAGCTTCTCGCCGTCGGGCTGGCCGCGTGGCTCGGTGCGGCATTGCTCGCGCTGGCCGGATGGGCGGCGGGCGCCGCCCGAGCCCTGCTCGCGCTCGGCGGTGGAGCGCTTCTCGTCCTGATCGCAACGGCGCTCCCGGGGGGACTGCCGCCTCTTCATGTGGCGCTCGGGATCGGCCCCGCGGGCTCGGTCTTTCTGCTGTCACCGGATGCGCTTTGGCTGCTGGGCTTCGGCCTCGCCGGGGCCATTCTCGCTTCCTTGCTCGGCACGCCGGCGCCACGGCAGCGGGCTTGGATTTTCGGCGCGGCGGCGAGCCTCTTTGGCGCCCTCGGCGTCTTTGGGTTGCAGAACGCCGCCAGCTTTCTTGTTGCCTGGGAGATCATGAGCCTCGGCGGCGCGGTGATGATCCTCGGCGATGGTCTGGCTTCGGAAACGGGCCGGCCGGTCTTGTTCATGTTGGCTCTGCTCGAGGCCGGCGCCGTCGCCCTGATCCTGGCGTTCATCCTGTTGGCCGGCCGCGCCGATAGCTTGTCGTTCAGCGACTTTGCCGCCGCCGCGCTGGCGATGCCGCGAGCGGAGCGGCTCTTTGTCGGGCTGCTGCTATTGGTCGGGTTTGGTGCGAAGCTCGGGCTGCTGCCATTTTATGAATGGTTCCCCGGCGCCTATGGTGCGGCCAGTGGAGCGACCGGCGCGTTTTTGTCGGGCGTCGTTCTGAACGCAGCGTTTTTTGCACTGAGCCGTGGTTTCATCGGCTGGCTGCCGGTCGATCATGCGGTGGCGGCTTCGCTCGCCGGCATCTTTATTGTCTCGGTCGCGGTGCTAAGCGCCATTCTGACGGCGCTCTACGCCTTCCAACAGGAGGGGTGGCGTGAGCTTTTGAGCCTTTCTTCGGCAGAGAACGGATCGATCGCGGTCTGCCTCCTGGGCGCGGCGCTGATGTTCCGCCAGGACCGCTTGATGGATCTGGCCAGCCTTGCCTGGACTGTCGCTCTCCTTCATCTGGCCGGGCACGCTCTCGCCAAAGGCGCGATGTTTCTTTCGGCCGACGGGGTCTTTCGCGCGACGGGCGAGTACCGGCTGGTCCAGCGCGGGGTTCTGGCCCGCAGCCCGTGGATGTTTGGGGTCGGCGCGCTGTTCGCCGCGATGAGCCTTGCAGCGATGCCCCCACAAGCCGGGTTTGTCAGCGAATGGTACCTTTTCCAAACCTTTTTCCAGGGCTTCCACCTCGGCAGTCTCGCCAGCCGACTGACGGCTGCTCTCGCCGGCGCGGGGTTGGCCCTGACGGTGGCGATCAGTTTTGCAACGTTTGTCAAGGTATTGGGTATCGGGCTCTTGGGACGCAAGGACAAGGCTGAACCCGTGCCGATCGCGACGGCGCTCGCGGTCGGGCTTCTTGGGTTCCTCGTCCTCGCCTTGGCCGTCGGGATGCCGGTCTGGCTCGGTTCTCTGGACGCCGCGATCGCAAAGGCGTTTGCGACCAGGGCGGTCCAAAAGATGCACATTGGTCTGGTGCTTGTGCCGGCTACCGGGGGGCCGATCAGGCTGAACGGGACCTTCGCCTTCATCTCACCGAGCCTGCTCGTTATCGTGATGCCGCTCCTCGCTCTCATTCCCTTGACTGCGCTGCTGCTGAGCCGACGGTTTGCCGTGCGCCGCGCGCCGGTGTGGTATGGCGGACGCGGTCAGGATCCGGGGCAGGCGACCACCACGGCTCTGACCTTCTCCAATGCCTTGCGCACTTTCTACAGCTTCATCTATCGGCCGACCGCGCAGACGGAGCGCGAGTTGGCGCACGAGGCCAACGGTCAACCCTACTTTATTCGCCGGCTGGTCTTCAGCCACGATGTGGCACCGATATTCGGGCCGTACCTGTTCGCGCCGCTCGAAAAGCTCGTCGTCGCCCTGGCCGCCAGATTGCGCATCATCCAATCTGGGAACCTCAACGTTTATCTCGCGATGATCGGGGCGCTGCTCGTCATTATCCTGCTGATTGCGCTGGGCTGACAAAGCAACCGAGGTCACGTGAACCGCGCGGATTGCGGAGCAACAAACCGTCGCGGGTAATCCCGGTGGCAGCGAAGGCGAGGACAAGGCGGATCGCCGCTCCCGCTATCCGACCAGGCGCTTCAAACCGCGGATGCTGGTGGTGCCCACATGGGTCTGCAGATAGCGGACGAGAACGCCAAAGCAAGCCACCGCTATCAGCACATCGAACAGGCTCATAAGCTCTATCAGAAGCGGCATCCCCGGAGTCAAGATCACCGCACCAACGCCGATGCCGTTTTCAATCACCAGCAGAGCAATGATCAGGGTGATCGCCTCTTGCCGGACCGCGAGCATCAGAAACCCGATCAGTATCGTCGCCAGCATGACCGTGAGCGCCAGGATGGCAAGCGTCCCGACAAGGCCGAGAACGTCGCCGATGCTGTAGGAGACGGCGAGGGCAAAGACCACGCAGAGCGCGCCGATCAGCAGTCCCGATGACGGCCGAACAACCTCGTGCAGCTCGCGCGCCACACGCAGGGGCTGGATGATTCGCCAAATCAGATAGGGGAGAAGCAGACCGCGGAACACCAAAGTCAGCGCAGCAATCAGGTAGAGCTCGCTATAGTGACCGAACCAACCGATCGCCAGTGACAGCGTGGCGATCATCCATGACTGCGCGGCGAATGCATAAAGGTAATTGTCGAGCCAGCGAGAACCCAACATTACAAAAACGAGCAACAGGCTCGCGATCGCGGTCAGGCTGACGAGCGAGGAGGCAAGCGGATCAAGCTGGGTAAAGGGCATGGCTCAGGGCTGCTTTCTGCTCATGCGATCAAAGCGATCGGTCCATAGCGGCGATAGAGCCGCTCTCGTGCCAGCGGAGCATCGATAAAGGCTTTGTCGGCGATCGCGACAGGTCCCCAAGGCAGAGAAACCTGGCAACGGGCGCTCGCGAGAGCTTTCTCGGGCAGGGCTGACTCGGGCAGGGCTGAAAAATGCCCGAATTCGGCGCCCCGGCGAATGAATGAGTTCCTGCTGCAGGCGACGCAGCAAAGGCAGGGTTGCGCGCCTATTCTCGTCGCCTGCAATCATGTCCCGGTCCAATCTCCAAAAGATCAGCCAGGGGTCATCAGCCTCAGCGGCGATTAATGGCGAACCCGATCACCACCGCGGACCTTAGCGAGGTCGCCGCGACGCTGTCAACGAGGTAGCAACTCTGTTAAAGCGACCCGACTTCGGGCGCGACGGTCTCGCAGCCCGATGCCGCCGGACCATCAATCTTCCTTCGTCATGCCGCCGTTGGTTATCGCCTCTACGAACTTGGAGAGGCTCTCGTCATGCGCTACCGGCCTTAACCCACTACCGGGAAATGGCCGTAGAGTGGAGAGAGTCCGGCGGGGGTGAGCGCCGGCACGACGGCCATGTCGGCGTCGATCGGCCGGACACGCGCTGGTGCTCGGACGGGTTTGAGATCGGCTGCGATAACGGCGAGCGGGTGCGCATCGCCTTCACCTTGGACTGCTGCGACCGCGAGGCGATCTCCTGGGTGGCGACGACCGGCGGCATCGACAGCGGCAACATTCGCGACCTGATGAGCCGAGCGAGGATCGCTATCGCGTGAGCAGCGTCACCAAAAAGGCCGGCGGGTTCGGCTGGCAGAGCCTCCAAGCCGTTACATCATTCTTGCGCGAAGGTTGAGGAGGATGACGAGTGTGCCTGAGACCATCAGGATCACGATCAGCGTCGAGAACAGGATCAGCTGAAGATCGTCACGGGTCGATTTCCGCAGGGTGATGTGCAGGAAAAATCGGAAGTGAACCACCATCTGCACGAGGCCCAGCCCGAGCACGATCGCGAGCGTCGTCTTCGCGGCGACGCTTGGCCAGCGCACTGTCGCGAACGCCGCGCCGGTGAGCAGCAGCGCAAGGCCGTACCCGACCACATAGGAGCGGATCTCCTCGCGTTTGCTGTCGTTCGCGCCGCTCACCGGATCAGCCCCTGGAGATAGACGACCGAAAAGATCGCGATCCACACGATATCGAGAAAATGCCAGAACAGGCCGAGCCGCAAGATGTTGATCTTGACGCGCGCATCCAGCCCGAACGTCATCACCTGAACCATCATCACGATGATCCAGATGCTTCCAAAAAAGACGTGAAGCCCGTGCAGCGGCACGAGTCCGAAGAAGGATGAAAGATATCCGCTGCGGGTCGGATAGGCGGCGTCGCCGAACATCGTCGCGAAATCGTGCAGCTCCATGCCGAGAAAGGCGAGCCCGAGAACCAGCGTCGCGCCCATCCAGCCGAGCAGCTGCCTGCGCGGTGCGGCGTGCTTCATTGCGGTCGACGCCAAGCCGAAGGTGAAGCTGCTGGTGAGCAGGAACAACGTTTCAAGAAAGACCGGAACGATCTTGTATTCGGTTGCCGGTGTCGGTCCGCCGACGGTGGCGTGCAACATGGCGCCATAGGTGGCGAAGACCAGTGCGAAGATTATCGCATCGCTCATCAAGAACACCCAGAAGCCAAATATTGCGGTCTCAGCCTGCTCATGCGTCAGTTCATCGGTAGCGCCGAGATTGAGGCCCGCGTGCCTGACCTGGTCGACGCTCATGCGGAAACCTCGGCCAGGCCGTGGTTGGCGGATGTCACCTCAATTTCTCGTGGGATCGGCGTCGCATCGGCCACAGCGCGTAGCCAGCGCCGTTCGGTGCGCTCGATCTCGTCGGCCGGGATGATCTGGCGGACATCGCGAGCAAAGCTGCGGGCGATCACGGCCGCAATGATCGCCAGAACGCCGATGATCACGAGCCACCAAATATGCCAGACGAGACCGAACCCTGCTAGCGCGCCAGACACTCCGATCACCGGACCGGTCATGCTGTTTTTGGGAAGCTCGATGTCCTCGTAGGAGGCCGGCGGCGCATAAGGGTCAGACTTGCGTTTGGCATCGTAAAACGTGTCGCGGTCATGGGCCTGCGGGATGACCGCGAAGTTATATTCAGGCGGCGGCGCGGAGGTCGACCATTCGAGCCCACGCCCATCCCAGGGATCACCAGCGAATACGCTATTGGCATTGCGATCGCGGATGCTGACCCACAGCTGCACGAACAGCGTCAAAAGCGCGGCGCCCAGCAACAATGCACCAATTTCGGCGACATAGAGCCAGGGCCATAAGACGGTCTCGGACACCTGCTGCGTGCGCCGGGCCACCCCGGCGGCGCCCATCACATAGAGCGGCATGAACGCCAGATAGAAACCAATTACCCAGCAAACAAAGGATAGGCGGCCCCATCTTTCGTTGAGCCGGAAACCAAATGCCTTGGGAAACCAGTATTCATAACCGGCAAGCAGCCCATAGACGGTACCCGGTATGATAACATTGTGAAAATGCGCGACGAGAAACAGCGTGTTGTGAACGAGATAATCCAGCGGCGGAAAGGCAAGAATAATCCCGGTGAGTCCCCCGAGCACGAACGTCATCATGAAAGCAAGCGAGTATAGCATCGGCACGGTGAAGCGGACCTCGCCCAGAAACATTGTCCAGATCCAGTCATAAATCTTCACCCCGGTCGGCACCCCGATCGCCATTGTCGCGATGCCGAACAAGGAATTGATGTCCTCACCCTGGCCCATCGTAAAGAAGTGATGCACCCATACGGTGAACGACAAAATGGCGATCGCCATGGTCGCCAGCACCAGCGACGCGTAACCATAAAGTCGCTTTGTCGAGAAGGTCGAAACGAGCTCCGAATAAATGCCAAAAGCTGGCAAGATCAGGATATAGACCTCCGGATGGCCGAACAGCCAGAACAGGTTAATGTAGTTCATCAGGTTGCCGCCGAGGTCATTCGTAAAGAAATGGAACCCCAAATAGCGGTCGAGAGCGAGCAGCGCGGTCGCGACGGTCAGCGGCGGCATTGCGAAGATCATCATGATGCTGGTGCAAAGCGCCGTCCAGACGAACATTGGCATCCGCATCAGGTGCATGCCGGGGCAGCGCATCTTGTAGATGGTGACGGCGAAATTGATCCCCGTGAGCATCGATCCGATCGAGCCCAGTGTCACCGCCCAGATCCAGTAATCGGGCCCCACATCAGGGCTGAAGGCGATTTCGGTGTAAGGCGGGTAACCGCTCCAACCGCCGGTTGAGAACCTGCCGATGACGAGCGACACCATCATCAGTCCGGCGGCCCCGATTGTCAGCCATAAGCTGATCGAGTTGAGCAATGGGAAGGCGACGTCGCGGCTGCCGATCTGAAGCGGCATGACATAGTTGATGACGCCGGCGATAAACGGCATCGCCATGAAAAAGATCATGATGGTGCCATGCGTGCTGAACAATTGCGCGAAATGGTCGGGCGCAACGATGCCGGGATTGTTGATCGCAGCCGCCTGCTGGGTCCGCATCAGCACGGCCTCGATCAACGCGCGGCTGAGCATCACGAAGGCCAGCACGATGTACATGATGCCGATTTTCTTGTGATCGAGGCTGGTGAGCCATTCGACCCAAAGATAGCGCCACTTGCCGAACCAGGTGATCAGTGCGACGACGAAGACGGCACCGATGATCACGATCAAGGCGGCGCTGGCACCGATGATCTCGCTAACCGTGGGATTTTCCCAGGCGAGGACGAATGGCAGCGACTGCCATCCGAACCGGCCCAGCACCGCAGGCCAGATGCCCTCAATCATGGTCGGGGCTCCTGAGACTGGACGAGGATACGCTGGAACAGATGCTGCGGGACCGACGAGAACATAATCGGTTGCGGCGGCGACGATTTCCTGAAGAGCTCCGCATAGGCGGCGGCATCGAGCGGGTGATCGGCAGCACGTACACGCCCGACCCAGCGATCATAGGCGGCGGGCGACAACGCGAGCACATTGAAGTGCTCGTTCTGGAACCCCAACCCATTGAACTGCGTGTTCTCGCCGCGATAGACGCCCGGCCGGGACGCGGCGAGGTTGAGCTGGGTCCTCATCCCCGCCATCGCGTAGATCTGGCCTGCGAGCTGAGGGATCAGCAACGACTGCATCACCGTGCCGCTGGTCAGGGTAATATGGATCGGCCGGCCGACCGGTATGACCATCTGGTTGATGGCCGCGACGCGCTGGTCCGGGTAGATGAACAGCCATTTCCAGTCGAACCCCACCGCTTGAACCTCGAGCGTCGGCTGGCTCGAGGCGATCGGCCGGTAGGGATCGAGCGCGTGCGTATACTGCCACAGCACGACGCCGAGACCGATGACGATCCCGATCGGCGGGATCCAGATAAACCCCTCGAGCGTCCAGGAAAAATCCCATTGCGGCTTGAATGCGTGATGCTTGTTGGACAGTCGATAATGCCAGGCAATCAATGGGGTGAGCAGCAGCACCGGTCCGACGACGAAGATCAGCACGATGGCCACGATCACGTAGAGGTGCCATTGGCTCGCAGCGATCGGACCGGCATGGTTCATCACGCTGAGCTTTACCGCCTCACACCCGCTCAGCAGCACCGTCAGAGTTGTGAAAACGAGGGTGCGTGCGCGCGGCATCATCACCCGCCGGCTCGTTGAATGACGGGGCCGGAAAGAAACAACGCGGTGTTGATCAGGCCCAGATGCGTCAAGGCCTGCGGAATATTGCCGATCAGGCTGCGGCTGCGCACATCATACTCCTCACTGAGCAGGCCCACGTCGTTTGACATCCCGATCACCCGTTCCAGGAGCGACGCCGCCTCGTCATCACGGCCCTGCATTTTGTAGCAGTCCGCCAGCCAGCACGAGCAGGCAAGAAACGCACCCTCGTCGTGGCCATCCGGGTTCGGCGGCTTTCGTCGTACCAGCCCACCCTCCATAAGGTCGCGTTCGATCGCCGCGATCGTGCCAACGATGCGGGGATCATCAGCGGGAAGGAACCCGACGAGCGGCAGCAGCAAGAGCGACGCGTCGAGACTGTCGCTGCCATAGTATTGCACGAAATGGCCGAGATCACTGTTATAGCCGCGCTCGCACACGGTGCGATGGATTACCGCGCTGAGCTCTTCCAACCGGGCGATCAGCGCAGGGGCGACCCGACCATCCTTGGCATGCGCTGCGCGGAAGCGGGTAATGCCCACCCAGGCCATTACCTGCGAATAGGTGTAGCATTGCTGATCACCGCGGCTTTCCCAGAGATCAGCGGTCGGCTGGTCCCAGACTTTCTCGAGATGTTCGACGATGGCGGTTTCAACTTCGACCACGCGCGGCGTACGCTCGATCCCGGCCTTGGCCAGCACGTCAAAGCTATCCATCAGCTCGCCGAAGACGTCGAGCTGCGTCTGGCTCGAAGCGGCATTGCCGATGCGCACCGGAGCCGCGCCCCGATAGCCGGGCAGCCCGTCCAATTCGTATTCCGGCAAGCGGGGGCGGCCGTCTATCCGGTAGACGATCTGCAGCGCGGCGGGCTGGCCCGCGACCGCCCGCAGGATCCAGTCGCGCCAACGGGTTGCCTCTTCGTGGAAGCCGGCGTTGAGCAGTGCGGTCAAAGTGAAGGTGGAGTCGCGCAGCCAGCAGTAGCGATAATCCCAGTTGGCCGATCCACCGGGGATTTCCGGCAGTCCGAGTGTAGCGGCGGCGACGATCCCGCCGCTTTCCCGATCGATCAGGGTGCGCAGCGTGATCAGCGAGCGTCGTATCGCACCGTCCCAAAGGCCTCTCGCCCCGAACCGGCCGGCCCAGCTCTGCCATTCCTTCTGCGTTGCCCTGACGAGGGCATCGACCTTCAAGGGCGCAGGCAGCCTCGCCGTTGCTGGTGAATACCCGAGGACAAAGGCGATCCTGGCACCCTTCGTGAGCGTGAAGCGGGCGCTGGCCCTATCGGTTTCGATCGTCAGCTCGACGGGACAATCGAGGACGACGCGATCCGGACCGACCTCGAAAATGAGGCCTCGTTCGTGGCGTTGCCGCCAGGGGGTGATCTGACCGTAGCCAAAGCGCAGCCTCAGCGACATCGCCATCTGCACCTCGCCCTCCAGCCCTTCCGCGATGCGGATGATCGACGAGGCGCCGTCGCGCCAAGGCATCAAGTCCGTCACCCGCACGCGGCCAGCGCCACTATCACTCACATGCTCGGTCTCGAGGATTGCCGTATTGTCGCGGTATCGGCGGGTAGTCTGCGCGACAGATCCGGCCGGCGAAATGCGCCAGCAGCCGTGACGCTCGTCACCCAGCAGCGCCGCCAGACATGCGTCGCTGTCGAATCGGGGCCAGCACAGAAAGTCAATCGATCCCGTTTTGGAGACGAGCGCACAACTGCGACCGTCCCCGATGATCGCATAGTCCTGGATCATCGATGTCATCGGAGCCGTTCCTTGCACGATTTAGTCCTCAATCGCCACGGGCTTCGGCTCAGCTCGCGATCATTGCGAGTAGTGGAGTTCGATCTTACCCTTGGTTGCCAAGCCGCCGTGAACGAACCGTCGTTCGAGCCCGCAGGGCGTAGAGATGAACCGACCGTCGCAGCGAGCGACCGCGTTGACGAGTTCTGGTGGGATGCCGCGCCGCCGACCCCCCGGGCAGCGTTCTTGTTGCCAGAGCGGTCAACGTGATCGGGCTTATCGAAGTTCCTTTGTCGCCGAGGACAGGTCGCGAGGCGCCAGCGGCATTGCGCCGAGAGGAGGAACGCGCCCGCGCGCCACGGGTTACTGTTGCTATGCGAGGAGGATCCGATGGCGATCGAAACGGTGCTTGACTGTCATGCGACGATTGGTGAATCCGCAACCTGGATCGCAGCCGAGCGTGCGCTCTATTGGATCGACGTCAAGGCGCCAGCGCTGCACCGCTACTGTCCAGACGGCGAAGCGATACGCAGCTGGCCGATGACGAGCGATATCGGTGGTTTTGCACTGACCGGCGATGGGGATGCGGTGGTGGCCCTCCGGCAGGGTCTATTTCGCCTCGATCTCGATAGCGGCGCGCTGCACCTGCTGGCGCCGCCGCCATTCGATCCGGCGCTGTTTCGCTTCAACGAAGCCGCTTGCGACGCAAACGGCCGATGCTGGATTGGTGTGATGTTCGATCCGCTAACGGGGTCCCCGCCCGCTCAGCCGGGAAGGCTCCACAGTTTTACTTTTAGGGACGGGCTTCGCGCCGAACCGGACGCCGCCGAATTGCATAACGGCATGGCTTGGAGCGGCGACGGCGAGACCTTCTTCCTGTCGCACAGCAATTCAGGCGAGATCATCGCTTTCGATTACGAGAGGGCCAATGGCGCGATCGCGAACCGCCGGGTTTTCGCAACTGTGCCAGCAGAAGCGGGCGTCCCCGATGGCGGCGCGATCGACACGGAGGGCGGTTATTGGTCGGCGCTGCACGGCGGCGGCAAGCTGCGTCGCTTTTATCCCGACGGCTCTGTCGATCGCGATATCGATCTGCCGGTTAGTCAGCCGACAATGCCCGCCTTTGCGGGCGAGGACCTCGCTGTGCTCTATCTCACCAGCGCCTCGGACCAAATGAGCGCGGAAGCAAAGGCAAGGGAGCCACACGCAGGTGGGCTGTTTCGCCTCGACGTCGGGAGCCGCGGCATCGCGCGACCCTTTCTGGTGCGCTGACGATAGTCATATGAAGAGCTGCAAGCCGCTGGCCGAAGCCCTCGGCTCGATCACCAGCGACCGCCCGTTGAGGTGGATCCTCGCAACCAACAGCGCGCAGCTCAATCCGCCGACCCAGCCAGTGGGCGCCTCCTTTCAGAAAAGCCGCGCGATTTCGGCAAAGACGAAGCCGACCGCCACGCCCGCAGCCGGACCGATGATCCAGCCGCGCAGGATGCCGTAAACGACCCGCATCTCGATCGTCTCGCGACCGCGGGCAAACCCTGTCCCGGCCATCGCGCCGACAAGGGCTTGGTTCATCGAGGTGAAATAGCCGAAGAACACCGCCGTCAGCACCACGATCGCCTGCACGAGCTGCGCCGCCATCGCCATCGGCATATCAAGCTTGACGATATCGAACGCGACGCGTTCAAGAAGCGGTCGCCCCCAGGTCAGCACCCCGACCGACAGCCCGACGCCACCGATCAGACCGGCGAGAAAGGGGCCCGTGAACCCGGTCGAGAGGAAGACGGCGGTCGCGTTCGACACGTCGTTGGCGCCCATCGTCAGCGAGGCCGCACCGCCGACGACGACCAGAGCGCGGCCAATCGCTCCGGCGGTGCCGCCCTGCGCAAAACCGGGGATCGCATCGAACATCTTGGTGAAAAGATAGCCGAGCGCAAAGGCGACGAACGGCGCGAGCACCCAAAGCACCACCAGCTCGATGATCGTGCGCCAGCGGATCGCGAGACCAAATGCAGCACCTGCTCCGATGATGCAGAAGACGAGGATCTGGATCGTCGAGGTCGGAATGCGCCGTTGCGTAAAGATTGTCGTTAAAAGAAAGGCGGCGGCGACGACGGCGATCGCCGGCGCCGTCCCGAGCCGGTCGGCGGTGAGGATGTTATGACCGACGTTCTCGAGAACCTTGTGGCTGAGAAAGGTCGCGCCGATCAGCGTCAGCGGCGCCATCGTCCACAAGGCTGGCCACAGGCGTATGCTGCCCGTCGCGTGCGGCATGCCCATGCATGCACCGGTATAGTGAGCGCCCATGCTCCAGGCGAAAGCGAGTGCTACGATGACGAGGAGGATATCGGCCGCGCTCACCCAGGTCCCCTTTTCGTCGTGCAGTTCATCGCGAGATTCGTCCTCGAATATAACCCGCCAAAGATGCCGCCACTTTGACCTTCGCGCCGATGCACGCCTCCTGTGGCCTTGGCCCGCGACCTCCGCGATTTCCGGGCACCCGATCCGCGGGGCGCAACTCCCGCAATCGGGACCCTGGCCGCTCCTTCCTGAGCTCAGCAAAGGCGTCCACCAATCCGACGCAGACCACAAGGCACGGATTTCGGCCGCGGCCTTGCTGTCCCACTCGAGTTCTTGAGCGGTTGGACTGGCTCGCTAGAACGGCCGGCGATCGAGTGGGGCATGGGGTTGCTCCAACCCATCCACCGGGAGGTTCCGCCCGTTGATCCAGTGGGCGCGCGGCGAGGCCGTGAAGACGATGACGTCAGCCACCTCCTCGGCAGTGCCGAGGCGGCCCATCGGAAAGCCGTGACAAACGTAATCGTCGAAGTATTCCGGGTTGGCGAGGCGGTAGCGATCCCAGCCATTGCCTTCTACCAGAATGGACCCCGGCGAGACGGTGTTGACCCGGACGCCGTGCGGCACAAATTCGAGCGCCCAACGCTCGGTTGCGAAGATCAACGCCGCCTTCGCCGCACCATATTGGCCCGACATTGCCAATTGCGGCGCCCAACCGGAAATCGACGCCACGTTGATGACGCTAGTGCCGGGACGGCCCTTCATTTGCGGCAGCGCCAGCCGCATCATCCGCACGGTCTGGATCAGGTTTTGCTCCAACGCGCCGTGCCAATCGTCATCGGTGCTATCGGCGATGTGCGTTCCGCCGCCGCCCCCACCTACGTTGTTGACCAGGACGTCAATGCCGCCATAGGCCGCGACGGTAGCCTGGATCAGACCGGCCGCGTCACCGGGTTTCCCGACATCGGCCGCGTGCGCGGCCACCTCTGCGCCGCTCGCCCGCAATGCCGCCTGCGCCTCGGCCAATCGCTCGGCCGAGCGTGCCGAAAGCATCAGCCGGCAACCCTCGGCGGCAAATGCCTTGGCGGTCGCCAAGCCGATGCCGCGGCTTGAGCCGGTGATCAGCGCGACCTTGCCCGTCAATTTGAGATCCATAGCGCCGGCTCCCTGCTCCCTGACCCTTTTTATCTCGGTGCGCCCGCCTTGCGTTCGGCAATCCAGGCCGACACCTGATCATAGTAGTTGGCGATGTAATACTCGGCGATGTCGTCGGCAGTGGTGTTCCAGACGCCGTCGTGACCAAGGATGTACCGCAGAGCCTGGTCGAGATACTTCGTCGCGTTAGGGCGGCCGATATTGTGCGGATGCAGCGAAAGGCACATCACCCGCCCGTTCTCCGCACCTTCGCGGTAGAGCGTGTCAAACTGGTCCTTGATCATCTGCAGAAAGTAGTCCGCTTCGCGATTCCAGGCGAGCATGCCGGCGTCATTTGTCTGGCCGGTATAGGGGACGTAGATGAATTTCTGACCGCCGCGCACATTGATCGGCCAGGGCTGGTCGTCAATGATCCATGACGTGTGGTAGAGGCAGCCAGCCTCTGCCATCAGATCGTCGGTTCTGACGGTGTAACCGGCACCACCGCCGAGGCGTCCTTTCAAGCGCTTGCCGGTCATTTCCCGGAGGTGTGCGACGAAATCCCGCCAGTACGCCCGTTCCTGTTCTTCGGTGTAGTCGTAGATTGGCCGGCTGTTGTAAAGACCGTGCGCCATGTAGTCCCAATCGGCGGCGACCATCGCGTCCTTGATCTCGGGGAAGTGATCAAGAACCTCGAGATTGAGACAGCAGCAGGCGCGCACCTTGTTTTTGTTCAGCACGTCGAGCATGCGCCAGAAGCCGACGCGGTTGCCGTAATCCATGCGCGAATAGTGTGGAATGTCCGGTTGCGTCGGCCGGTTCTCCGGCAGGTATTCGAAGTGCTCCATGTTCGGCGCGACCCAGAACGCGACCCGCGCGTTGTTCGGCCACCTGATGATCGGTCGTTCGGTAATGGGAGCGTACTCGACCCGGCCCGGTGCGAGAGCCATGTCGCCTCTCCTTGGGTTGCGATGAAAATCAATCGTCCGAAGAAAAAGCAGAGGCGGCTAGCCTGACTGTGTCTTGAACCAGTCGATGATCTCGCTGCCGGTCGCCTTCCAGACGCCCTGATGAGCGCAGATGTGACCCAGCACCTCGTCGAGATGCCGGATGCGCCACGGCTGGCCGATGATCCAGGGATGCAGATGGAGCACCATCAGGCGTCCCGTGGTCACGCCATCCGCGTACAGCCCGTCGAACCAGTCGCGCCACAGCAAATTGACCTCGTTGATGGTCCGCCGGCCATGGAGGTGGATGTAGTTGTCGTCGAGATACGCATGCACCCCGAGCGAATAGAGCTCGCCGGCTTTCGGCGTCATCTTGTAGGGCTGCTCGTCGTTGCCCCAGTCGCAGACGTAGCGAATGCCGGCCGCAGCGAGGAGGTTGGGCGTGTTCGGCGTCTCCTGGAAGTCGGGGCCGGACCAGCCGATCGGCCGTTTTCCGGTGGCCTTTTCGACTGCCTCGATCGAGGCGCCGATGTACTGCCGCTCATCATCTTCCGACATGCCGATATGGATGATGCGCCGACGCGACAGACCGTGTGCGATGAATTCCGCTCCGCGCTTCTGGCCCTCGTTGATCAGAAACGGGTAGTGGTCCGCCACGGCCTTATCGAGCGCCAGGGTGGGCTTGATGCCGTATTTGTCGAGCACCGTGAGGATGCGAAAGATCCCGACGCGGTTGCCATACTCATGGTTGCCGTAGCCGCCAATGTCAGGAAAGTTTGGCTGGTTTCCGCTCCACAGGCCCTCGGGACCGCCCATCGGGCTCACCGGCAACGGCGTGCCGGCCGGGACCTCCCAGTCCCAATGCTCGAGGTTGACGATAATGGCGAGAGCGACCCGGGCGCCACCCGGCCAATGCAGAGCCGGGCGAGAGACGATAGGAGACCAGGGATAGAAATCCTGGTCCATGCCGCGGGCTCGTTTTGCCGGCATCGTTCCACTCCCTCTCGCTTTGTCACATCCGCGCCGGTGATGCCGACGAGATCGAGCGCCGCCTCACAGACGACCCTGGCCGACGGTATGCCGGGGACCGCCCGCATCGGACCCGTGGACATTGCGGCTGGGCTCGGTCGAGCGTTGAACCGGCTCACACCTGCGGCGCTTTGGTCAGCTCCTCGGCCTCGGCGAACGTGACGGCTTCGGTCAGCTTGCGGCCGCACGGGCTGCGCTGCGCCTCCTGGTTCATCTCTGGCAAAGCGCAGAAGCGGGGCTTGCCGCACGCCGCCTTGCCGGTCCCGCTTGATGCAATCTATTGACCGGCCGTCCCGTCGAAATTTGTCAGCAAATCGACGAGCCCCGCGTATCGACAGAATACCGGCGGCGCCATCCCGCGGGCACTGTGTGTTCGCGAGACAGCCCCACAGTAGCCTCGCGTTGCGCCGGCGCAGGTCACAGATTACCCACTCGCAAAGCCGGGCTGCTTGAGCGCGGCGAGCCACGATTGACGAGGCCCGCGCGGCAGGGGTATGGCCGCGGGCGGCGCCTTCCTCAGACTTTCTCGATCAGCTCCATCTGCGCGCCGTCGGGTGCTGCAACCCAGCACACATGCCGACCGTTGTTGAAGCGCTCCTCCAGGACCTCCGCGCCGTTCTTCTTAAGATTCGCCACGGCGCCGGGGTAATCGTCGGTCTCGATCGCGATGTGCTCGATGCCGACATGCTGCTCATGGTTCTGGTCGGCGTTGATGGTCGTCACGTTGAGCTGCACGCCGTGCAGGTCGAGCTGGCAGCCGCGGCCGGGAGTTTCCCGCTTTACGGTCGCGCCGAAATTGTCGATGTAGAACTTTGCGACCTTCTGCGGATCCTCTCTGGTCTTGATGTGGACGTGCCCAAGTTGCATAGCCATTCCCGTCTCCTCCGCTGGGGATTTTCCGCGGCCCGCCGAGGCGGCGCCTGCTGCTGCAGCTTGGCAGCACCAAGAGAGGAACTCAACCGATATTCGCCAGAGCCTGCGCGGTTCACAGCGGTCGCGCGCTTCCAGGCTTGGCTCCACGTAAAGGCGGCCCTGTCTCGGCAGGCCCGCCATCCGGCGTCAACGCAACCGGGTCCGACGGTATACTCGGCGGGCACCGTGCGTGTTGCGCGCGGCTCGATCGAGTTGACGATGCCGGCATTCAGGCGATGCGTCGGATCGAGCTCGCCCAACACCGTGCCGCACGGCCCCACCATTGCCCGGCTCGTCATTGCCCGGCTCGTCATTGCCCGGCTCGTCGTTCGCGGGCTTAGCCGAACTGTGGCACGACGTCCTGCGCAAAGCACTCCATCGCGTCGAGGAGCTGGTCTGCGTCACGGCAACCGTGGAAGTTGATCTGGAACGCATCAAGGCCGCCGGCTTCGCGGTAGCGCGCCAGCTCGGCAGCGACCTCGCCGGGTGTGCTCGACCCCCGTGTCGCCTCACCGTCCAACGGCTTGGCCGTCCCGGTCATCGCGCTGCAGTCGACGCGAAAGCTCATCCGCGTCGCGATCGGCCGCTCGCGTCCAAGCTCGTCGCAAATCCGCCGCAGAGCCGCCTGGCGCTCGACGAGCGTGGCGACCGGCAATGGCGTCGGCTGCCACACCTCGGCAAACCTGGCGGCGCGGCGCAAGGCCCCATCGCTGAGCCCGCCGACCCAGATTGCCGGCTGCGGCTGCTGCAATGGCTTGGGGCTCACATGCATGTCGGCGAAGCTGGTGAAGCGGCCGGTGAACGAAACCGGGTCCGGCGCCCAGCAGGCCCGCCAGACCCTCAGAGCTTCGCTGGTGCGCGCCCCACGCTCGCGAAACGGCACGCCGAGCGCCTCGAATTCGGCCTCGTTCCACCCGGCGCCGACCCCGGCGATCAGTCGCCCGGCCGACATGCGGTCAAGCGTCGCTAGCGCCTTGGCGGTCGCGACCGGGTTGCGGTAGGGCACGATCAGCACCGACACACCGACGCCGATGCGGGTCGTGTGCGCTGCGGCGAACGACATCGCTACAAACGGATCGTAGGTGTTGGTCCATGGTGCCGATCTTGGCGATCCATCGACGATGATGTGGTCGTTGACAAAAACAGCGTCGAAACCGAGTGCTTCGGCCTTGATCGCGGTTGCGATGATGGCCTCGGGCGAGGCGGTGAACCCGAGATAATCGGCATTCGGGCAACGGCAGGAAAAAGCGACCGTCATGATCCCTCCCGGCGCAGATCCTGTTCCGGCTTATAGCCGTCTGCGAATTGGCCGGGAAGCGCGCCGAGCTTCGGGTTGAGATCGACCCTGACCCGGCCCGACGATCCTGAGCGCGTGCCGGCCACGGTTGCGGCCCCTCCGCGCGCACCCTCTGCCGCGAGGAACCGCGATACGCCCGACAGGGCGTGTTGGAACTGGCCTTTACGATCCCGACTTCTGAACCGAAGACAACACCTGGACAGGATCGGGATGTGAGCAAAGCGCCAGCCCTTGCCGCCATGCCGCCAGGCGAGCCGGGTGCAGAGACTTCATCGCGCGGCTATGCGCGCTCGCTGCGTGACAACGCGCTCGGCATTTTTCCGGCGCGAGCCTTCGAGCAGGATGTCGTCTTCCGAACGGTTTTTGGACGCCGCCAGGTCATCATCAGTCGGCCGGCCGGGATCGAGCATATCCTCGTCGACAGTCCAGAGAATTACCGGCGCACCGCCGCCGGCATCCGCATCCTGCGACCATTGCTGGGCCGCGGTCTGCTGCTCGCGACCGGCGAGGAGTGGCGGCAACAACGCCGCGCGGTTGCTTCGGCCTTCGCACCACGCACCTTGCCGCCGCTTGCCGGCCATGTCGCGCGCATCGCCGGTGCGACGATCGGCCGACTGGCCGCCGCCAACGCGCCGGTCGATCTGCTGGCCGAGATGCAGCTCCTGGCGCTGCGGATCGCCGGCACAGCAATGTTCTCGCTCGACGAGATGGAGTGGGGCGTCGAGTTGCGCGCGCTGATCAAAAACTATGCTCGGCATCTCGGCCGGCCGAGCCCGCTGGATCTTATGCTGCCGATCGCGATCCCGAGCCTGCGCGACATCGGCCGCTGGCGGTTTCGCCGGCGCTGGCTCGCGCTGATCGGCCGGATCATCGCCGCGCGCCGCGACCGGGGTCCGAGCCCCGCGCCGGGCGATCTGTTCGACCTCTTAGCTGGCGCGCGCGACCCGCAAACCGGCGCAGCGCCATCACGGCGGCAGCTCGCCGACGAGGTGGCGACGCTGCTCGTCGCCGGGCATGAGACGACCGCGGTAGCGCTGTTCTGGGCGCTCTTCCTGCTGGCCGAGGCGCCGGCGATCCAGGACCGGCTCGCCGCCGAAGCCGCCCCGCTCGACCTCGGTCCCCTCCACGCAGCCGAAATCCTGCCGCAGCTCGTCCATACCCGCGCGGTTGTGCAGGAGGCGTTGCGCCTCTATCCGCCGGCCTTCATGCTTGCCCGCCAGGCGATCGGCGACGACATCGCCGGCGGCATCGCGATCCCGGCTCGCACCGTGATTCTGATCGCACCCTGGGTCCTGCACCGCCACCGGACCTTGTGGGCCGATCCCGAGATTTTCGACCCCTCGCGATTTCTGCCGCCGGCGCCGCCACCGGGACGGTTTGCCTATCTGCCGTTCGGCATCGGCCCGCGGGTTTGCATCGGTGCCCAGTTCGCGCTGACCGAAGCCACCCTGGTGCTGGCGATGATGATCCGGGCGTTTCACATCACCCGCGCCGACGATGCGCCGGTCGTCCCGCGCGGCATCGTCACCACCCAGCCCGACCACCCCCCGGCTTTCTGGCTGCACCCCCGCCGCCGAGGAGTCGGCAGTAGCGTCACGGTTTGAATTGCAGGCGGCCGCCTCACGGAGGGTCGATCAAAGCCCGACGAATCGCCGTAATTCGATGTTACCTCATTGAACGCGATGTCGCTTGACGTTGAGATGAGGATGAACCGTCCGGGCGTCAGGAACAGGTAGCCGGCATAGCCCGTTTCCCTTTGAGGCAAGATCGATGGGGGGCGGAGAGCTTTCATGTGTTCCGCAGAGCGGCCCCGTTCCATTCCCGAGCTCAGCATTGTAGCGCTTCGGCAGCCACGTGAGTGCCAGGGCAAGACGCTGCCCGCAGGCACCATAGGCGCCGTTGTCTATGCCTATCGGGACGGCGCGGGCTACGAGGTCGAGTTTGCTGAACCATTCCCCTGTGTTGTGACGGTTCAGCAAGACGACATCCGGCCAGTATGAGTCAACTGCCCGGCGCCATGAACGTCACGGTGGATGATGTTAAGATTACAAAATATCTCTTAGATCCGTCTCATCTCATCGGAGGAAGGAAAGCTAAATTTTTGGCGATATAGTAGTTGACAAACCCATCAACTAGGATATGATCGCCGCATCAGAGTGATGCGGCCATGCCTAGCGTACTTTCCGAGCCATATTTCACCGACGAACAGGCCGCATTTGATCGGCTGGAGGCGATTGTCTGGCCCGATGGGATCGTCTGTCCGCATTGCGGAACGATCGGTAAGGCGCGACCGCTACAGGGCGTGAAGGACAAGCTGGGCCGCGTGCGCCACGGTCTGAAAAAGTGCTACGCCTGCCGGAGGCAATTCACCGTCCGCGTCGGAACCGTGTTTGAGGCGAGCCATGTGCCGTTGCACATCTGGTTCCAGGCCGCGTTCCTGATGTGCAGCAGCAAGAAGGGGATCAGCAGCAATCAGCTCCATCGCACGCTCGGCGTCACATTGAAAACGGCATGGTTCATGTCGCACAGGTTGCGCGAGGCGATGCGGGTAATGCAAATGGAGCCGATGGGGGGGGCCGGGAAAGCGGTAGAGGCGGATGAAACGTTCATCGGCCAAAAGCGCCCGAAGGCGTATGGCGCGCGCGGCTATGCCCACAAGCACGCCATCGTGTCTTTGGTCGAGCGCGGCGGTAAGGTCCGCTCTCACCACGTCAACGACGTGAACACGGCCACGCTCAAGCCTATCTTGCAGGCTCAGATCAAGGCCGATTCCATGCTTATGACCGATGAGGCGAGTTACTACCGCTCCATCGGCCGCGAGTTCAAATATCATTTCACCGTGCAACACGGCATCGGGGAGTACGTCCGAGGCGGCGCGCATACCAATACGATTGAAGGATATTTTTCAATTTTTAAGCGCGGGATGACCGGCATCTATCAGCATTGTTCCTCGCGGCATCTGAAACGCTATTTAGCAGAGTTTGATTTTCGGTATAATCAGCGAGCAGCGCTGGGGGTTGACGACTCAGAGCGAATGGAGGCGACGATGATGGGAATTGTCGGTAAGCGGCTGACCTATCAGGAGCCGACCGCCGGGTGAAGGCAGGCGGCTCCGTGAAGGGCCGCCGCCAGATCTCTGCTAGGAGCATCGAGGGACCGCAAAAAAATGATGGCGGCGCGACGACGCCTAACCTACCGGGTTGATCTGCCTGGCGGGCAAGCACGCCTGCGCGAAATGGTGCTCTATGTGTCGGAGCGGTGTGCTGACGCTCGCCGGTTCGGCAAAATCAAGCTCAATAAGATCATCTGGAAAGCTGATTTCGCCGCCTATGCCGCTAGACGTGTTCCCGTTACCGGGCGGGCTTACCAACGCTTGAAGTTCGGTCCGGCCCCAATCGAAATGGCACCGCTCTACGGCGAGATGCTACAAGATGATCTCATCACCGTTAAGCTGATCAACGTTGGCGATTACGTTGAACATAGGACAATACCAACTGTCAAGTCAGAGATAAAGAAGCTGTTTAGTGAGGACGATATTTCCTATGTAAACTCATCAATAGAATACTATTGGGAGCTGTCGGGCGAAGAGGCAAGTGATGACTCGCATGGGGTCGCGTGGCGGTCACGCTCTGATGGAGATCCTATGCCCTATGAACTAGCCCTTTTGTCTGACGCGGCGCCGAGTGACGAACAGGCCCGACGAATCCTCGAAATGGCCGAAAAGTCCGGATGGAACAGCCGCTAGTCAGATGCGCGGTATCCGGGCCGATCCAAGTTTTGACGATGCCGTTGAGCGCTTGGGCGGTTATCGCCTCGTGGACGAGGCCATGGAACCAATTATGGATGGCCTGTATCGAAATCCCTGGGGGTTTGAGTGCATCCAAGGCGACTGGATTAAGGTCCGATACGCAATCACAATCCCAACCGAAAACCTCCCCGCCTTGTTAATCATTTTTAGGATCGAACCGAACAACGATGTTGTATTGCTCCATGCCGAAGAATCGGAAACCTATTGAGCCTCAGCACAAGCGCTTCATCGAAACCGCTCGCGCGCTCGAATGCGACGAGGACAAGGAGCGGTTCGAGGAGAAGCTGGGCCGGATCGCGCGCGCGAGGTCGCCGGTGAACGGCCCCGAAAAAAAGGCGAGGGGTAGAATGGCAGCTGTTACGTGCGTGGAATGCGGACAGATCGCGGATGTGTCTGTCGCCTCAGGTGCCGCCCAATATACATTCAATCATGCCCGCTGCACGCAGCGGGCGAGACCTTCTACCTCACAAGAAAGATTCGTAGATTCTACGAAGTGTCCGAGCTTGGAGCGATCAATCGCTTTAGCAAGCGAGCGTGGTGATATTTGATTGTGAAATCCGTGGCACTGGTTGCTGGCGTCATGTCAGCGGTCTTTGGAACGGCATCGGCAATTTTTTTATTCGAGGGCACGCGTCAGGTTCCGCCAGATAGGCGGTCCTGGAACGGTCAGTCAGAATGGGAGATTGCATTCCGCAAGTGCAATGGACGATGGTTGGCTGCTGGCTTCCTAACGCTAGCGCTAGCTTTTTGTTCGTCCGCCGCTTCGGCGATCATCAGCTATATGGTGTAGCTGGGTTTGCCAAATATAACATCGCCAAATTTTTCTTATCATTCGGTTTCTCGCAAGCAAATTGGGCCGTTCTCAAGCACGTGCTGCTTGCGCATCCACTCGCAAATTCCGTCAAAAGCCAGACCACCACTCCCTACGGGGAAAAATACCTGGTAAGCTGCTCACTGATGACGCCGGACGGCCGCAACCCATGTGTTGTCACTGTCTGGATAATCGAACCAGCTGATCCAAACCCAAGGTTCGTTACTGCATATGCCGGACCGTAAGGGCGCCGAGCGCCTCTGCGCCCAGTAACGCGCCCGACCGCAGGCCTTTTCGCCGCTCGATCAGCCGCGCCGCGTCCTCCATCGACCTGATCTGCCCGAGGTCTCGACAAATGCCGATATCGCCGCGGCGGTGACGCCTCTCGCCCGTCCGAGAGGCGTCAGGGAGCCGCCGGCCATCGCAACGCCGGCGCCGGTGTCCCTCAGCTGTGGAACAGGTTCAGCGCGGAGCCTTTGCGGAACCATTCGAGTTGCGAGGAGCTGAAAGTGTGGTTGAGCTCGAGCGTCTCGGTCGAGCCGTCGGCATGCTTGATCCGGCATTCGACCGGCTGGCCGGACGCCATCTCCTCCAGCCCGACGAGGCTCAACCGGTCGTCGGCGCGAACCCGGTCGTAATCGGCCCGGCTTTGAAACGTCAGCGCCAACAGCCCCTGCTTTTTGAGGTTCGACTCGTGGATGCGGGCAAAGCTGCGGGCGATTACCGCGCAGCCGCCCAAGAGCCGCGGCGACAGTGCCGCATGCTCGCGGCTCGACCCTTCGCCATAATTGTCGTCGCCGATCGCCACCCATTTGACCCCGTGCGCCTTGTAATTGCGCGCGATCTTCGAGATCATGACGCCCTTCTCGCCGGTCAGCACATCGATACCGGTCCCGGCCTCGCCGTTGAAGGCGTTGGTGGCACCCATGAACATGTTGTCCGAGAACTTGTCGAGGTGGCCGCGATAGCGCAGCCACGGGCCCGCCGGTGAGATGTGGTCGGTGGTGGTCTTGCCCTGGGTCTTGATCAACACCGGGCAATCGACAAAGTCCTTGTGGTCCCAGGCCGACCACGGCTCCATCAATTGCAGCCGCTCACTCTTCGGATAGACCGCCAGCGTAATGCCGCTCCCGTCCTCGGGCGGGCTGATATAGGTCGCATGCCCCGCATCGAAACCATGCGCCGGCACTTCGGGCGCCGGCTTTGGCGGGTCGAGCCGGAACGATTTCCCGGTACCGTCGGTCAGACTGTCGGTCAGCGGATTGAATGACAGGCTGCCGGCGAGCGCCATCGCGGTCACGATTTCGGGGCTGCCGATAAAGTTCATCGTCGTCGGCTGCTCATCGTTTCGCCGCGGGAAATTGCGGTTGTATGAGGTGACGATCGTGTTGGGGACGGTGCTTTCCTCCTTTGCCCGCCGCCACTGGCCGATGCACGGTCCGCAGGCATTGGCCAAGACCGTGCCGTTGATGTCTTTGAGCGACTGCATCTGGCCGTCGCGCTCGATCGTCGCGCGCACCGCTTCCGACCCCGGTGTCACCAGGAACGGCACGGCGGCCTTGATCCCATGCGCCTTGGCCTGCTCGGCGACATCGGCGGCGCGGCTCATATCCTCGTAGGAGGAGTTGGTGCAGCTGCCGATCAGCGCCGTCGAAATATGGTCGATAAAACCGTTCTTCGCGTCGCCGATTTCGGCCCTGAGCCGCGAGATCGGGCGCGCCCGGTCGGGCGAATGCGGCCCGACGATGTAGGGTTCGAGCTTTGCTAGATCGAGCTCGACGACCCGGTCGTAAAACTTTGCCGGATCCGCCTCGACCTCCGGGTCCGGTTGCAGCAAATCCTGGTGCTGCTGGAACAGCGGCACCAGGCCGGGCTTGCCGGTCGCGCGCAGATAGCGGGCCATGTGCTCGTCGGCCGGGAACATCGAGGTGGTGGCGCCGAGCTCGGCCCCCATATTTGTGATCGTCGCCTTGCCGGTGGCGCTGATCGTGCGCGCGCCGGGTCCGATATATTCGACGATTGCGTTGGTCGCGCCCGACACCGTCAGCGCCCCGGCGACGTAGAGGATCACATCCTTGGGTGCGGTCCAGCCGTTGAGCTCACCCGTCAGATAGACTGCGATGTGCCGCGGATAGAGCACTTCCCACGGCAGCCCGGCAATGACCTCGACCGCGTCGGCGCCGCCGACCCCAGCCGCGCAGGCCCCAAGACCGCCGGCATTGGGCGTGTGCGAGTCGGTGCCGATGATCAGCTCGCCCGGAAAGGCGTAATTCTCCAGCACCACCTGGTGGATGATGCCGGCGCCCGGTCCCCAGAAGCCGAGCCCGTATTTCGCCGCGGCCGAGCGCAGGAAGTCGTAAACCTCCTTGTTCTCGGTCAGCGAGTCGCGCAGATCGGCGGCCCCCTCGACCCGCGCCTGGATCAGATGGTCGCAATGGATCGTCGCCGCGACCGCGACTTTCTCGCGCCGCGTCTGCATAAACTGCAACAAGCCGGTCTGCCCCAGCACGTCCTGGAACACAACGCGGTCGGGGCGCAGCAGAAGATAGCTTTTGCCCGGCTCGATCTCCTGATGCTCCGGATCGTCGAGATGGCCCAGCAAGACCTTGTCCGCCAATGTCAACGGCTTGCCCAGCCGGCGGCGCACGACCGCCAGATTGCGCGCCATGGTCGCATAGACGGCTGCCGCCATTTCCGGGGTCGATTCGATAGAAAGCATTGTCCAGCCTTTCTTGCGATACTTCAATTCGCCAGCACGAAGGGGATCTCGTCTAGGCTCGAAGCGGGCAACCCTGAATTCGATGCGATAAATTCGGACGAACCGAGCGGGCGTGATGATGCCCGATGCGACCGGGACCGTCCAGGAAATCTTCGGTTCGATGACCCGCCGTGCACCCGCTGCCGGCCGCCCCGGCAGGTGTTCAATGCGCTACCTCCAGCCGTGCCGGCACAGGCGGCCCGGACGGCAGCACCTCCGGGAAACGGATCGCGAATACGGCGCCGCCGCCGGGCCGTTCGCCGACTTCGACCTCGGCCCCGTGCATTTCGGCGATCCGCGCGACGATCGCAAGACCCAGACCGGCATTGCCGCCGCGCCGCCGATCGCGCCGCCAGAACCGCTTGAAGATGTGCTGGCGCTCGGCCCGCGGCACCCCCGGTCCGCGGTCCATGATGCGGATCACCCCGTCACGCGCCGTCGCGATCTCCACACTCGTTCCCGGTGCGGTATGAGAGAGCGCATTCTCGACAAGGTTGCGGATCGCGCGGCCGATCGCATCGGCATTGCCGCGCACGACGACCGGCAAAAAGCTGCCGGTGACCGCCACGGTCTTGCGCTGCGACACCGCCAGCGGCGCGAGAAACGCGGCGATCTCGGTGGCGATTGCCACCAGATCGGCGGTCTCGTCATCGGCCAGAACAAAGGTTTCGAGCTCGGAGATTTCGAGCAGCTGGTTGACCAGCCGGCTCATGCTTTCGACGTCCTGGCGCAGCGGCCCGGCCAATTCACGGTCTTCGATCATGTCGATCTGGGTGCGCAGGATCGCGAGCGGAGTGCGCAGCTCGTGGGCCGCATCGGCGGTGAATTCGCGCTGCGCCCGGAACCCGGCGTCGAGCCGGTCGAGCGCGTGATTGACGGCACGGACCAGGGGCAGCACCTCGCGCGGCATCCCGTTTTCGGGCAGCCGGAGCTCGATGCGGTCGGGGCCGATTTCCTCGGCCAGCGCCGAGGCGGCGATGATCGGCTTCACGGCTCGCCGGAAGATCAAAACGTCGATCAGCAACAGCAGCAGCAGCAGCGGCACCGTTATCCAGCCGACATGTGAAAAGAACTCGGCGACGATGTCGTCGATCAGCACGTCGCGATGGGCGAGGTCCTCGGAAACCTGGACCAGCAGCGGCTGCCCGGCGACTTCTGTTGTAACGGTCACCCCGTAATAATTGTCGCCATCGCGATGCTGCGAAAAGAACTGGAACGGGGTCTGCGTCACCGATTTCGTGGTGATCGGGCGGTCGTCCGGCCGCGACGAGAACAGCACCCTATGATCGCCGCCGAGAACGGCATAAGCCGCCCGCCCATACCCTTGCGAATAGAAGGCGGCAAGACCCGCCGGGAGCGACAGTTGCAAGCTTCCATCCGGTCCCCGCCCGAGATAGCGCAGGATCTCGGCCGCCTGGTCGCGCAGCGCCCGCTGGTGCAGCCCTTGCGCGGCGTGGCTCAGCATCATGAACAGCGCCACCGGCATGCAGATCGCGG
Organism: Allostellaceae bacterium; assembly: GCA_050729795.1. Classification (GTDB taxonomy): domain Bacteria; phylum Pseudomonadota; class Alphaproteobacteria; order ATCC43930; family CGMCC-115725; genus AP-15. The sequence goes on along the minus strand of JBOHME010000025.1, from coordinate 10,775 downwards.
CGGCGATGATCGCCAGCAGATGCAGCGCGACAATCCGCGAGACGAGCGAGCGGAACCGGATCACCTCATTTTCTTTCGGCGATCAGATAGCCGACACCGCGCAAGGTATGGATCTGGACCGACGCTTCGACCTCGCTCAGCCGCTTGCGCAGCCGGTGAATGTAGACCTCGACGGCGTTCGACCCGACCTCCTGCGACAGGCCGTAAAGATTGTTTTCGAGAAGGCTCTTGCCGACGACCCGCCCGGCGCGCCGCAGCAGGTGCTCGAGGACGGCGATTTCGCGCGGTGAGAAGAAGATCGGCTCGTCCCCGACAAAGACCTGCCGGGCGGCGGTATCGAGGGTCAGGTTGCCGAGCTGGAGCGGCACGCCGAGCAGATTGCCGGGACGGCGCAGCAATGCGCGCAGCCGGGCCACCAGCTCTTCGAGCGCAAACGGCTTGACCAGATAGTCGTCGGCGCCGCTGCCGAGCCCGGTGACACGATCCTTGAGGCTGCCGCGCGCGGTCAGGATCAGAACCGGTGTCGCGTCGCGGCACCGGCGCATGTCGCCGAGCACTTCGAGCCCATCCGCGTCGGGCAGCCCGAGATCGAGCACAACGATCTCGAACCGGGTGGTGTGCAATGCGGCGATCGCATCGGCCGCGGTGCCGAGGACGTCGACCACGAACCCGGCGGCGACGAGCCCTCGCTTCAGCAGCTCGGCGAAGCGCTCGTTATCCTCGATGAGCAGCAATCGCATCGGTCGTCCTGTCGCAGATCCTCCCGATAATAGACCCGCGGCGCCTTTTTTGGCGGGCCATCTGACACGCCTGCAGCCGCCCGCAGCGCGTGCCCCTCGGCGATCGACCGGCGGTTCTCAGCCCGCACCTTGCGCGCTCGACCGCGCCCCGCTTTCCTCAGGCGCCGCTTTCCCGCAGATCGGGTCGAGCTCCTCAGATCGCGTCGAGCTGCCACGCCACGTCGTTGCCGATTCCCCAAAGATAACCGATATTTGCTTGACCAACGAGGGCGTAGGCGCGGCCCTGGTGGCGCCAATAGATCAGGTTGACATCCTGCCGGCGGTCAAAGGTCGGCGGGATATCGGGCTGTTTCGAGGAGCCGATGATCAGCGCCAACGGTCCTATCGCCTTGTTGTCGGTGGTGTAGACCAGCTGGGCTGCCGGCCGGCCATCGACGACGATCAGCCGGGCGCCGCGGAAATTGAGACCCCAGGGCTTCAGATCGGGGAGGCGAACTTGTTGCGGCAGGCTCTGGCTGATCTTCTGCAGCGCCGCGCGCGGGTCGCTGCCGGCCGGAAGCTCGATCAGCGCGTTGTCGCCGGCGCTGACGAACAGCTTGAAATAGCCGGCGGCATTGTCGAGCCACAGATTGTTTGCGAGCGTCGCCTGCGTCGTCGGCTGACCACCGGCACCGGCAATATTGCCCGGAGCGAGCCGGCCGACGCCAAGATAGGCGGCGCTGCCGCCGATCAGCAATCCGCAAATCGAGGCGGCCAGCGGCACAGCGAGGCGCCAGCGCCGCCGCAATGGCCCGCGCTGCGCTCGGGGCCGGACCGGCAGACCGGCGGCGATCGTCACCGCCTCCAGCTCCGCCCCGGGTTCCGCCCCCGGCTCCGCCCCTGCCGCTATGCGCGACACCGCCTGCCCGCGTGCCGCGGCAATCAGCCGGGGTGGCACCGGCTCGTGCAGCACCTCGTCAAAGGCGCGGCGCACCAGCTCTGCCGATTCGGCGAGCGCGGCAAGCCGCTCGCGGGCGGCCAGGTCGCGCTCGAGCCAAGCTTCGATGTCAAGCCGCTCAGCCGCTTCGATTTCGCCATCGAGATAGGCGGCGAGGCGATCGTCAATGCGCTTCGGCATCCCGTTTACTCCTGCGCATCGCACCGCCGGATTCGAGGCAAAGCTGCAGCGCCATCCGGGCCCGGGCGAGACGGCTCATGATCGTTCCGATCGGTACCTGCACAATCTCGGCCGCCTCCTTGTAGCTGAGCCCATCGACCGTCACCAGCAACAGCACTGCTCGCTGCTCGGGTGGCAGGTGGTCAAGCGCGCTTCGCACCTCGCTCAGGGCGAGCCGCGCCTCCGCCCGACGCACCGGCTCGTCCGATCCCAGACGTTCCTCGCTGAGCGCCGCGTCCTCCTTACGCACCTGGCGCGAGCGGAGCTGATCGATCCAGATCGTCTGCACGATACGAAACATCCAGCTGTCGAACCGGGTGCCCTCCTGAAACTGGTGTCGCCGCGCGAGCGCCCGCTCGCAGGCCGCCTGCACCAGGTCGTCGGCTTCGCTCGCCGATCCCGTCAGCCCGCGCGCGAATCGCCGCAGTCGTGGCAGTATCGCGATCAGCTGGTCGCCAAACCGCACGCGCGCCAGATCGTCGCCGATCGCGACACGCGCCTGCGATCCCGCAGATCTGTGCTCTGGCGACAACGCTCCTCCAGAATGCTTATTCCCGGCATTGCCGCAGCACCGCCGGCGCTGGGGCGGCTGGTTGCGCGCCAAGGTGCACCGCCCCGCCGGCGCGGCGGACCAGCGGGAGACCGAAACCCTAGCACGGGCGGCAAGGCCGGCGGAAGCGTGACCGCTGCGCAGCCGGTGGTGCCGCCCGCGCCGGCGGTGCGCCGGGGTTCGCTCTTCACAAAATGGCGTCGTCGCGCCATTGTGCGGCCGAGGCTGCGCATTCAAGACAGCCTGGTCATTCAGGAATGCCGCCGCGATGAAGGTTGCCGTCGTCAAGGAAAGGCGGGCGCATGAGCGCCGCGTCGCAGCCTCGCCCGACACGGTCAAGCGGATGATCGCGATGGGTCTCGAAGTGGTGGCCGAACAGGGCGCCGGTGATACGGCTGGGATCACCGACACGGCTTTTGCTGCGGCCGGTGCGCGGCTGGCAAGCGACCCGGAGGCGGCCCTCGCCGAGGCCGATATCGTGCTCAAGGTGCAGCGGCCGCTCGCTCCCGGTGAAGACCCGATCGACGAGATCAAGCCGCTCAAGCGCGGCGCGGTGCTGATCGGCTTGTTGCAGCCGCTGCAGCACCAGGACGAGATCGCCACCTATGCCGGCGCCGGGATCACCGCCTTCGCGATGGAGCTGCTGCCGCGCATCACCCGCGCGCAAGCAATGGATGTGCTCTCCTCGCAGGCCAACCTCGCCGGCTACAAGGCGGTCCTTGACGCCGCCGACGAGTTCGGCCGGGCGTTTCCGATGATGATGACTGCCGCCGGAACGATCAAGGCCGCCCGCGTGCTGGTGATGGGCGCCGGGGTGGCCGGGCTGCAGGCGATCGCCACCGCGCGCCGGCTCGGCGCGATCGTGCAGGCAACCGATGTGCGCGCCGCCGCCAAGGAGCAGGTCGAGAGCCTGGGCGCGACGTTTCTGAGTGTCGACGACGACGCCGCGCGGGCCGCCGAGACCGCCGGCGGCTACGCCCGCGAGATGGGCGAGGACTATCAGCGCCGGCAGCGTGAAAAGGTCAGCGAGGCGCTGAAGCGGACCGATGTCGTGATCTGCACGGCGCTGATCCCAGGCCGGGCGGCACCAGTGCTGCTGACCCGGGCGATGGTTGCCGAGCTCTCACCCGGATCGATCGTCATCGATCTCGCGGTCGAAGCCGGCGGCAATGTCGAAGGCAGCGAGCCCGGTGAGATCGTCACCACCACGAACGGGGTCAAGATCATCGGTCATATCAACGTGCCGTCGCGGATCGCCACCGACGCGAGCCAGCTCTACGCGCGCAACCTCTTCTCCTTTTTGACCCCGCTGATCGGCAAGGACGGCGGGCTGGCGATCGACCTCGAAGACGAGATCGTCAGGGCGACCCTGCTGACCCGTGACGGCGCGGTGGTCAATCCGGCGTTTGCCGTGAACCCAGGCGCTATGCATCCGGGCGCCACGAACTCGGATGCCGCGAACCCGGGTGCCGCAAACCCGGCTCCCGCAAAACCCGCCCCGGTCGCGGACAACTGACGGAGAACAGCATGGCCGATCCCGCCTCTCTGGCCGAACGTGCCAGGGAGCTTGCCGACGATGCCGGCCGGCTTGCCCAGCACCTCGAAGCCCTGTCCCGGCAGTCGATGGCCCAGGCGCACGCCGTGCCGGTCGTCAGCGGCACGCCGTTCGTCTTCGAGCTGACGATCTTTGTGCTCGCGGTGTTTGTCGGGTACCACGTGGTCTGGCGGGTGACACCGGCGCTGCATTCGCCGCTGATGAGCGTCACCAACGCGATCTCGAGCGTGATTGTGGTCGGCGCGCTGATCGCCGCCGGCCCGCACGGCTTGAGCTTCGCCAAGATCATGGGCTTCATCGCCGTGACCCTCGCTGCGGTCAACATCTTTGGCGGCTTTATCGTGACCCAGCGGATGCTGCAGATGTTCCAGCGGAAGAAATAGCGGGGCGACGGTGAGCGAGAACCTCGCGGCTTTTTTCTATCTGATCGCCTCGATCTGCTTCATCCTGGCGCTGCGCGGTCTGTCCTCGCCGCAGACCGCACGGGGCGGCAACCTCTACGGCATCGCCGGCATGGCGATCGCCGTCATCGTCACGCTGTTGACGCCGCACGTTGTCAGCTTCTGGCTGATCATCCTCGGCATCGTGATCGGTGGGGCGATCGGCACCTGGATCGCGCTGCGCATTCACATGACAGCACTGCCGCAGCTGGTGGCGGCGTTTCACAGCCTCGTCGGCCTCTCCGCCGTCTGCGTCGCGGTCGCCGCCTTCAACGCCCCGGCCGAATACGGGATCGGATTTCCCGGCGCGATCGAGCGCGAGAGCCTGATCGAGATGTCGATCGGGATGGCGATCGGGGCGGTCACCTTTACCGGCGCCGTCGTCGCCTTTGCCAAGCTGCAAGGGCTGGTGACCGGCCGGCCCTTGGTGTTTCGCGGCCAGCATCCGCTGAACGCCGCGGTCGGCGTGCTGCTGGTCCTCCTGATCATCGCCTTTGTGATCAGCCAGTCGGCGGTGGCGTTCGGCCTCGTTCTGCTGTTGTCGCTGGCGCTGGGCTTGCTGCTGATTGTGCCGATCGGCGGGGCCGACATGCCGGTCGTGATTTCGATGCTGAATTCGTATTCGGGCTGGGCCGCCTGCGGCATCGGCTTCACGCTGTCGAACAGCGCATTGATCATCACCGGCGGGCTGGTCGGCTCGTCGGGTGCGATCCTCAGCTACATCATGTGCAAGGGGATGAACCGCTCGATCGTCGCGGTGATCCTCGGCGGCTTCGGCGGCGACGGGTCGGTCGCCGCGGCCGGCGCCGGGCATGGCGACCGCTCGGTCAAGTCGGGCAGCGCCGAGGACGCCGCCTTTATCCTGGAGAACGCCGGCTCGGTGGTGATCGTGCCGGGCTACGGCATGGCGGTGGCGCAGGCCCAGCACGCGCTGCGCGAGATGGCCGACCTATTGAAAAAGCACGGGGTCAGCGTCCGCTACGCGATCCATCCGGTGGCCGGGCGCATGCCGGGACACATGAACGTGCTGCTCGCCGAAGCCAACGTGCCCTATGACGAGGTGTTCGAGCTCGACGAGATCAACCGCGATTTTCCCTCGACGGATGTCGCCTTTGTGATCGGCGCCAACGACGTGACCAACCCGGCGGCCAAAACCGACCCCTCCTCGCCGATCTACGGCATGCCGATCCTCGATGTCGAGCGCGCCAAGACCGTGCTCTTCGTCAAGCGCTCGATGGCCTCGGGCTACGCCGGCGTCGAAAACGAGCTGTTCTACCGCGACAACACAATGATGCTGTTCGGCGACGCCAAAAAAATGTCCGAAGAGATCGTCAAGGCGATGGGGTGACCGCGGCAGCTGATTGCTCGGCAGCTTCGCCCCGGGCGGATGGGCGGCCCGACACCGAGACTTCACCTCGCATTGGTCGCGGACCGCATCGCCGAAACAATCTCCATCGTCTCGAGGCTGACGCGAGTCACTCGCCGCAGCAGATCGATCACCTTTTCCTTGTAGTCGGCAAAGCGGTAGGTGTTGAATTTTTCGCGGATCGTCGGGTCTCGCGGCGTCTTTTCCTTGTGCTGGTCGAGCACCCATTCCAGCGCCGAGCGATTGCCGAGCCGGTAATCCCACGCTTGCTTCGGAATGCCGCCCAATTGCGTCTCGGTGTCGAGGAGTATGATTCCAGCGCCTTTGTCGGCGCGCAGCAACGCCTTCGGCGACAGTTCAGCTCGCCGCGATCTCTCGTCCGGCACGTCGGTGCGCACCAGCGGCCACGGTTCGACGGTCTCATAGCCGATGTGGAGCGCCATTAGCCGCTCCCCCCAATCGGCCCAGCGCCAGAATTCGGCGTAGAACGGAATGCGCGGAAACTCGCGCTTTAGATTGAGCCCATATTTCTCCCGATAGATCGGGTCGTGCAGCACGCCATAGACATAATGAAAGATGGCGTCCTTCGTGATCGGGCGCTTCGTTGGTCGTCCTACCTCGTAATGCGCCCGAAATTGGCCAGCGGCCCAGTCGGTAATGTTCTCGATCTGGCCGGCGCTACCGACTCGATACAAAGGTAGCGCTTCTGTTTTTTCCAAGGTGTCATAGCTTGGCACATAATATGTGGCAAGACATTGAAACGGCTTCGAGGAGGGCGCGCCCGAGATTAAAATGCAAGCGGCTTTTCTACCGTCGGGGAAAATGCTCTGCAATCGATATTGCATTTCATTGAGTCTCTTATCGAAATACATTATTTTTGATGCATAGGGACGATATAAACTGGCACAAACATTACCCGCGTTGAAACTGTAGTGTAGTCCCCGTTGAAGATCTCCTTTAACCGCCCGTGTCCACTTTATTGAATAATCAAGTCGGTCTCCGAGGCCTATCTTATTCGTCACTGGGCCGAGCCTTTTCACATCCGCATTATATGTATGGATTAGGAAATTTAACTTACTTTTGAGATCTTTCTCCTCGCCATCGTAGACCCACTCATCACGGGCAGTTACGACACCAAGAGAAAATAACTTAAATATTGCCCTCTCGTCGGACGATTTTCTCGATTGTTTTGTCGCTTTCGTAGCAATAGGCATTAGTGTATCAAAGTCATTATCAACCAGATCGAGCCAATTATTTATTCCATCAGGCCGAATTTCGCGAAAATTCCGTTGCTCAATGTGTGTAGAATTCAGGAATTCCAGCTTCTCATCAGATTTGGCATAGTCTCTGACACATTCGTACAAGATTTTACACCCCTTCGAAGTGTTTTTTAGAACACAGAACCAAATAGCTACACCGACGCGAATCTGATCGTCAAAAATATTTCCAGCTTCCTTTCTGCGCCTTTCCCCGCTCGTACGGGCGTTGCCTTTTAGATCGATGACACGAATTTCGCTAAACTCGTCCGCAAGGCATTTACGAAATCCATCAAACGTCCGACCATCTATGAAGGAATTATTGGTCACAAACGCGATAATTCCGTTCTCGTGGATGCGGTCCGCCGCCCAACGGAAAAACCGGGCGTAGGGGTCATAGAGCTTGGTCTTCTGCGCGGTTGATGCGGCAATATAAGTTTCCTTGATCCGCTTGTCGATCGCATCATATTCACGGTTCTTATTGTTCTCGTTCTCGTTAAGCTGGTTGGCGTTATAAGGCGGGTTGCCGATGATGACGCTGATTTTGCGCGTGTTCTGGCGTTTGATGCGGGCAACGTTTTCGTCCGAGAGGGCGCCAAAAAAATCGGGGGCCCGGCCCCTCTCGCGCAAACCCGCGATATTGTCGAGGGTATCGACAAAGCAGAGGTTCGGATATTCCTCGTATTCGCCGGTCATTGCGGCATAGGTCGCCTCGATGTTGAGGTTGGCGACGTAGTAGGGAAGAATTGCGACCTCGTTAGCGTGCAGATCCTCTCGGTACTTGTATTTGAGCTTGGCGGGCTGGCCGCGGAAATGCTCGATCAGCTCGACGATGAAGGTGCCCGTGCCGGCTGCCGGATCGAGGATCTCGACGTTCTTGTCGATCAGTTGACGCCCGAAATGGCGCTGACACAGCCAGTCGGTGCTCTCGATCATAAAACGCACGATCTCGTTCGGCGTATAGACGACACCGAGGCGGTCGGCGGCCTTGCGGTTGTAGACCTTGTAGAAATTCTCGTAAACGACTTTGAGAAAGTTCTGCTTTTCGTGATGGCTCGAAACCAGCGCTGCCGCAGAGCGGATCGCCGCGTAATAGGGTTTCAGCGCGTCCAGTGTCTGATGCTTGAGATTGCCGGTGAAGAAGGTGTCTTCCAACCGGTACAGCTCACGCGCAATGTTGTTCCGCCGGTGAAAATCCGCATTGTCAAAGACATAGGAGAAGATCTCCTCGGTCAGGATGTGCTGTATCAGCATCTCGCGCACATCGGCGGCGTTGACGCTGGGGTTGATCGTTTCCTGGGTGTGTTTCAAAAAGACCAGCGCGGCGGCGCGGAACTCGGGGTTGCCGGCATCTGCATTCTCGATCATCGCGCGGAGCGCAGCGAGCACCGCCGGCAGGTCCGTCCTGAATTGCGCGACCGCCTTGCGGAACTCCGCGATCTCCGGGCGTTGATGCGAGAAGAATAGATTGAGCAGCTTTTCGAGCCGGTCCGGATCATCTACCGGGCAGCGAATGACCTCCTGGCGGTTCTGAAACAGGACGGCTTCGCACGAATCCTCAAAGACGAAGTTGTCCTGCGGGTAGCCGCGGCGGAATTTCTTCTGAATTTCCGCGTCGAGATCGTCCTCCTCGTCTTTCGCCTCCCAATAGCCGAATGGCACGCGCAGCGCATGCAGCAATGCGCCATCGACAAAGCGGCGGTCCTTTGTCGCGGTATCCAGCTTGTATTCGGGAATGAAAATGAGGTCTTTTGAGCGTCCCCACTCTTTCAGGAGGGTCTTGAACGCCTCCCTGACAACCGACTCACGAACTTCTCCGGAGACGCGCCGCAAATCCGCAAGGTCGTTAAGGTAGCGACTGATAAGGTGCTGGCTCACAAGGGCGACCCTCTCCGGCGACAAACGTTCGCGAGTGTACTCCAAAAATGATTACCGCTTTCATTCGCGATCCAATGGTTTGCAGTGGGGCCTTGTGGGTGATTGCACCCGACCGCCGTGAGGCGACGCATTTCGTTCGGCGACCGCTGCGTTCAGGGATCGCGGCCGGTGCCCGAGTCAGGTCGCCGTTGCGGGTTCGTCGAGTGCGTGTAGCGCGGGTTCCGGGATGCGGTCGAGAATCCGCAGGAGGGCCTGCATCGCGGGATCGGTGCGGTTTGCGCCGCGCTCCCAGTCGCGAATGGTCGCGACGGGCACGCACAGTTTCCGCGCCAGCTGCTGTTGGCTCAGCCCGCGCTTGTGGCGGATGTCGCCGATATCCAGCAAAGGGCGCAGCGTCTCGTTCGCGGGCGCCTGATCCGGATCCTCTTCGATCATCCGCTCGATATCGGCATCGGAAAAGCTGTCGAACTTTTCCGTGTCCAAAAACCCCTTTTCCTCATTGGCCTGGCGCAGCGTTTTCCGTTCCATGATCAAAATCTCTCGTTAGAGCGAGCCGGCCTGGCCGAAATGATCCGATAACGCTTGCCACGCCGCGTATACACAACGGTAATGAACCGGCCGTCCACTTGCCCGGTGGCCACGAGGCGCAGTTCCCCCCATGGCCGCGGATCGAGGAATTGCCGCAGAGTTCCATCAAAGATGCGAACGGCATAAGCGAAATCAAACCCATGTTTTTGGCGGTTTTGCCCGATCCTTGATCTCGTCCCATTCGAACTCCATCAAGGCGCACTATACTCGCGCTGGGCGACACTGCGATGACACCGAGCCGCACGACCACACCAAAATAGCCAAAATCGTATCCCATAGTGCGGTCGTTCGGATGGCGCTCGGGAACGGGCGCCGGGAAACCGAGGGTGACCGGCGGGATGGCGGGGCCTGTACATCTCATGCAAAAAACAGGTGGAACAGGACCGGCGATGCTATCGCATTCTTTAGGGCTGGGCGCTCCGCCAGAGGAGCGGGTGAAACAATTTCGGCCACGGGTAGGTGTCATTCCGGGATGACCCAAGGGGGCAGGCCTGGAACCTATGAACACAGTTGCTCGCGGAAATTTTCGCAGAGCGGTGTGCATGGGTTCCGGGCTCGCGGGTTGCTTCCGCGCCCCGGAATGACTGATATTCACTTGCTTCGCATGACTGGAGGCGGCGGCGGATCGAGCCTCGCCGCTGTATTTTTGGTGCATTTATCAGCGGGATCAGCGGCCGGTCACGAGACGGCGCTCCCGCCGTGCCGGATGTGCCCGCGCGCTTCGGAAGGCTCAGTAGCCCTCGCGCTCCATGCGCTTGCGCAGGAGCTTGCGATAGCGGCGCACCGCTTCGGCCCGCTCGCGGGCACGGCGCTCCGAGGGTTTCTCATAGCTGCGCCGCAATTTCATCTCCCGGAACACACCCTCGCGCTGCATCTTTTTCTTCAAGGCCCGGAGAGCCTGATCGACATTGTTGTCGCGGACGAGGACTTGCACGGGGGCTCTCTCCGTTCCGAAGGGTCGCGGCCGCAGCGCCCTGCTGCGGCAATCGGACGCTTTTCTAGCACCTGCGGCCCACACTGTGAAGCCGTCGATCGCAAACGCCCCCTGTGACTTTACGGCGATCGCCGGCGGCCACATATTTGGGTCATGGCTCTGTTGAAGATCGCCCAGATGGGCAATCCAGTGCTGCGCGCGCCGGCAGCCGCGGTCAAGGACCCACGGGCATCGTGGGTGCGCCGCCTGGTCCGCGACATGATCGAGACGATGGCCGATGCCGGCGGGACTGGCCTCGCCGCACCCCAGGTA
>JBOHME010000024.1:0-43509 GCA_050729795.1 Allostellaceae bacterium | reverse complement strand
GGCCGATGCCGCCGCCTCGGCGAGATGGACCTGCAAGTTTCTGAAATCGGCGAGGTTCCGTCCGGTATAGATGCTGAGCCGGGTTCGCGTTGTCGCGGCGAAGTGCTGGATCGCGCCGCGGGCGATGCCGAGCGAGACCCCGGCGATGGCGAACCCGAACAGGCTGATCGCCGGCAGCTGATAGAGCGCCCCGGGATTGACCCCGCTGCCCCGATTGGGGCCGCCCGTGATCCGCTCGGCGGCAAGCGTGCGGTGGGCCGGGACAAACACGTCGGTGACCTCGACATCCTTGCTGCCGGTCCCGCTGAGCCCGATCACCTGCCAAGTGTCGATGATCTTATAGTCGGTGGCGGGGAGCAGGAAGATGCGCGGCTCGTTCTGCCCGGTTTCCTCGTCGATGACGAGAGCGCCGATCATCGCCCAGGTCGCCGCGTCGATGCCGCTCGAAAATGGCCACCGGCCGCTGAGCCGATAGCCGCCCGGCACCCGCACCGCCCGGCCGCGCGGAAAGATCAGCGCCGAACCGATCAGATTATCCGGCGATTCGCTCCAAATTTCGTCCTGCCCCTCGGGATGCCACATGCCCAGAAGCCAGTGATGCGCCGCGAGGTTGGCCAGCACCCAGGCGGTCGAGCCGCAGCCGCGGCCGATCACCGCGCTGAGCTCGAACAATGCCCGGTAGGGCAATTCGCTGCCGCCGACCCGTGCCGGCTGCAGCATGCGGAACAGTCCGCTCGAATGCAGGTCGGCGATCGTCTCGTCGGGCAATCGGCGCAATTCCTCGGCGCGCCCGGCGCGCTCGCGCAACACCGGGATCAGCGCCTCGGCGCGGGCCGTGAGCTGTTCGAAGTTCGGCGGCGCCGCGCCGGATCTGGTCTTGCCGTCGGGCATTGCGATCCTCCCGCGCATCATCTGGCCGCGCCACTCTAACCGGTCACGCCGCGACCGGGCGAGTTCAATCCACAGATATGGGGCAGGCAAGGGCGCTGCGGCAGTGCCGACCCGTGAGCGGCGGCGCGGATCAGCAGACCGCGCCGGATTGATATCCGCTGCCGCCGCCATATCGTGGTCCCGCCAGCCGGCAGGTCTTCAGGGCACGGCCGCCACGCCTCATATCTGCCGAGCGCTGCGAACAATCGTGGTGGCGAGGAGCGTCGCATGAATGCTGACACCGAGGCGCCGACCAGAGCGCTGCGGCCGCGCATCGTCGAAACCGGGGAGACGGGACGGCTCGAACTCGGCTTGCCGGCCTCGACCGAGCCCGCAATTGCGCGGTCGGCCCGGGGGCAGCGCCGCTCGCCCTTCGCGTGGGCATTGGGCGGCTTGGCGCTGCTCGCCTTGAGCGCCGCCGCGATCGACCTCGAAAGCTTTGTCGCTGGCGGCTTTGCCCGCGGTCCCGGCTTTGGCGTGGCGGCCGCGGTCGCGGTCGCTGCCGCAGCAGGCGGTGCGGGCTACTGGGTCCTCAGCGAGCTGCGCGGGCTGTGGCGCCTGCGCTCGGCTGAGCGCTTGCGGCAGATCATACCGACGGCTCTCGCCAGCGAGCTGAAGCGAGAGCTTGCCGAGGCGGCTGCGATCCTCGGCCGCGACCCGCTGCTTGCCGCACCGGTCGCCCGGTACAAGAGCGCTCTCGATGCGCATCACAGCGCCGCCGATGCACTCGTCCTGTTCTCCCGATTCGTGCTCGCTCCGGCCGATCAGCTGGCGCAGGCGGCGATCCGCCGGGCGGCGGCGCAAGCCTTCGCGATCAATCTGGTCAGCCCGACGATGCTGACCGATACGCTGTTTTTCGCCGCCCGCGCGCTCCGCCTCGTGCGCGAGATCGCGCAGATCTATGGTCAGCGCCCCGGCTTGGCCGGGACGGTTCATCTGCTGCGCCAGCTGATCGGCGGTGCCGGTCTCGTTGGTGCCGTCGATGTCGTCGGCGGCGTGCTGGTCCAGCAACTGGGCGGCGCCGTCCTCGAGCGGATCAGCGCCAGCGCCGCCGAGAGCGCCTATGCCGCGCAGAAGATGGCGCGTCTCGGGCTCCTCTCAATGGCGCTCTGCCGGCCTGTCGGGTTCGCCGCCGGCGAGACCCCGTCGCTCACGGCACTCCTCTCCGGTCTCCTCAAATCCGGCTCGGACAAAACACAGGAGGCTGATCCGCGGCGCAGAATCGGGTAATCTGTTGCTGTCGCCGCCGCGCCGGGTTCTAGCACGGCACCGGAAGGCTTCGACATGGGCAGGGAGGGACGAAATGCTGTCGCGCCGAGCTTTGCTGATCAATTTGTCGACGACGGCGCTGGTCGGCGCTGTGCTGGCGCGGTCCGGGTCGGCGTTTGCTGCCGACAAGACCATCACGGTCGGGATCAGCCTGCCGTTTACCGGGGCCGACGCGCACGATGCCGAGCTGATCAAGGACGGGGCATTGCTGGCGCTCGACGATGCCAACGCCAAGGGCGGGGTCTCCGGCTACAAAGTCAATGTGATGCTGCTCGATGCGGGTACTGCTACCGCCGGGCAATACGACCCCGCGCAGGCGGCGACCAACGCCCGCAAGATGGTGTCGGACGATTCGGTCGTCGCCGCGATCGGCCCGCAGATGAGCGGCTCTGGCAAGGCGATGTCGCCGATCCTGAGCGAGGGCGATCTGGCGACGATCACACCCTCCTCGACCAATCCCGATATCACCGACCCAAAATTCGCCGGGCAATACCGACCCAAGGGCAAGGCGGTCTATTTCCGCACGGTCACCACCGACGCCTATCAGGGCCCGAACATGGCGAATTATTTCGCCGACACCCTGAAGGTCAAATCGGTCTATGTGCTCGACGACAGCGGCGCCTACGGGGTCGGCCTCGCCGATGCGTTCCAGGCGCAGGCCAAGAAGCGCGGCATTAATGTGCTCGGCCGGGACCGGCTCGACCCGAAGGAGGCCGATTACACGACCACGCTGACCAAGATGAAAGGGCTGAACCCCGATGCGCTCTATTACGGCGGCGTCGCGCAGGCCGGGGTCAAGGTGGTCAAGCAGTCCTACGATATTGTCCCCAAGATCATCAAGGCTGGCGGCGACGGGGTTTACGGTGCGGAAATCCTGAGTGGCGGCGGCTTTCCGGCGGTGGCGGGCTGGTATGCGACGATTGCCGCGCCCAACGTGCTCGACAATCCCGACGCGGCACCGTTCATCCAGCAATTTGCCAAGAAATACGGCAAGCAGCCGGACAACTATTCGATCACCGCTTACGATGCGGCGCTGATCATTCTCGCCGCGCTGAGCAGTGTCGCCGCCTCCGGCAAGGACGTCACCCGCGCTGCGGTGCGCGACGCGATCCAGCAATCGCACGTCAAGACGCTGCAGGGGATCGTCAGCTTCGATGCCAATGGCGACATCGAGAACCGGGTGATCAGCGTGTTCCAGATCACCAAGAACGACAAGTATCCGCTTGACGACGTTCTCCATCAATACAAGTATATCGGAGTTGCTCCCGCCAGCTCGTAAGTCGCTGATCCGGGTATCCGGGCCATGAGCGAATATGGGGTGTTGCTGCAACAGGTGATCAACGGGCTGAGCCTGGGTGCCATGTATGCATTGTTGGCGCTCGGGTTTACGCTGGTCTATGGCATTCTCGAGCTGATCAATTTCGCCCATTTCAATGTCTTTATGGTCAGCTCGTTTATCGGGATGTGGACGCTGGAAGCGGTCGGTGTTTCCGGACAGAGCCATGTGCTGACCGGTCTGGCGCTGGCCGGGGTGCTGACCCTCGCCTTTGCCGTGACGATGCTCGCCGGGGGCGTGCTCGGCGTCGCGATCGAGCGCTTTTCGCTGAGGCCATTGCGCGACGTCCGCGGACCGGCGGCAATGATCACGACGATCGGGGTCTCCTACATTCTGTTCAACGTGATCCTGCTGAGCGTCGGCGCCGAATCGAAGAACTACCCGAACCCGATGCCGGTGGTGCGCTGGCAGTTCGGCCAGGTCACGCTCGAACTGCGCGAGGTGCTGATCTGGGGAATTACCGCGGTGCTGATGGTGGCATTGCACCTCTTCGTGCACCGCACCCGGCTCGGCAAGGCGATGCGAGCGACGGCACAGGACGCCGAGGCGGCGCGGATGATGGGTGTCGAGGTCGACCGGGTGATCATGACCGCGTTCTTTGTCGGCTCGGCGCTGGCCGGTGCCGCCGCCCTGATCTTTGGTCTCTACTACAACTTCACCAGCTTCATCATCGGCTACACGGCGGGGTTGCGGGCGTTTACGGCGGCGGTGCTGGGCGGCATCGGCAGTGTCGGCGGTGCGATGGTCGGGGGCCTCTTGATCGGGCTGATCGAGAGCCTGGGCGGGCAGTTGATCGCGGTGCGCTGGACCGATGTGATCATCTTCTCGATCCTGATTCTGGTGCTGGTGTTTGTTCCCTCGGGCCTGTTCGGCCGCGCGACCCCGACAAAATCCTGATGGCCTGAGCCTCCCGATGGCGAAAATCGGCAAGCTGCCGCCTGGTAGCGAGCGCCGCGGCCGGCGATGGCGAACCAGAATGCCGCTGGCGCTGCCGAATGGAATCCTCGGATCGCGCAATCACGCGCGGCTGCTGATTGCCTGCGTCGCGGCAGCCGCGCTGATTTTCCCATTGCTCCATCGCAACGATGCCGACATCGATTCGATGGCCAACGCGCTCGCCTTCGCGGCGCTGGCGCTTGGTCTCAACATCGTCGTCGGCTTCGCCGGGCTGCTCGATCTCGGCTATGCCGCGTTTTTCGCGATCGGCGCCTACGCCTACGGCATCCTCAGCTCGTGGCAGCTGCAGCCGGAATGGACCAGCCTGTGGGAGCCGTTCCAGTGGCTGGGGCTGGTCGCTCGCAACCACACCAGCGCCGGCGATTTCGTCCATTTCCAGGTGTCGTTCTGGCTGATGCTGCCGGTCTCTGCGGCGATTGCCGCATTGTGCGGGATCGTGTTCGGTGCGCCCACCCTGCGGCTCAAGGGCGATTATCTGGCGATCGTCACCCTGGGCTTTGGCGAGATCGTGCCGATCGTCGTGCGCAACTGGCCATCCCTGACCAATGGCGCGATGGGTCTGAACGGGGTCGCCCCACCGCAGCTCTTCGGCTTCGATTTCGGGGTCGGTGCCACCCCTTATTATTATGTCGGGGTGGCGCTCGTCGCATTGTTGATCCTGGTTAGCCTCAGGCTCAGGGATTCGCGGATCGGGCGGGCGTGGATGGCGATCCGTGAGGACGAGATCGCCGCAGAGGCGATGGGCATCAACCTGGTCCGGCTCAAGCTCCTGGCGTTTGCCTGCGGAGCCGCCTTTGCCGGTGCTACCGGCACGCTCTACATCGCTAAGCTGCAGACCGCGACACCGGACATGTTCATGTTCCCGGTCTCGGTGATGATCCTGGTGATGGTCGTGTTTGGCGGCCTCGGCAGCGTGTGGGGTGTCGTCGTCGGTGCGCTGATCCTGCAGATCCTGCAATCCTGGGTGCTCGAAGACCTCTCGGGCTGGCTGCATGCGCTGGGGCGGCTGGTCGATGTCGGCTGGCTCCAGCAGGTCGAGCTGGCGTCGTCGATCGAGCTGATCTTTGGCGTCATCCTGGTCTTCATGATGCTCTATCGGCGCCAGGGGCTGATCCCGGCGGCGCGGCCGATGCCGGCGCTGAGCCTCGCCCAGCAGACCGCGCAGGTGAACCGCGGCGGCTTTGCCAGTCTTGCCGCGTTGCCCGCGGCGCGATCGCAAGCGCCCCGGCCGCTGCTCGAAATCTCCGGTTTGACCGTGCGCTTTGGCGGGTTGCTGGCGTTGCGTTCGGTCGATCTGACCGTGCTGGAGCATTCGGTCGTCGCCGTGATCGGGCCCAACGGCTCGGGCAAATCGACGCTGTTCAACACCGTCACCGGGTTGGTTCGCGCCAGTCAGGGCACGATCGGCTTTGCCGGCGCGCGGCTCGACAGGTTGCGGCCGGATCGCGTGCTCGACCGTGGCATCGCCCGCACCTTTCAGAACATCCGCCTGTTCCCGAACCTGAGCGTTCTCGACAACGTCATGATCGGCATGCACGCGCGGCTCGGTGTCGGCGCGGTGGGCTCGCTCTTGCGCCTGCCGGCAGCACGCCGCGAGGAGGAGGAGGCCCGCGAGCGTGCTCTCGAAATCCTAGCGCTGTTCGGCAACCGTCTGCTGCCGCGTGCCGAGCACTTCGCATCGAGCCTGTCCTACGCCAACCGCCGGCGCGCCGAGATCGCCCGGGCGCTGGCCTCGCAGCCAAAGCTGTTGCTGCTCGACGAGCCAACGGCCGGAATGAACCCGGCCGAAACCCAGGAGCTCGCCGAGCAGATCAAGAGCCTGAACCGCAGCGGGCTGACGATCCTGTTGATCGAGCACAAGCTCGATGTCGTCGTCAGCCTTGCTGACAATGTCGTGGTGCTGGACCATGGCGAGAAGATCGCCGAGGGGGCGCCCGATCTCGTGCGCCGCGACCCGGAGGTGATCCGCGCCTATCTCGGTCGCAGCGCCGCGTTCGTATAGTGGTGCGCTGGCAACGGATGGTCCCCATCCGTTGGCTGAATCGCACCACCAACGTTTTGATTTTGTGGTCCGATTCACGAAACGCCGGCGAACCAAGCGTTTCGATCGGACCACTAGCCGAACGATGCTGGAGTTCCCATGCTGGAGTTTCGGGCCGTCGATACTTTCTACGGCGACCTTCATGTCCTGAAAGCGGTCGATTACCGGATCGACGCCGGCGAGATCGTCTGCCTGTTGGGCGGCAACGCCTCCGGCAAATCGACGACGATGAAGGCGATCATGGGGACGGTGACGCCGCGGCGTGGCGCGATCCTCTTCGAGGACCGGCCGCTCGCCGGGGTCAGCACCGCCGAGCGGGTGCGCCGCGGCATCGCCCCGGTGCTCGAGGCACGCCGGCTGTTCCCGCGCATGACAGTCTACGAGAACCTCGAGATGGGCGCCTACACGCGCCGCCGCGGCCCCGAATTCGAGCAGGATTTGGCCCGCGTCCTGGAGCTGTTTCCGCACGTCGAGGAGCGGCTGCGCCAGATCGCCGGCACCCTGTCGGGCGGTGAGCAGCAGATGGTCGCGATCGGCCGGGCATTGATGGCGCGGCCCAAATTGCTGTGCATGGACGAACCGTCAATGGGCTTGTCGCCGGCCTATGTCGAGCAGGTGTTTGACATCATTCGCGCGATCAACCGCCAAGGCACCACGATCTTCATGGTCGAGCAGAACGCCAACATGGCCCTGCAGATTGCCGATCGAGCCTATGTGCTGCAAACGGGGCAGGTGGTGCTGAGCGGCCCGGCCGCCGAGCTGCGCGAGAACGAAATGATCCGCGAAGCCTATCTCGGTGAGATCAAGGCGCCGTAAAGCTCCGGTGCCGACGGGCCGGTGCTGCTCGAAAACACCGAGAAATGAGACCTTGGCGACACCTCTGAGATCAGCACTCTATGGGCTCGTTGCGTTCCAACAGATGCCGATGGCCAGGTTCGCTCTGGTCACTGGTTGAAAGTTCGTCGAACGTCGTAGCAAAAAGCTTATCCGGCGGCCGCGCATGGGATCTCAAGTTTTGGTTAGCGCAGGCGGTGGGCGGCGTGCTCCGAAAACGCATTCGCAGCACCGACCGCCGCGCTTGTTAATTTGATTACTTATTGTGCAATTAAATCAGCTGCTCACAAGCCGCTGCACTGGCCTGCCTTGCTGCCGCCGACGGTGTTCGGTACACCGCCATTCTGCGGAGCCGGCGAATTGCCTGTGCAGACGAGACTGCCGCCGAGCGTATTGCCGTTGACGTCGTTGTCGCCCGGAGCTGGTGTGGTGTTCCCTCGATTAAGTATATTCGCCGCCACATCGTTCGCAGACAAAAGGATGTAGGAAGAAATCTTGGAGTTCGCAACCGACAGGGTGCCACCGATAAATGAATCTCGGATATCTACGGTGTTTGTATCCCCGGTCACGGACACGCTGCCGAGAATGTTGACTGCTCCCCCCGTCGCGGGAACGAGATAGATCACCCTGGCACCCACCGCCAACAGAGAACTGCCAACGGTAAACTTCGCAGCACCGTAGTCGGTCAGCGATGCCCCCGAAACCACCGTTACATTGCCGGAGACGCTGACCGTGCCGCTGGTGGCCAGAAAGCAGCTGGCGCCGGCCGGCACGTTTACGGCAGCATAGTCACCCGCGGGCAAGGTGCTGGTGCAGGTCGTCGTCTGCGCGACGGCACTACCGGCGCCAGCCGCCATCACCCCTGCCACCATCAATAGACGCCAAGAAAGCTGCTTGATCATTTAATGTCCTCCTCTTTGATCCGCCGGTACCGGCAGGGTTTGCAGACCTCCTTTAGGCCTGCCCGGTTATTTTTCGAGGGCACACGATGCTAAAATAAAAATTCTCCGTCAAGTGTCTTAAGAGCAACATGAGACAAGTGTAACGCGAATTCGGCCCCGACCACCTTGCCCTAGCAGGATGCTGAAAAAGGGTTTTCGGCCATTTGCCTGCTCCGCTACATCAATGGGTTAGATAGTATGCAGCGTCCCAGTTCGCTTCATGTTCCGCCTTTTTCAGCAGCCTGCTAGGCAGTCAGAGCCATCGACTGTTATTTCGCGGATTTGGCTCTCGCCGCCCTTCCGCCGCGCGCGGACCGCCCCCTGAGCGTCAACAGCGTGTCAGCTGCGCCAGGGATCGGCTCGTATCTTATTGATGAAATGGTGGGCGCGACTGGGATTGAACCAGTGACCCCTACGATGTCAACGTAGTGCTCTCCCGCTGAGCTACGCGCCCGCCTGCTTGCCGCCCCGAGCGGGTCTCGCGGCGCAGCGACCAGCGTGATAGCGAAAACCGGCGCCACAGGCAAGTGTCGGCGGCATTACGGCAGCCGGGAAGCGATGTCGGTTCGTGCATGCGCATTTCCGGCGCCACTCGAGCGCCCGGCCGCCAATCGGTGGAGGCGTGCTTCGGGCGAAGCACGTTGCTGGCGCATCGCCGGATCGCTACTCTGCCCGCGGCGGATCGAAGAGGGCAACGATGCGCGGCCGGATCATATCGGTGGTGGTGGTGTTATTGCTCGCCTGCTGCTGGGGCGCCGCCGGTGCGCGGGCGGCGAGCACCGGCAACCTGCGCAACGACAAGCTGCTGGCGCTGCCAAAGAGCCGCCAGGCGCAGGTGCTGGCCAACAGCTTTCGGCGCGGCTGTGTTGGTGTGCGGGCCTTTCCAATGGGGGTCACCATGACCGGCAAGGCCAAGGGCACCGCTTATTGGAGTGTAGGCTGCAAAAACGGTAGCAGCTATGTCGTGCAGATCCCACCGAACGTCAAAGAGCCGGCGGTTGTGGTCGATTGCCGCGTCCTCGAAGGCACCGGCAAGGCGTGTTTCCGAAAATTCTAAAACCGCCGGACCCGTGCTCACCAGTTCAGCGACTGGCGGCAGACCGAATACCACAAACCGAGATTCTGCTCCTTCCAGTGCGGATCGTGGCAGTTCTTCTGAACCATTGCAGCCGATTCGACCGCATCGGCCGGCGATGACGCCGACGAATCGGAGCAGCCCGCCAGCACCACAGCCATCAGCACGATCACCGCCGCCAATCTCATCGGCGCCTCCCTGCGCACCGAGACCCGATCGGGACAAAGGGACCGCGCGGCTGATCGCTCGGCGCCCGCGTCCGGACGGCAAAGTGTCGGCCTGCAACTGCGGCGATTGCAAGGCGAGACCACGCCCGCTCGGAACCACTGCGCGCCGTCATCTGTGCGCCAGCGCTGCGGCGTTGTAAGGTCCGCCCGGACAACGCGGTACCGCGCCCGGTCGGTGCTGCGAGATGGAAGAGGGCTTGATGAAGAGCGACGATCGGCCGCGCAACTATCGCAAGGACACCCTTCTGACCCATCTTGGCCGTCATCCCGAAGCGCAGCATGGGGCGGTCAACCCACCCGTCTACCATGCCTCGACGATCCTGTCGGCGAGCATGGCCGATTGGGAAGCCAAGCACGATCCGGCCAAGCGTTTCGACATCGTTCGCTACGGGCTCCTCGGCACGCCAACGACGTTCGCGCTCGAGGAGGCGGTCGCGGCGATCGAGGGCGGGTATCGCGCGATGCTGATGTCCTCGGGGCTGGCCGCGATCACCGCACCCTTGGAGGCCTGCCTCAAATGCGGCGATCATCTGTTGATGGTCGATTCGGCCTATGGGCCGGCGCGCAATTTCTGCGACAAGGTGCTGACCCGCTCCGGTGTTGCGACAACCTATTACGACCCGCTGATCGGCGAGGGCATCGCCCGGCTGATGCGCCCGAACACCACGGTCGTCTATGTCGAGTCGCCGGGCTCGCTGACCTTTGAGGTGCAGGACGTGCCGGCGATCGCCGCGGCCGCGCACGCTGCCGGCGCCAAGGTGCTGATGGACAATACCTGGGCGTCGCCATGGCTGTTTCCATCCTTTGCACGCGGCGTCGATGTGTCGATCCATGCCGCGACCAAATATATCGTCGGCCATTCCGACGTGATGCTGGGGGCGGTCATCACCACCGAGGAGATGTACCTGCCGGTGCGCACGATGGCCGCCGATCTCGGTCATTGCGCCGGTCCGGACGACGCCTATTACGCGCTCAGAGGCTTGCGCACGCTGAGCGTACGGCTCGAGCGCCATCAGAAAAACGCACTTGCGGTCGCACGCTGGCTGCAGACCCGGCCGGAAGTGGTGCGCGTCCTCTACCCAGCACTCCCCGACGATCCGGGTCACGCGTTGTGGCAGCGTGACTTTTTCGGCGCCAGCGGGCTCTTCGGGGTGGTGCTGCAGCCGGCGCCAAAGCGGGCGGTGCATGCGCTGATCGACGCGCTCGACCTGTTTGGCATCGGTGCCAGCTGGGGCGGGTTCGAGAGCCTGATCCTGCCGACGACGCCGGCGCGCATCCGCAGCGCCACCCGCTGGGAACCGGAAGGACCGACACTGCGCCTGCATATCGGCCTCGAAGACCCACAAGATCTGATCGAGGACCTTGAGCGCGGCTTCCACGCCTTGCACATCGCTGCGCGGTAAACGGGCAGGCGGAGCATCGTCGATCGCGCGTCGGCGTCGCCGCGCGGCGCATTCGCCGACCCGGATCCTTCGCCCAGGAACAAGCGCCGCCGCGCGTTGCCGTTGCGAGCGTGCTCTCTGTCACCAATCGATCGCTCGCCTCGCGCCCCCCTTAAGCCGTTCTTTACACAAACCGCTCAATATCTCAGAGGAGCATCAACCCTGATCCAGAATATCCTTGCACCCAAAAACCACAGAGACCTCGGTCCAGTTATTCGGCGGCGTCATCGTTTTCATATCTATTGCGCTGTCCATATCCTATAGTTTAATCCGTCGTGTGCCCGCGCCCTATCATTATGTTTATTGGACGACATTTACAGCGTTAATATTGCTGATGCCGCTGATGGCGCTGCTGTTCCCACCAAAAATTGCCGCGAGGTCGGAGGAGACATCGCTCGCTTGGACGATTGTGCCGTTTCTCGTCAGCCTTATCTCGAATTTTTACCTGTCCTACCCGACAAAGGTTGCCCTGTGTCTGAGCGTCGCCGTCATTGTGGTCATGGCTGCTTCGGCCCGCCTGATCGGCCCCCGCCGCCTTCCCGACGTGCTGCTCGTCCTGTCGCTCGGCTGGCTGATGATCTATTCCTTTCAGAGCGATTACAAAATCATCGGCGGCGACCTCCTCCCGATTGTCCAGGCCGCCGCGCACAATATGATCCATGGGCAGGATCCATACACGGCTGACTATAGCGCGGTCACCTCCAATCTCTTCTACTATCTGCCACTGCAGTGGCTTCCTTTTATGCCGACAGCGGCGCTCGCGGCCGACCCGCGCCTGGTCAACGTTCTCGCTTTCATCGCGATTGTCCTGCTGACCCGGGTATTGATAAAAGACGAGGGGTCGCTGACCGCTGCGCGATCCGTGCTTTTTCCGGTCCTGTTCAGCCATTTGTTTACACTGGCCGCGGCCAGAAGCTATATGGGTCCATACTGGGGCCTCGTTTATCTGTTTGTTATTGCCCTGACGACGCAGCGCGATGTGTGGGCTGCGGTGCTGCTGGGGCTGCTGCTGGCCTCCCGCCAGACCGCCTTGGCGCTCGCGGCCGCAACCCTGGCGGGGGTCGTTCGCTACCAATCGCCGATCCGCCTCCTTCAATTGGCGGCTGTGACAATCGGGATCGCCGGGCTCGTTCTGGGGCCCTTTATCATTTGGCACCACAGCCTGCTCTACGAGACGTTTTTGCGCCTTCCGGAGCAGGAGCTTGTCAAAGTTCTCGAAAACCCGGTCGCCACCGCTCAGATCGGGATCATGCCGATCCTGCGGCACATCGGGCTGCCAAACCATAGCCTTTTCGTCCAGGCAATCATCGCGATATTTACGCTCGGACTGATTGCGGTGCGATGTCCGGACGACCGGACAACATTGACGATCCTGATCGGCGCAATGGACCTCGTGATGATCGCGGCAGGCGGTCAGGTATTCGAATATTACTTTGGCACCGGGTTGCTGATCGTGTCATCAGCCCTGATGTTTCCGCCCCGACCGCTGACATCGCCGGGCGCCGATTTCGCCCGGACATCATGGCGGGGTCCGGTGCAAACCGGGTACGCGCGTCCTCGGCACCCGAAAACCCGCGGGAAGGCATGACCATCGGCGCTCCGCCGCCCGCCGAAATCCGCACCGGCCGAAAGCACGATTGAGCCGTTCGCCGGGGCCTCACGCCCGCCAGCCCCAGGCCATCCGGATACCAAGCAGGCTCAGGCAGGGGCGAACAGGTCGCTGGTGGTCACGGTCCGCAGCGCCGCCATCGTCGGAGCCTTCGGGGTCGCGAACGCGACATCCTTTTGCAGCACCGGCAACACCTTGCCCGCAAAAAGCCGCATGTTCTTGTCGGCCTCGGCATGCGGGATGCCGCCAAAAGAAAATTCGGTAACCAGATGGTCGGTGCCGGTCAGGCGCTGCAGTTCGGCGATCTGCTGGATGCAATCCTCGGGTGTGCCGACGATCTGGATCTTGACATAGAATTCGGTAGCGCGGACCTGTTCTTCCTCGCTCTGCAGGCGAGCATAGGTCTTCGCCATCTTGCCGTAGGTCTCGTAGCCTTTGACCGTGGCGAGATGACCGTCGGAGAAATGATAGTGGTTGTCGATCGACTCCCATTTCTTGCCGAGCCATTGCATCGCCCGGTCGTGCGCCTCGTCGCGGCTCTCGGCGCAAGAGACATTGGTCAGGATGATCGGCGGCGGCGGGTTGTGGCCGACGCTGAGCGCGATCTCGCGGTAGGCGACGATGTTTTCCGCCGCCTTCGGCCATTCGTTCTGCATCACGACGAGGATGCCAAAGCCGAGCTTGGCCATGATTTCGGCCGATTCGGGGCTGACCGAGGAGGCGAAAAAACGCTCCTCCGGGTGCGAGATTGGGCGCGGCCGGATCGACATGCGCGGGATCTGGTAGAATTCCCCCTGCCATTCGAATACCGGCTCGGAAAGCGCCTTGCGGATCAGTTGCGCGGCTTCGGCAAAGCGCCGCCGGGCCTCGTCCATCGGAATGCGGAACCCGGCATATTCGACACTCGCCGCACCGCGGCCGAAACCGAACAGACAGCGCCCACCACAGAGAATATCGAGCAGCGCGATCTCCTCGGCGACGCGGATCGGATCGTGCCACGGCAGGACGATGACCGAGGTGCCAAAGATGATCCGTTTGGTCCGCCCGGCGAAATACGACAACAACTGCAGCGGCGCCGGCGACATCGCATAGCCGGTAAAGTGGTGTTCGAGCGCGAACAGCGAATCAAAACCCAGCGGCTCGGCCTGATCACCCATTGCCAGATGGTCGGATATGACCGCGACATCGGTGCGGCCGGGCTCCGACAACATGTTGAGCGCGATGCCGACTTTCATGGTCGCTCTCCTCGATCGAGGCTTTCGCCGAATTGACATTCCCGTGGCGCCACCCCCGCGAAAGCGGTGGTCGGGGGTGGTCGCCGGATTTATCGCGCTATGGCTGCCCGCCGCCGCAACAATGACGGATCAATAGCAGATCCTTCCCAAACCGCCGCCTCAACCCCGTGCGCGGTACCAGGGATGAGGCTGGCCCGGGATTTTCGCCCGCAGCGTGTAGACCGAATTCCGCGCGGTAAAAAAGATTGTCTTCAGATCGGGGCCGCCAAAGGCGAGGTTGGCCGGGACCTCCGGGGTTCGGATAATGCCGAGCCGCGATCCGGCGGCGGTGAACACCCAGGTGCCGCCCGGCCCGGTGCAATAGACATTGCCCTCTTGGTCGACCTTCATGCCGTCGGGAACGCCATCGGTTTCCTCGGACGACATGTCGGCGAAGATGCGCCGCTTGACCATGTTGCCAGCGCTGTCGAGATCGATCGCGTGGATGTATTGCGCGTGCCGGGTATTGGCGACATAGAGCGTGCGCTCGTCCGGCGAAAAGGCCAGCCCGTTCGGATATTCGAACTCGGCGACGAGGCGAACGGCGCCGCTCGGAACGACCGCGTAGACCCCGGAATGCGCCAGCTCCTTATCCGGCAGGGCAATACGCAAACCGGGATCGGTAAACCAGATGCTGCCATCCGATTTGCAGCAGACATCATTCGGCCGATTGATCCGCTTGCCCTCGTAGCGATCGATCAGGACTTCGCTGTGATTGTCGTCGGACCACCGGGTCAGCCGGCGGTTGCCGCCTTCGCAAATAACCAGCCGGCCTTCGAGGTCGAAGGTCGTGCCGTTCCCTTCGCCGGTATTGCTGCGCACGGTCTCCGCCGCCTCGCCAAGCCGCAACCGGTAGAATTTGCTCGCCCGCACATCGGCAAAATAATAAAAGCCATCGGGATGCCACAACGGCCCCTCGGTAAACACGAACCCGGTCGCCGGCCGCTCCGCCGCCGTGGTTTCCAGCACCGTGTCGAGCCCTGTCATTTCCGTTTCCTCCGATCGCCGAAACCCCCGATCGCCGAAATACTGAGGCCAATGGGCCGCGAGCGCAGAGCCCTTGCGAGCCCGCCTCGCTTTGATGCCGAGCTATCTCTTCCCGACCGGAACGGGCACGCCGGCGATCTTGACGTTGACCGCACCCAGATGGTTGCGGCTGGTGAAATAGAGGGTCTTCCAGTCGCTGCCGCCAAAAGCGAGATTGGTCGTCGCCGGCGCGCCATGCACGATGCGCCCGAGCTTTTGGCCGCGCGGATCGATGATCCACAAGCCGCCGGCCCCGCCGCAATAGACATTGCCCTCGACATCGACCTTCATGCCGTCGGGCACTCCCGGCTCGGAACCGCGCAGATCGACCAGCACGCGGTCGCTGGCCCTGGCCAATGTGCCATTGGGCATCACGTCGAAAGCGCGGATATGGCCACGACGGGAATCGTTGATGTAGAGCACGCTCTCATCGGGCGAAAAGGCGAGCCCATTGGGCAACGTGAAATCATCGATCAGGAGGCTCAGCGTGCCAAGATCGGGGCTCACCCGATAGACACCGGAAACGCTCAAATCCCACTGATTGGGCGCGCTGGGGCTGGTCCACGGATCGGTGAAATAGATCGAGCCATCGGATTTGACGACGACATCGTTCGGCCGATTGAGCTGCCGGCCCTGAAAGCTGTTGGCGACAACGGTGATGCTGCCGTCCGGTTCCTGCCGCGTGACCCGCCGCGAATCATGCTCGCAAGCAACAAGCCGGCCCTGCAGATCGCGGGTCAGACCATTGGCGCGGTTGGTCGGCTCCAGCAGCAGCGAAACCCCCTTCCCCGGCTCGTATTTCATGCGACGGTTGTTGTGGATGTCGCTGAACACTAGGTGTCCGCCCTCGTGCCACCAGAGCGGCCCTTCGGCCGGTCCCTGCGGCCCGCCGAAACCGTCGGCCAACTCCTGGATCGACTGCGAAATTTCAATCAGCCGGTCGAGCTCAGAGGCCAGCCGCTCGATCCGCTTCGCCGTTTGCGCCATCGCGCTTTCCTCCTGTCTTCCCAATCCCACCTCGGACCGGGACCGGCCACCCGCGCTGCGACACGTTCCGCAAAGACGGGGGTGACCGGGACGAGCCCGGCCGCGGCGGAGGACCACGACGGTGAACGCCGCTCGCGGGAGCAATCCCCGGCACGGGTCCGGGGATGCCCTGCGATGGGTCGGTGTCGGCGAGCCGGCTAGGCGCGGGCGCCCTGATAGAGCGGACCGCGGACGATCTGACCGGGCAATGCGTCGGTCAGCTGGCCGTTGTCGAGCAGCACTGCGCCGTTGACGATCACATGGTCGATCCCGACTGCTTCGCGCTTGACCTGGACGCCGCCTGCCGGCAGCGTCGCGACCGGCTCGCGCGGCTTCGAGGCGATCGTGTCGGGGTCGAAGATCGTGATGTCGGCGACCTTGCCGGCGGCGATAAAGCCGCGATCGGTAATGTCGTGCATCAGCGCGGTCTTGCCGGTCAGCCGATAGACGGCCTCTTCCAGCGTCATGACCTGCTCCTCGCGCACCCAATGCCCGAGCAGGTTCGTGCTGGTCTCGTGCCGGTCGCTGGTATGCGGCCGGCCGCCGCCATCGCTGGTGCCGATCACGGTGAATTGCGAGCCGAGGATGTGCTTCTGCGTCTTCGGATCATGATTGCGGTCGATCGCCTGGAAGCAGGTCTGCAAATCCTCGTCGAGCGACAGATCGAGGAAGGCGTCCATGATGCCCTTGTTCTGATCCTTGGCGATCTGCTCGACGCTCTTGCCCTCGAGGTGCCGGTTCTGCCCCTTTGTCGTCATAAAGACCTCGACGAGGTCCCAGCGCCGGTTGAACGTGCCGCGGGCGCGGCCGCGCCGATCGGTCATCCCACCTTCCTGAGCGACGGTGCCCTCGACCGCCTCGGCCGACATCGCCTTGCGGATCTCCGGGTCCCGGAACGCGCGCATTCTCTCCTGGTAGGGCAAGGCCATGACCCGGTCCCAGGTGGGCATGCCGCGGAAGAAGCCCTCGGGATGGGTGATATCCTCGTCCTGCGGGACGTTGAGGCCACGCTGCAGGTCAAAAATCGCGCCAGCGACAGTTGACAGGCACGAGCCGTAGCAGCGGGCACCGCTCTTAAACCCGTCCTCGAGCCATTTCAGGTGCTCGACCCATTCATCGGGGTTGCCGATCGGATCCGACATCAAGTTGTAGATCGACGGCCGCCCGGTACGCGCCGCCAACTGCCGCGCGACCTCGCGGGTCTGCTTGGTGCCGCCGGGGGCGCCACCGGCAACCTGAAACACGCCGGTGCCAAGCTCGCCGAGCACGCTCGCAAGCGCCCAGCGCTCCTCGTCATTGCCAACCCCGGCGGGGTCGCCACGATCCTTGGGTGCGGTCGAGAAGCCCAACGCGCCTTCATGCATCGCCTCACGGATCAGCCGCTGCATCGCGGCCATCTCCTCGGGGGTCGCCTGCCGCTCGGAGGAAGCCTCGCCCATCACATAGCGGCGGATGCCCGAGTGGCCGACCAGAGTGCCGACATTGATGCCGCGCTTCTTGCCGAGCGCATTCAGATAGTCGCCGACCGATTCCCAGGTCACGTCGACCCCGGCCTTCAGCACCGGTAGCGGAATCTGTTCCGCGTCGGAGAAAAATTCGAGATACCACTCGCTGTCGCCTGGGCGGACCGGGGCGATGACCTGGCCGCACTGGCCGACGATCACCGTGGTGTTGCCGTTATGCACCCACGAACCGCAATAGGGATCCCACACGGCCTGGGGGTCGAAATGGGTGTGGTGGTCGATAAAGCCCGGCGCGACGACGCGGCCCGCGGCGTCGATGGTGCGCTTGGCAGCCGCGCCAGAATATTTGCCGACGCCGACAATCTTGCCGTCCTGCACCGCGACATCGGCGGTGAACGCCGGCTCGCCCGAACCATCTACGACGCGCCCGTTTTTGATCAGCAGATCATACGCCATGCTGGTTTCTCCTCGTCGCCCCGCTTTGGCACGCGCCCGGGGCCATCATCGCGGGTCCGCACCACCGGTCTCCGCAACCCGCCTTTCAGCCTTCGAAAGCTGCGGCACGAATGCTACGCCGCAGCGGCTGCACCAGCAACATTTTCTCATAAAGCCGGTGCTCCGCGCAGTTTTATGAACATTGTTCATCAACAACATGCACAGGGCGCATGTCATGCCGAGCCGAGCCCTGGTTGTCGCGGCCCACTGCCCGCAATCGTTCGGCCACTGCTGCGCCACCTCGGGATCAAGCGCCGAATTGCTGCTTCCACGACCTGGTGGTGCGATGGCACCGGATGATCCCCATCCGTTGGCTGAATCGCACCACCAACGTTTTGACCTTGTGGTCCGATTCACGACACGCTGGGGAACCAAGCGTCCCGATCGGACCACCAGCCTCGGCCTCCGGCCCTGAAGGCGGCATGCGGCCGGATTGGGCCAATCGCTGCCAGGTGCGCCTCAAACGGCCATTAAAACGGCGATTTCGCCCGCGACCTGGCGCAGGAGCGCAGCAATATCCGGACTGACCGGCGGATTTGCGAGCTTGCAGATCTGCCGAATTGAGGGGCATTTTTTGGCAGCCGGTCTTTGGCAGCCGGTCTTTGGCAGCCGGTCTTTGGCAGCCGGTCTTTGGCAGCCGGTCTTTGGCAGCCGGTCGGCCGATCCGGGGGCGCGCACCCGGCATGAAACCACTTTGTCTTGCCGCCAAACTAACTTGCCCTATTGCCAAACCACCTTGCCCTATCGAAAGCGGAAGATTGATGATACCGATCCGCATTGCCGGCGCCGCCGTGGCGCTCGCCATCATCGCCGCCGGCATCCCGTCATGGCATGCGGTCGCGGCGCACAGCCAGGTGATCGAGATGCCCGATGGACTGAAATATACCGACAACAAGGTTGGCGATGGCGCCACCGCCACCGCCGGCAGCACGGTTTCGGTGCATTATACCGGCTGGCTCGACAACAACGGGGCCAAGGGAGCCAAGTTCGACAGCTCGCGCGATCGCGGGCAGCCATTTCAGTTCAAGCTGGGGGCGCACCAAGTCATCGCCGGCTGGGATGAAGGGGTGGCCGGCATGAAGGTTGGCGGCGATCGCACGCTGATTATTCCGCCTGAGCTCGGCTATGGCGCGCGCGGCGCCGGTGGTGTCATTCCGCCAAACGCGACGCTGATTTTCGATGTCGAGCTATTGAAGGTTCAGTAGCTGCGTGGCCGTATCGGCGGCAATCCGCCTCCGCCCCGAGTTCTTCATTTGCGCCGGCGGCATGGCTCCTGAGGGGTCGGGCGAGCGTCGGGCGAGCCACCGTCCGAGAGCGGCCAATCGGCTGGCAGCCGGTCAGGCGACCGCGATCAGCGCCGCGGATTGACCGGCCGGCGCAACGCGGCCGGCATCTCGTCCCAAGAGCGGCCGTCGATCAGCCTCCGGGCGGCTCGCCGGCCGATACGCACCATTCGGTCCCCAAACCCGTCGGGCTCCGGCGCCCATTCGCCCCAGCCCTGAAAAAAGAACGGGACCCCGGCTTCGAAGCAGCTGTCGCGCAACCGGCGCACCCATTCGGCCTGGGTCACCCGGACGCCGACCCCGACCTCCCCGCCGGCCACCACCCAGTCGAGCGACGGCACCCCCGGCTCTGCGCACGGCACGGTGCGGGCCGGACCGACGCGCTTCGCAGCGCCGCCGGCGAGCGCGTCGACATGACGGTCGCCGATCGGGACCGCGTCGGGATGCACCGGACCGAGCAGTGGCTGAAAACAGGCCCAGCGCCGTGCGGCCGGCATCTGCAGCAGCTCGCCAACCCGCCCGATCCGCCCCTGGTCTTCGACCGAGACACCCGGCCACAGATTGGCGAGCGGCCAGCGCCCGAGCGCTGACGCCGCGTCCGCGGCTTCGCCGGAGTGGACGATTGCCGCATCGCGCCGCGCCACCGTGCGCCGAGCGCCAGTTGCCGCCGCAAGCACCGGCGGCGGGAGGCTCGCGACCGCATCAGCTATTCGCTGCGGCGTCAGCGGATCGCAGTAATACTGCCGCATCCGTTCCGCGCGCCGCGTCAGCACCAGAAACTGATGCCAATGCGCGAGGTGCATCACCGCATGCAAGATGTCGATGGTCTCGGTCGAGAGCCCTTCGTGAAACAGATCGGACATCGAATCGACCAGGATCCGCCGGGAGCGCCGCTGCAGCAGCGGCCACGTGATCAACTCCGTGCGGACCCGGATCTCGCCGCTCCACCGCAAGCCGTCACGATCGATCAGCGTCAGACCGGCATAGCGCGCGCCGCCTTTACCGCTGATGCGGGCGAGCTGCGAGACCGTGCGCAGCGCCAGACAGTGGTCGCATCCCGGGCCCACGGCCAAGCAGCCCGCGGTCGGGTTCCAGGTCACATCGTACCAGGGCGGCGCCGCGCCACCTTCACGGCCCGCTGCGCCGCCGCGCGGTGCGGGGACAGCAAATAGAATATCGGGCGCCTCGCCGTCTCGGTGTGCCTTCATCGCCCGCCCGCCCGCATCGCCGGAAAGACTGCCGGACGGCGGATCGATCCCGGAGCGGGCCGACCTGAGCCGGGCCGACCTGAGCCGGGCCGACCTGAGCCGGACCGACCTGGAGCCGGCCGGTGTGGGGCGGGCCGATCGGCAGGACCGGCGCCGCGCGGCGCCAAACGAGAGCAGCCAATCCGTTGCCACAAAAAGCACACCTTGAACATCAGCCGCAGATACATCAGAAGATAGTAAAACGCAACTATTATAATATATGGTTAATTTAATGCATCTTGGACGCGTTATCGCAAAGCCGGCCGGTCGCTTTTGCCGAATTCGGCGCAAAAACACCTGTCCGTCCGGATGTGGCGCCCGCTACGGTCGCGCCCGGCCTCGATGATCAACCGGTCGGCCCGGCCGCTCGCGCTGCCCGTCGGCTCCCGAGTGGTTCATGGTGAGCGGCACCGGGTCCACTGCAGCGGCGGCGGGTGTCGAAAAAGGCGCACCAGCTGCCGCGGCACGGCAAGAACCGGCGGCGATCGCGGTGTCGAACTGCTGGCCGCCGCGCCGCCACGTGCGGCTGCAAGACCGCACCCTCGCCGGAAGATCGCGCGACTTACTGAAAGATCACGACTGGCCAGAAGATCACGACTGGCCAGAAGATCACGACTGGCCAGAAGATCACGACTGGCCAGAAGATCACGACTTAAGGGCCCGCGCTGGCGGGAAATGATCGAGCGGGATTGCCGGAACTCTCACCGCCGCCCGATGACGCCGGGCGCGCTCGTGGGCGCGGCTGCGGACCCATCGTTGCGGCGCCCGGGACGGCTTGGTAGGTCCACAACTGCCCGGATTGGCTGCGCCCGCCCGGATTGGCTGCGCCCGCCCGGATTGGCTGCGCCCGCCCGGATTGGCTGCACCCGCCCGGATTGGCCGCGCCCGCCCGGCCGGTTTCCGCCGGCGGGCCGGCTTTACGACCCTGTGGGTTCGATCCAGCCGGCCCAGCGGTCGAGCACGGGCAGGATTTGGTCGGCCTTAGCCGAGGGCAGCGTCACGACGACGCGGGCAATCCCCTGGTCGCGGTAGCGCTTCAGCCGCTCGGGGTCTTCGGGCGCGCCAAAAATCGATACCGGAATGGAAGCTGGATCGCGCCCGGCCGCGGCCGCCATTTCGCGGAACTGCGGCAGGAATTCGCTCACGTCGCCATAGCTCGGCCGGCTGGCATTCGGGACCCAGCCGTCGCCGTAGCGAACGGCGCGCCGCGCGCTGTGCGGAAAGGCGCCGCCGACGATGACCGGCGGGTGCGGCCGCTGCACCGGCTTTGGCCAAGTCTTCATTTTCGGGAACGCGACAATGTCGCCGCGATATTCGGGCTCCTCCTCGGTCCACATTGCGCGCATTGCCTCGATCTGCTCGCGCATCTTCTTGAACCGGGTTTTGAACGCGGTGCCGTGATCGGCCATTTCCTCCTGGTTCCAGCCGCCGCCGATACCAAACAGAAACCGCCCGCCCGAAACCTGGTCGAGCGAGGCGACGAGCTTGGCGGTCTGGATCGTGTCGCGCTGGATCACGAGACAGACCCCGGTCGCGATCTTCAGGGTCTTGGTCGCCATCGCCGCCGCGGTCAGGGTCACAAACGGGTCCATCACATCATAGTACTGCCGGCCGAGCGCGCCGCCCGAAGCCGGCTGCGACAGCCGTGAGGATGGGATGTGCGAGTGCTCGGGCGCCCATACCGACTCGAAGCCGCGCGTTTCGAGCGCCCGGGCGAGCTCGTCCGGTCCCATCGAGTAGTCGGTGAAAAACATCGACGCGCCAAAATCCATCTGTCCTCTCCCGGTTTGCGGACAGGGCGCCGGGCGCAGCCGGTCACGGTCAAGCCGAGCCGGCTATCTCCCGGCACCCTGACGCGAAGTGCTCGCCCCGGAGCGCCTCTGTGCCGCGCGGCTATTGCCGCTCGTATTTGACAACACGCCGCACCCGGCCCCAGGCACCCGGCTGCACGACATAGAGATCCTTGTGCGAGTCGCACCAGATGCCGTGGCAGGAGCGGTTGATCGGGCCGTCGCCCCAGCGCGCCAGCCGCTCGCCATCGAGCGTCAGGATGCTGATCATCCCGCCATTGTGCTCGGGGATGTAGACGACGTCCTCGTCATCGACATAGAAGAAGGCCGGGCCGATCAGCTCGGTCGGCCACACGTTCAGCAGCTTGCCCTGCTGGTCGAACACCTGGACCCGGTCGTTTTCGCGGTCGGCGACGAGCAGCCGGCCGCGCCGGTCGATCCAGACACCATGCGGCAGGTTGAACTGCCCGGGCGCCGTTCCGGGCTCACCCCACGAGAACAGATGCCTGGCATCGGCCGAGAATTTATGGACCCGGGCATTGCCGTAGCCGTCACTGATAAAAAACTCGCCGTTTGGCGCAAAGGCAATGTCGGTCGGCAGGTTGAATGGACCGCCGCCGTGAGTGACCTGTTTCCATGCGGTTGAGGCAAACTCGTCGGGCGGAACGCCGGTGTCCGAGCGCTGGCCCTTGACCCCGATGGTCTGCAGGAGCTTGCCGTCGGTGGTGAACTTCATGAACTGACCGTGATATTCGTCGGTCAGCCAGACGTTGTCGTGCTCGTCGATCCGGATCGCATGTGGAAACGAGAATAGCTTCGCTCCCCAGGACGACACAAAATTGCCGTCGCGATCAAAGATCACCACCGGATGCTCGGCATTCCGGTTGAAGCAGAACACCCGGTCCCGGGAATCGACGGCGACCGCGCATGCCCGCACCTCGATATCGGCCGGAGGGTGGGCCCAATCCTCGTGGACCTTGTAGGTGTGTGTGCCGCTGCCGACGATCGGGTCCATCATCTCCCCTTTCCATTGTTCTGCACAGAAATGACTGCGGGGCGGGATCATAGCAGGATCGACACCATCGCGCGGGTTGGAATCGGTGATCAGGCGTGATTAGCCGCGAAAGGGATCGCAGCGCCCGCAAAGACAGCTGACAGTCCTGCATAAACATCAGACAACCGGCGCATCGCCCGTATGGACCATCGCCACCGTGCGGCGATAGACTGTTGGAGGCCGCGCCCGGCGGCGACGCGCTACGACCAGGAGGAAATGAGATGCCGAATGACCCGACGCCCGACACCAACGGTCAGATGCCGAGCGTAGAGCGCGGCGCCTTGCACGGTGTCAGGGTGGTGGACCTGACGCAGTTCGAAGCCGGGACGTCCTGCACCCTGACCTTGGCGTGGCTTGGCGCCGAGGTGATCAAGGTCGAAGAGCCGACCAAGGGCGAGCAGGGCCGCGGCGCCTCGACCGACAAGAAGGGGGTCGATTCCCAATACTTCATGTTGCTCAATGCCAACAAGAAGAGCGTCACCGCCAATCTGAAATCCGAAAAGGGCAAGGACGTTCTACGCCGGCTGATCGAAAAGGGCGATGTCTTTGCCGAGAATTTCGCCCCCGGTGTCATCGAGCGGCTTGGTTTCGGCTATGACGTGGTGCGCAGGATCAACCCCCGCATCATCTACGTCTCGGTCAAAGGCTTTGGCGAGGACAGCCCCTACAAGAACTACCTCGCCTTTGACATGATTGCGCAGGCGACCGGGGGTGCGATGTCGATCACCGGCGAGGCGGACGGACGGCCGATCAAGCCCGGTCCGACGATCGGCGACACCGGCACCGGGTTGCACGCCGCGATCGGTGTGCTTGCGGCACTTTATCAGCGCCAGTTTACCGGCCAGGGCCAGCGTATCCAATGCGCGATGCAGGAATGCGTGATCAATTACGGCCGCATCTCCTATGCCGCCCAATATCTGTGGGGTCATGCTGCGCCGCGTTTGGGCAACCAGAGCATCATGGGCACCAATTCGCCGAGCGAGGCTTATCCCTGCAAGGGCGGCGGCCCAAACGACTATTGCTATATTTATACGTCACGGGCCAATCAGACGCATTGGGAACGCATCCTGAAGATGATGGGGCGCGAAGACCTGATCGGCGACCCGCGCTTCGACAGCCCGGAGGAGCGTTTCAAAAACCGTCATGTGGTGGATGAGATGCTCTCGCAATGGACCAAGCAGTATGACAAGCTCGAGGTCATGCGCCGGCTCGGCGAGCAGGGCATCCCGGCGGGTGCCGTCATGGACACGATGGAATTGTCCGAGGACCCCGACCTCAACCGCCGCGAAATCTTCGTTACCGTCAAGCATCCGGTGCGCGGCGACTTTAAGATGCCGGGCTGGCCGGTCAAGATGAGCGGTTCGAAAGTGCCGATCACCGCCTCGCCCTTGCTCGGCGACGCTACCGACGAGGTTTATTCGACCTTGCTCGGTATGAGCCGACAGGAAATCGCCAAATTGCGCGAGGAGAAGGCCATTTAGCGGTTCACGCTTAGCGCCCGCCACCTCGGATCCGTGACGCCCCCGAAACCGGGCGCGACGGAAGCAAAGAGCAAATTCGGGGTTATCTTTTTGCGCAGCAACAGGCGAGGCCGCTCTCAGCTGGGAGCGGCCTCGATCCTGACGAACAGGGTGCCGATGATGTGGGAGCCGGTGCAGAGCTATCCCGATCCGGCAGTCCGGACCCACGATCCGCGCTTCGATACGATCAAGCCGCCGTTCAACGCCGCGGTCGAGCGGCTGGCGACTGGGTTGCGCTGGGCCGAGGGTCCGGTCTGGTTTGGTGATGGCCGCTATCTGTTGTGCAGCGACATTCCGAACAACCGGATCATGCGCTGGGACGAAGCAACGGGCGCCGTTGGTGTGTTTCGCCAGCCATCCAATAACGCGAACGGCAATACGCGCGACCGCCAGGGCCGACTCGTCACCTGCGAGCATCTGAGCCGCCGGGTGACGCGCACCGAATATGACGGGGCGATCACCGTGATCCTCGACCGCTTCGACGGCAAGCGCCTCAATTCACCAAATGACGTCGTGATCAAATCGGATGGTTCGATCTGGTTCACTGATCCGCCCTTTGGCATCCTCGGCGATTACGAAGGCGACAAGGCGGCTCCCGAATTGGCGACCAACGTCTATCGGGTCGACGGTGTGACAGGTCGGGCATCGGTTGTCGCCGGCGACATCAACGGACCGAACGGGCTGTGCTTTTCGCCCGATGAAAGCCGGCTCTATATTGTCGAATCGCGCTCGGTCCCGCGTCGGATCCGCATTTTCGATGTCGCCGATGACGGCGCCCGGCTGACCGGCGATCGAGTTTTTGTCAATGCCGAGGAAGGCACACCAGACGGCTTTCGCTGTGACATCCACGGCAATCTGTGGTGCGGATGGGGGATGGCCGCAGCTCTGAACGGGGTCGCCGTGTTCGCTCCCGACGCGACGATGATCGGCCACATCACCCTGCCCGAGCGATGCGCCAATGTCTGCTTTGGAGGGCGCAAACGCAACCGGCTGTTTATGGCCGCGAGCCGGTCGATCTATTCGGTGTATGTCAACACCATCGGGGTCGCCGGGGGCTGAGCCCGCGGGCGGGCCCGGTGGAGGTCCCGAATCCGGTGCGCAGAGAGCCGCCGCGCCGCAAAATTCCCTGCGGCCGGGAAAAGCGCGTTTTGCTGCTAGTGCGGCCGGCTGATTTCACATATCCTGCGGCGCTCAACTACCGGAGGAACAGATGAAACGGCTTTTACTGTTCGGCCCGCTTCTTGCCCTTGTGGCTTGTGCGCAACCGGCGCCGCCGCCACCGGTCGCCGCGGCTCCCCCACCACCGCCGCCACCGGCGCAAACCACCTTCACCGTGTTCTTCCCCTGGGATAGCGCGACACTGACCCCCGAGGGCGGCCAGATCGTGCAAGCCGCAGCGACCGCGTTCAAGGCAGGGGCGCCCAGCGCCGTGCAGGTCACCGGCTATACCGACACCTCAGGCTCGCCCGCCTACAACCAAGGGCTGTCGGAGCGGCGGGCGCAAAGCGTTGCCAGCGCGCTGGAGCAGGACGGCATCCCGCAGACCGCGTTGGCGGTCACCGGCCAAGGACCGAACGATCTGCGCGTGCCGACCCCGCCGGGGGTACGCGAGCCGCAGAACCGGCGCGTCGAGATTGTCGAAGGTGCCGGCCCTCCCCCCGCGCCCGAGCCTGGAGCCCCGCCGCCACCGCCACCGCCGGCTCCGAATTCCTAGCCGCTGCACCCGTTACCGGAAAAAGCGAAGGGCGCCCCGCCGGGCGCCCTTGCACATCCCGCTCGAGCAGATCTCGCCTGGGCCGATCTCGACTGGGCAGATCTCGCCTCGATGCGCTATGCGCCGGCTTAGATCGCCTCATAGGCGAGGCGCCGGATCTTCTCGACATTTCTGCCTTCGACGCGGACCAGTCGGGTCGGGCCTTCGCGGCGCGGCGAATGCAGATCACCCTCGTGATAGACATGGGCCATTCCCGGGGTCAGCGAATATTGCTTGACCAGCCTGACCCGGCCCGGCTTGGCCTCGCTGGCCGGCTCGACCAGCTCCCAGTCGCTCATGATCGTCTCACCCTCGGCCTGGCCATAGATCGCCCAGGTTGGCCCATGGTCGTGTGGCTTGCTCTCGCGGGCGCCGCGGTTGACATGGGCCAGGATGCAAAAACCGAGCTCCGGGTCCTCGTAAAGGATTTTGCGCTCGGGCACTTCGTTGCCGAGATGAGCGGCCACGAATTCCTTGTCTTTGCAGGCCTGCCCGATCAGCGCGCAGACCTTCTCACGTCCTGCAGCCCCGGGCTCCGCAACCAGCGCATCGTGGCATCTTGCCGAAAGCTGTTCGAGGGAAATGCTCATCAACCGATCTCCTCACTTCGCCCCTCAACCTAGCCCGTTGGCAATACTGACGCAACTTCGCGATATCCGCGGCTTCGAACCGTTCATTTCTTGCTATGTCCATGACTGATCAGTAATACCGCACCGGGCGCGGGCGGGAACACACCCGGCGCCGGCCAATGCTGGCTGTCGGCGCGCCGAACCATCATCGTCGGGGCGTGATAGGATCGCGCGATGGGAAGCGACGTGATCGATCTGCGCGACTTTTACCTGACCGGGTTGGGGCAAGTTGCGCGCCGCATGATCCGCCGCACGATCCGCGGCATCTGGCCCGATCTGCGGGCGATGCGGCTGCTCGGCATCGGTTACCCGACACCGTTCCTGTCGGCTCTCGCGGGCGAGACCGAACGGACCGTCGCGCTGATGCCGGCACAGCAAGGCGTGCTAGGTTGGCCAGCCGACGGGCGCAATCTCGTCGCCCTCGCCGATGAGGGTGAGCTGCCCTTCGCGGATTATTCGATCGACCGGGTGCTGCTGGTGCATGCGCTCGAATCGAGCGAGCCCGCCGGGCCGATGCTCAAGGAGATCTGGCGGGTGCTGGCGGGCGGCGGGCGGCTGTTGATCGTCGTGCCGAACCGGCGCGGCATCTGGGCGAGGCTCGATCGAACTCCGTTTGGCTCGGGCCGGCCATACACGATGACGCAGCTGTCGCACCTGCTGCGCGACGAGCTTTTTACCCCGGTGACGACCGCGACCGCGCTGTTTGTTCCGCCGGCCCGTAAGCGCATGATCCTGCGCTCGGCCCCGGCCTGGGAGCGGATCGGCAAGCGCTGGTTCCCGCGCTTTGCCGGGGTCGTGCTGATCGAAGCGACGAAGCAGATCTACGCCAAGCCGGCAGCCGCGCGGGCGCCGCGCCGACACCTCGTCTACACGCCGGCGACCCATGGGATGTCGCACCGCGTCTGGCGGTCGCGGCAGCCCTAGGAACGCCCCCCGGACAGAACAAACACGCTCTGCTCGGCCAAGAGGTTGGCGAGGCTGCCATGTGGATCGAGCGCGTAGGGCCGTCCGTTCCGGTCCAGCGTCGCGCTGCGCTCGACGATGACCCCGAGCTCGTCGCACAGCGCCGTAAAGTCGCGGATCGTGCACAGATGAATATTCGGCGTCTCGTACCAGGGATGTGCCAGCAGATGCGACATCGGCATTCGGCCGCGCAGCATCAGGTGCAGGCGAATCCGCCAGAAGCCGAAATTCGGGAACGACACGATCGCGCGCCGGCCGATACGGACCAGCGCCTCGATCACCCGCCGTGGCTGCCGCGTCGCCTGCAAGGTTTGGCTCAGCACGACGACGTCGAAGGCCGCCGCCGGATAGGCGTCGAGGTCGCGGTCGGCATCGCCCTGGATCACCGACAACCCGTGTCCGACACAGGCATTGACCCCGGACTGAGACAGCTCGATGCCGCGGCCATCGACCCGCTTGTGCCGAACCAGATAGGCGAGCAGCGCCCCATCGCCGCAGCCGATGTCGAGCACGCGCGCTCCCGGCTCGATCATCTCGGCAATCAGCTGCAAATCCTGCCGCAACCGGCCGTCTGCCTGCCCGATCAGGGTCGCTCGCGGCGATGTGGTCCGGTCGAGGCTCAGCGATGCCGCCATGACGGTACCGTGGGCGTCAGCGGGCGAGGCCGCGATGCTCGGCGCAGCCGGCGAGAAAGCCGCGCAGGGTCTCGAAAAATTCGGGCTCCTGCAGCAGGAATGCGTCATGCCCCTTGTCGGTCTCGATCTCGACAAAGCTGACATTGGCGGCCACCGCGTTCAACGCGTGCACCAGCTCGCGGCTCTCCGAGGTCGGAAACAGCCAATCGCTAGTAAACGAGATCACGCAAAATCGCGAGCGCGTTCCGGCAAATGCGTTGGCCACGGTGCCATCATGCTCGGCGGCCAGATCGAAGTAATCCATCGCCCGAGTAATATAAAGATAGGAATTGGCGTCGAAGCGATCGACAAAGGTGCTGCCTTGATGCCGCAGATAGCTTTCGACCTGAAAGTCAGCATCGAATCCGTAGGTCACCGCGCGACGGTCCTGCAGGTTGCGGCCGAATTTGCGGTGCAGCGCCGCCTCCGACAGATAGGTGATGTGCGCTGCCATGCGGGCCACCGCAAGACCGCGGGCCGGGTTTCGACCACAGCTCAGATAGCGTCCGCCGCACCATTCGGGATCGGCCATGATCGCCTGTCGCCCGACCTCGTGAAAGGCGATGTTCTGTGCCGAGTGACGCGCCGCACCGGCGATCGGAACGGCAGCGAACACGCTCCGCGGATAGCTCGCGGCCCATTCCAGGACCTGCATCGCCCCCATCGAGCCGCCGATTACGCAAAACAGGCTGTCGATCCCGAGGTGGTCGAGCACGAGCTTTTGGGCCCGGACCATGTCGCGCACGGTGATGACCGGGAACGACAATGCCCAGGGCTCGCCGGTCGCGGGATCGATGTCGCGCGGCCCGGTGGTGCCCATGCAGCCGCCGAGAACATTGGCGCAGATCAGAAAATAGCGCTCGGTATCGAGGACGCCGCCGGGACCGATCAGGGTTTCCCACCAGCCGGGCTTGCCGGTGATCGGATGCGGATCGGCCGCGTACTGGTCGCCGGTCAGCGCGTGGCAGACAAGGATCGCGTTCGATCGCTCGCGGTTGAGGGTGCCGTAAGTCTGATAGGCGATCGTGAACGGGCCGAAATCGATCCCGCAATCGAGCCGCAGCTTGTCACCCAGCAAGAGCCGGTGACCGGGCCAATCCTGATCCGCATGCGAGCGGGCGCGTAATGATGTTGGCGTCGGCACCGGGCGTCTCTGCCACCTCGTGGCGCGGCCCCCGGCCACCTGCTGGCCGGACCATCCGCGCTGGTCGATTTGGGTCCGCTAGCTAGGGATCGGCGATCGAGCCTGTCAACGTTTTCTTTGATTTCAGGCGGACCCGCCTCTACTACTAGCGCCCGCATGCCCGTAACCTGACGCATTCGAGACCATGTCCAGCACCGTGCCCAATCTTGCCGATTTGCGCCGGCGCATCGACGTGATCGACGCCGGGCTGCACGAGCTGCTGATCGAGCGCGCCGAGATCGTCGGCGCGGTCGCGGCCAGCAAGACGGCCAGCGGCACCCGGCACGACGCGGCATTCTACCAGCCGGCCCGCGAGGCGGAAATCCTGCGCCGGCTCGCGCGCCGGCATCGCGGCGCGCTGCCGTTCGCCAGCCTTGCACGCATCTGGCGCGAGCTGCTGGCGGCGACGGTCGGGCTCGAAACCCGCTTTGCAGTCGCGGTGTTCGCGCCGCCCGGAGGTGCCGGTTGCTG
Source organism: Allostellaceae bacterium (assembly GCA_050729795.1). Lineage (GTDB taxonomy): Bacteria > Pseudomonadota > Alphaproteobacteria > ATCC43930 > CGMCC-115725 > AP-15. Next base: position 12,997 of record JBOHME010000024.1, on the reverse strand, counting down.
GGATCTCGCTCGCGATCACTATGGCAGCCAGACCCCGATGGCGGCTCATGATGCGGCCGGCGGGGTGATCAACGCCGTCAGCACCGGGCGGGCTTCGATCGGCGTCCTGCCGATGCCGCGAGAGAGCGACATCGACCCCTGGTGGCGGCACCTGTTGCCCTCCGAAAGCCACCCACAGGTCGTCGCCCGATTGCCGTTTGGCGGTCGCGGCAACGCCCGCGGTGATTGCGGCGATGCGCTGGCGATCGGGTATGGCGTCCAGCAAGAGACCGGTGCCGATCGTACTTTGTTCGTGACCCTCTCCGGCGCGCCGCTCGGCCGAGTGCGGTTGCTCCGGCTGTTGGAATCGGCGGATCTCGCCTGCATGTTCTGCGCTGCGGCCGGGCAGCGGGACGGGACCTTTTATCTGATCGAGCTCGACGGCTTTGTGCCGCTCGCCGACCCGCGCCTCGCTCGGCTGCGCGCCGAGCTGGGCATCTCTCACCATTGCCTCTCGCCGTTGGGCGGCTATGCCGTGCCGCTCTGTTCGGTGGCGCTATCGGACCGCACTGCAAAGGCAGAACCCGTATGATCGCAGCATCCGGCCCGACCCCGCGTCCCGGCATTCTCGATATCGCTCCCTATGTCGGCGGCGAAGCCAGTATCGACGGGGTCGAGCAGCCGATCCGGCTCGCCTCGAACGAAAGCGCGCTCGGCCCGAGCCCAAAAGCGATCGCCGCCTATCAGGCGCTCGCCGACGAGATCCACCGCTACCCCGAGGGCGGCAGCCGGCAATTGCGCGAGGCGATCGGCGCGCGCCACGGGCTCGACCCGGCGCGGATCATCTGCGGCGCCGGCTCCGACGAGCTGATCGCGCTGTTGCTGCGCTGCTATGCCGGTCCCGGTGACGAGGTGCTCTATAGCCGCCACGGCTTTTTGATGTATCCGATCGGTGCCTTGTCGGTCGGCGCCACCCCGGTCGCCGCCCCAGAACGCGATCTGACGAGCGATGTCGATGCGCTATTGGCACGGATCACGCCGCGCACGCGGATCGTGTTTATCGCCAACCCAAACAACCCGACCGGAACCTATCTCGGCGCCGACGAGCTGGCGCGGCTGCATCGCGGGCTGCCCGCCTCGGTGCTGCTGGCGATCGACGCCGCTTATGCGGAATTCGTCAACCGCAACGACTACACGGCTGGCGCCGCACTCGTCGACCGCGCCGACAATGTCGTGATGCTGCGCACTTTTTCAAAGATCTACGCGCTGGCCGGGCTGCGGCTCGGCTGGGGCTATTGCCCGCCGGCGATCGCCGATGTGCTGAACCGGGTGCGCGGACCGTTCAACGTCTCGACCCCGGCCGCCGCTGCCGGCACCGCCGCGGTCGAGGACACCGCCGCACTCGCCCGCGCGCGCGCCCACAATGATCGCTGGCTGCCGTGGTTTGCCAGCCGGCTCGCCGGTCTCGGCCTTGAGCTGACGCCGAGTGTCGCTAACTTTGTGCTGCCGCGTTTTCCCGTTGAACCGGGGCGCGATGCCGATGCGGCATTCGCGTTTTTGCGGTCGCACGGGATCCTGACCCGCAAGATGGGCGGCTACGGCCTGCCGCAGCATCTGCGGATCACGATCGGCACCGGCGATGAGATGGAAAAGGTGGCCTCGGTGCTCGATAAATTCATGGGTCGGCGATGAGCGAGAAACTGTTCGGCCGGGTGGCGCTGATCGGGATCGGATTGATCGGCTCGTCATTGGCTCGGGTTTTGCGCCGCGACAGCCCCGATACGACGATCATCGCCTGCGCCCGCCGCCCCGAAACACTCGCCGCGGTCGAACGTCTCGATCTCGCCGACGAAACCACCCACGATCCGGCGGTCGCGGCCGCCGATGCCGATCTGGTGGTGATCGCGACCCCGATCTCGGCCTATGCCGACATCGGCCGGCAGATCGGCCCGGTGCTGAAGCCCGGAGCCATTCTCAGCGATGTCGGCTCGGTCAAAGAGGCGGTCATCCGCGACCTCGGCCCGTTCGTGCCGCCGGGAGTGCATTTCGTGCCGGGCCATCCGGTGGCCGGCACCGAGCACTCCGGACCCGAGGCGGGGTTTGCCGAGCTGTTCCGCGACCGCTGGTGCATCCTGATCCCATTGCCCGAGACCGACGCCGCGGCGGTGGCCAAGATCGGCCGGATGTGGGAAGGCGCCGGCATGCGCGTCGTCACGATGAACGCGGCGCATCACGATCGGGTGCTGGCGATGACCTCGCATCTGCCGCATCTGATCGCCTACACGATCGTCGGCACCGCCACCAGCCTCGAAGAAAGCCTCAAATCCGAGGTCATCGCCTTCTCGGCCAGCGGGTTTCGCGACTTTACCCGGATCGCCGCCTCCGACCCGGTCATGTGGCGCGACATCTTTCTCAACAATCGTGAGGCCGTGCTGGAAATTCTGCAGCGGTTCAGCGAGGATCTGACCGCCTTGCAGCGGGCGATCCGCTGGGGCGAAGGCGATACGTTGCAGGAGCTGTTCACCCGCACCCGCACGATCCGGCGCTCGATCATCGAGGCGAGGCAGGCCTAGCGGGAGCACGGCTCGACATCCCCCGCCTCTCGCCCCACTATCGGCCGCATGCGAGGCAGCGCGGCATCGGGCGCATGCGAGGCAGCGCGGCGCGGCTCGTCGGGCGGGCCATTCTGATCGCGATGGGGAGCGCCACCCTGCTCCCGCTCCGGCCGGCGGCGGTCATTGCCGCGGGCCCGGTCGTGGTTGCGTCGAAGATCGACACCGAAGGTACGCTCCTCGGCAACATGATCCTCGCGGTGCTCGCCTCGCACGGGATTCCGGTGCGCAACCGGCTGCAGCTCGGGCCGACCAATATCGTGCGCGCCGCGATCCTCGCCGGGCAGATCGACATCTATCCCGAATACACCGGCAATGGTGCGCTGTTCTTTCACATGGAGACGAACCCGGTGTGGAAGAGCCGACGGCGCGGCTATGCTGAAATTGCCCGGCTCGACCGCGAACAGAACCATCTCGTCTGGCTCACCCCGGCGCCGGCCAACAATACCTGGGTCATCGCGGTACGGCGGGACCTGGCGCGACGCGGGCATCTGGCGACGATGAGCGACTTTGCCCGATATGTGGATGCCGGTGGTGCGCTCAAGCTTGCCGCTTCCGCCGAGTTTGTCGAGAGCCCGGCCGCGCTGCCGGCATTTGAAAAGAGCTACGGCTTCCGGTTGCGCGACCGGCAGCTGCTGACCCTGTCCGGCGGCAACACCTCGGCCACGCTGCGCGCCGCCGCCGACGGCATGTCCGGGGTCGATGCGGCGATGGCCTACGGCACCGACGGTGCGATCTCCGCCCTCGGGCTCGTTGCCCTCGATGACAACAAGGGGGCGCAGATCGTGTACGCGCCGGCGCCGGTGATCCGCCAAAGGGTGCTGGCGCGCTATCCGCAGATCCCGGCACTGCTCGACCCGGTGTTCGCCGGTCTGACCCTGGCGACGCTGCAACGGCTCAACGCCGCAATTGCCGTCGATGGCGAAGACGCCGCCACGGTCGCGGCCGGCTATTTGACATCGCAGCAGGGGCTCCGATCGCGGCAAGAATTGAACCCGCGGCGGCCATCGCCGTGACCGCACCCGCCGAGCCCGCAGCCGGCGCGGTCTCGCGGCGGATCGCGATCCACAACCCGGTTCTACTGGTCGTGATGCTCGTTGCGGCCACGGCCATCACCAGCTCGGGCTTTTTGATGCTGGCCGCGAACCGCCTCGTCGCCGGCCGGCCGATCGCGCTGTGGGCCGCGGCGCGGCCGGCGCCGACCATTGCGATCGTCGTGATCGGCGCATTGCTGCTCGCAGCATCGCTGCTGCCTCCGACGCGGGCCGTGCACGCCATCGTCGCGGTATTGGCGGGCTTCCTGTTGCTGTCATCCTTGGCGACATTGGGGCTGGCATCGCGCGAGATCGCCGCAACCGCCAGCCGGGCAGCGCGGGTTTCCCCCGGAGCAGCCTTCTGGTTTGTTGCCGCGGCTGCGGCGCTCGCCCTGATCGACGCTCTGCAGCGCCTCGACGCCGGCCCGCCGCTGCGGCTGCTGGCGATGCTCGCGATCGGCACCGGCATTTTGGGGCTGGCGGCGGCGGGCAGCTTCGACGCCCTGTCGATCGCCCGCGAATATGCGGCCCGGCGGCAGCTTTTTGCGGAGGCGCTGGTGCGGCACATCGCGCTGGTCGGCGGCTCGGTCGGGCCAGCGCTCGTGATCGGCTTTGCCCTTGGGGTTGCCGCTCTCCGCAAGCCGCGCCTGCACGGGCCGCTGTTCGCGATCTTGAACCTCTTGCAGACGATCCCGTCGATTGCGTTGTTCGGGCTGTTGATCGCGCCGCTTTCGGCGCTGGCGGGGGCCGCACCCTGGCTCGCTTCGCTCGGTGTCGGCGGTATCGGCCCGGCACCGGCGATCATCGCGCTGATCCTCTATGCGCTGCTGCCGATCGCGCGCAGCACCGTCGCCGGGCTCGCCGGCGTCGATCCTGCGGTGCTCGATGCGGCAAGCGGGATGGGGCTGACGGCGCGACAGATTTTTTTGGGGATCGAGCTGCCGCTGGCGCTGCCGGTGCTGCTCGCCGGGCTGCGCATCGTCGTCGTCGAAACGATCGGGCTCGCCGTCATCGCAGCACTGATCGGCGCCGGCGGGCTCGGCACCTTTGTCTTCGAGGGTCTCGGCCAATACGCGCTCGATTTGGTGCTGCTCGGCGCGTTGCCGGCGATCTTTCTGGCGCTGGCCGCCGATTTCGGGTTGCGGATCCTGTCCGACCTCTTACCCGCACGGGTCACGGGATGATCGCGCTCGATCATGTCACCAAGCGGTATGACGGCCGCGCCGTGGTCGACGACCTGACGCTGAAGATCCCCACGGGTGAGCTTTGCGTGCTGCTCGGCACCTCGGGCTGCGGCAAATCGACGACGCTGCGCATTATCAACCGGCTGGTCACGGCCGATGCCGGGACGATCCGGGTCGGCGGCGACGACGTGACCCGGCTGCCGGCCGAGGTGCTGCGGCGGCGGATCGGCTATGCGATCCAATCGACCGGCCTGTTTCCGCATTGGAATGTCGCTGACAACATCGCCACCGTGCCGCGCCTCTTAAGATGGCCGGCCGCACGGGTTGGCGCGCGGGTCGACGAGCTGCTCGAGCTGCTGCGGCTCGATCCCGCCGCCTATCGCGGCAAATACCCGCATCAATTATCCGGCGGGGAGCAGCAGCGGGTCGGTGTGGCCCGTGCGCTCGCGGCCGATCCAGAACTGCTCTTGATGGACGAGCCGTTTGCCGCGGTCGATCCGATCACCCGCGATGCGCTGCAGAACGAGCTCGCACGGATCCATCGCACGACGCGGAAGACGATCGTGTTTGTGACCCATGATATCGAGGAGGCGCTGCGGCTGGCCACCTCGATCGCGATCATGCAGCAGGGCCGTATCGCGCAGTTCGGCACGCCGGTTGCGCTCCTGGAGCATCCGGCGAGCGATTTCGTCAGTGATTTTGTCGGCCGCCAGGGGCTGGGCCTCAAGCTGTTGTCGGTGCGCCGCGTAGCCGACCGGCTACGCCCTGGCGAGAAAGCCGCGGGCGAGCCGGTGGCGGCCGATGCGAGCCTGCGCGATGCGCTGTCGGCGATGACGCAGCGGCGAACCGACCGGCTGCCAGTCGCAGATGCCGCAGGCCGGGCGATCGGGATCATCACCTTGTCCGATCTGATAAGATGAGCATCGCGCGCTTCGGAATGGCCGGTCCCCGCTCGCGGACGAGCCACAGCGCGCGGTTCTTGACCAGTCCGATCCTGTGGGTCGGGCTGCTGTTCGCAGCCCTGCTGCTGCGCATGGAGGCGCTGCGCCCGGCATTGCGTTGGGCGTTTCCGGGCATCACCCCGGTGATCTACGACCGTGCCAGCTTTGTCGAGCTGTTCCTCGACCATCTGCAGCTCGTCGCGATCGCGAGCCTTGCCGCATCGCTGCTCGGCGTGTCGCTCGCGGTATTTGTCACGCGTCCAGCCGGGCGCGATTTCCGCACTCTCGTCGAGCTTGTCGCCGCCGTCGGTCAGACCTTTCCACCGGTCGCGGTGCTGGCGATCGCGGTGCCGCTGATCGGTTTTGGCGCACGCCCGACCATTGTCGCCCTTTTCATATACGGTCTGCTGCCGATCATCGACAATGCGGTCGCTGGTCTCGAAGGGGTGTCGCCGGCGGTGCGCGATGCGGCCGACGGTATGGGTTTTTCGCCATGGCAGCGGCTCTACGCGGTCGAATTGCCGCTGGCCGGCCCGGTGATCCTGGCCGGGATCAGGATTTCGGTCGCGATCGCGATCGGCACCGCGACAATCGGCTCGACGGTCGGCGCCTTGACCCTCGGCACGCCGATGTTTGACGGCCTGGTCGCCGACAAGCTGCCATTCGTCATCGAAGGCGCGGTTCTGGTCGCGCTGTTTGCGATCCTGACCGACATGCTGTTTGCCGTCCTCGATCGCCGGCTGCGTCGCGGGCTACCCGGCTGATTACCGGGTTTGCGGCGGCATCACCCGCGCGGCGAGCGCGGTCATGACCAGGGACAAGCCGACAAACACCATGTTGATGCCGACGAGGAGGCCGATCGCCCAGGCGGCCGAGCTCGGCCAGCCGTCCCAGATCAGATAGGCGAGAAACAAATCGACGAGGCCGCTGAACAACACCCAACCCCAGCTCGGCAGGTGCCGGCGGTGCTCGATCGCCAACAGGATCGCAGCGATCCCCTCGATGATGAAAAATGCGATCAGACAGATCGTCAGGGTCAGCACGCCGGAGATTGGGCGCAGTATCAGCACGAGGCCGAGGGCGATCGCCAGCACCGCGGTCAACAGCGACCAGCCGAACCCCGGCATGCCGCGATGCTGCAGCACCGAGGCGGTGCGAAAGATGCCGCCGACAAAAAACAGCCAGCCGATAAAGATCGTGATCGCCAGGCTGGCGATTTCGGGCACCGCGATCGCCAAGAAACCGAGCACGATCATGACGATGCCCTCCGCGAGGAAGAGCTTCCAATGAGCGTGGATGGCGTCGGCGAGCCGGTGCCTGATCCCGCTGGGGTCGCGAAGGGTCGGGTCGTGCATTGGTTCGCCTCTGGACGGGCGCCACGCGGGGCCGCACACTGGTGTCGCGCGGGCATGTCGGGTGGCGCGCGTCTTCGAGTATAGTCGAATTGGAATGCGAGTGGAGCAGGCAATGGCCAATTTCGACGCGCTGATCCAAGACCTGGTGATCGCCAACCGAATCCTCGCAAAGGAGGAAGTGGTCGATGCCTACGGTCATGTCAGCGTCCGTCACCCCGACAATCCCGGCCGTTTTCTGATCGCCCGCTCGCTGGCGCCGGAACTGATCGGCCCCGGCGATATTGTCGAGCTCGACCTCGAGGGTCGGCCGGTGGGCGAGGAGACCCGCACCCTTTATCTCGAACGCTTCATCCATGCCGCAATCTTTGCCGCCCGCCCGGATGTCATGGCGGTCGTCCATGCCCACGCCGAGGACACCCTGCCCTTTGGTATCGCGACCGGGACAAAGCTGCGCCCGGTCATTCATTCGGGCAGCTTTATCGGCGCCGGGACACCGGTCTGGGACATCGCCGACAAGTTCGGCGACACCAATCTGCTCGTTACCAACATGGACCAGGGGAATGATCTGGCGCGATCTTTGGGCACCAGCAGCGCGGTGCTGATGCGCGGCCACGGTTTTGCCGCCGCAGCGCGCTCTCTTATTGAGGTGGTGCGGCTGTCGGTCTATCTGCCGCGCAACGCGCGAGCGCTGATCCGGGCGAAACAGCTCGGCGGCGAAATCCGCTATCTCTCCGCAGGCGAAGTCGCGGCCCGCGAGCGAGGCTATGGCCCCTATTCGGTCGAAACTTGGCGCGCCTGGGAATATTGGGCGACCAAGGCCGGCTGCGGCCACCTGCTGACCCGGCCCGACAACTGATCGAGGCGAACCGCGACTGTTGGCGCGTCGGAGCGGTATTGACAGCGTTGCGGCGCCCCAATTACGGTGCGCCGCGATTTTGCAGCGAGACGCCCTGAGCGGGAGTTGAATGACCGGACTTCCCGGAATGAGCGAAGATCTGCCACCGGATCCGCTGGCGCGTCTAGGCGAACAGATCGACAGGGCACAGCGCGAGCGAGCGCCTCAGCAAACGAGCGGACGAGGCGCGGCGCCGCCGGGTGGCCTCGGCCTCGGAATGCGGATGGCGACCGAGCTCGCAGCGGCGCTGATCGTCGGTTTGGCACTCGGCTGGGTGTTTGATCGCGTCTTTCACACGCACCCTTGGGGGTTGATCATATTCTTCTTTCTCGGGGTGGCGGCGGGCATGTTGAACGTGTTTCGCGCCGCCAAGGGCGTGGGATACGGAAGCGCGCCGCCCGCGGCGCGCGAGGGAGATCGCCGCCGGCCGCATTAGGCGGAACCGGCGGAACGCGGCAATCGAGCCGGAACGGAGCGTCGGGTCGGGGACGAAATTGGCAGCAGCTTCACCTCTCGAGCAGTTTACGATCGAGCGCCTGATCCCGATCCATGTCGGCAGGTTTGATATCTCCTATACGAACTCGGCGCTGATGATGACGATCGCGGTGGTGCTGGCGACACTGCTGCTGGTCGGCGCGACAGCCCGCCGCTCGCTGGTTCCCGGGCGGCTGCAATCGATCGCCGAGCTGCTCTACGAGTTTGTCGCCAGCATGGTGCGCGAAAATGTCGGTACCGAGGGGCAGGCGTATTTTCCGCTGGTGTTCTCGATCTTCATCTTCATCCTGTTTGGCAATCTACTCGGGCTCATTCCATACAGCTTTGTCTTTACCGGCCAGATTGTGGTCACGTTCGCGCTGGCGTTGTTTGTCTTTCTGTTCGTGACGCTGCTCGGCTTCATCCTGCACGGGGTTCGCTTTCTCACCTTTTTCTTTCCGCCGGGCGCGCCGATCGTGATGGCGCCGCTGTTGATACCGATCGAGATCATCTCCTACTTGACGCGTCCGGTCAGCCTGAGCCTGCGGCTTTTCGCCAACATGCTGGCCGGGCATACGATGCTCGCGGTGTTTGCCGGGTTCACCGTGGCGCTCGGTTTCCTTGGTATTCTGCCGATCTCGTTCAATGTCTTTCTGCTCGCGATCGAGGTCGTGATCAATCTCTTGCAGGCCTATGTCTTCGCGATCCTGACCTGTCTCTATCTGAGCGACTCGATTCACCTCCACTGACCTGCGCAGCTCTCGGATCGGCGGGCAGCCGGCCATCGCATCCACCCCATTCTTCGGACCCATCCACCCTTCGGACCCACCCACCCTTCGGACCCATCCATCCTTCGGAAAGGACAGCACCCATGGACCCAGCCTCCGCCAAGTTTCTCGGCGCTGGTCTCGCGGCGATCGCGCTCGCCGGTGTCGGCGTCGGCATCGGCAACGTGTTCAGCGCGCTCGTCACCTCGATCGCCCGCAATCCTGCCGCTCGCGACCAGGTGTTCGGCATCGGCATGCTCGGTTTCGCATTGACCGAGGCGGTTGCGTTCTACGCCCTGATCGTTTCGCTGCTGCTGCTGTTCGTGCTCTGAGCATCGCGAACGACGCCCCCCGAGCGTACGCGCCGGACATGCCACAGCTCGATGCCACGACCTTTGTGCCGCAGCTGTTCTGGCTCGCGGTAACGTTTATCGTCCTCTATCTCTTGATGCAGTTCGTCGCGCTGCCGCAAGTGGGCGCGGTGATCGCGGCGCGCCGGCAGCGGCTCGATAACGATCTCGCCCGAGCCGCGGCGATCCGCAACGAGGCCGAAGCCGTTCTTGCCGCTTATGAGGCGAGCCTGGCGATGGCGCGGGCGCAGGCACACGACGCGATCCGCGCGAGCGTCGAACAGGCCGCCGCCGAGGCGGCGGCCCGGCAGCACCAGCTTCGTGGTGCGCTGGCCGAGCAGACGGCTGCCGCCGAGCGGCAGATTGCCGCGGCCAAAGAGCGGGCTTTTTCCGAGATCCGCGGCATCGCCGTCGAAGTCGCTCGATCGGTCGCGCAAAAGCTGACCGACACCGAGACCGACGAGGCCGCCGTATCCGCCGCGGTCGATCGGGCGCTGGCCGAAAGGGCTGCGCCATGACGTATCTGCTCGCCGTGACGCACCTCCTCAAGGAACCCGAGTTCTGGGTCCTCGTCGCGGTCATCGTCCTGATCGTCCTCGTCTGGAAACCGGTGAAGCGCGCGGTCGTCGGCGGTCTCGATGCGCGGGCGACGCGCATTCGCGATGAGCTCGCGGCAGCGAGCAACCTGCGCGCGGAGGCGGAACGGGCCTTGACCGGGTACCAGCAAAAGAAGCGCGAAGCGGCAGCCGAAGCCGAGGCGATCATCGCCCATGCGCGCGCCGAGGCGCAACGCATCGCCACGCAATCGGCGCACGATCTCGACCAGCTGCTGCGACGTCGCCAACAATTGGCCGAGGAGCGGATCGCCCAGGAAGAAGCGAGAGCGCTGGCCGAGATCCGCGCGCTCGCCGTCGATATCGCGATCGCCGCCGCGCGTCAGGTCATCGCCACCGAGCTCGACGCGGAACGCGGGGCGGCGTTGATCGACGGGGCGATCGCGGCATTGCCGCATCAGCTGCAATAAAGGCGGCGCCGTCACCCGGCGCCAGCTGCTGATCCAGGTTCAACCGAGGAGGCGATCGATGGCGTTAAAAATCTATGGCGTCGCGCGTTCGCGAGCTTTCCGCACCCTCTGGATGGCGGGTGAGCTCGACCTCGATTACGAGCACATCAAGCTCGATTTCGCCGACGGCAGCACAAGACGCCCGGACTATCTGGCGATCAACCCGAACGGCCACATCCCGTCGATCGACGAAGACGGCTTCCAATTGTGGGAATCGATGGCGATCAATCTCTATTTAGCCAAGAAATACGGTGCAGGCCGCCTCTATCCGCAGCGGATCGAGGACGAGGCGCGGGTCTGGCAATGGAGCTTCTGGGGAATGACCGAGATCGAGCGGCCGGCGCTGGCGGCGCTGCTCAATCGGATCGGCCCCGAGGACCGGCGCGATGCCGCGGCGGCGGACGCAGGCGAGCGGGCGCTGGCAGCACCGCTCAAGGTGCTCGATGGCGCGGTCACGGCAACGCCCTACCTGCTCGGCACCGATTTCACGGTCGCCGATCTCAACGTCGCCAGCATCCTCGCCTGGGCGCGCCAGGCACGGGTCGGGTTTTCCGCGGTGCCGCACGCGGAAGCCTGGCTCAAGCGATGCCATGACCGCCCGGCGGCGCAGCAGGCCCGGCAATTGCAGCGAGAGTAGCGCGCGTCAGCCGATTGCGCTGCTCTCTCCCCGCCCCTAACCTGAGGCCAAAGCGGCGGCTCGGGAGGAGGACAGGATGGCGGCGATACGACCGACGCGGCGAACGACGCTGGCCCTCGGGCTCGCGGGAATCGTGCTGCCAAAAACCTTGATCGAGGCAGGAACAGCGATGGCCGAAGGACTGCCCGAGACGGTCGTCTACGTCTCCAATGCCGGCGATCCCTCGATCGGCATTTTCGCGATGAACCGCGACAGCGGCGGGTTGACCCCGATCGTCGATCTGCCGATCCCCGGCACCGACAAGCCGTCGCCGGCCAGCATGCCGATGGCGGTCAGCCCCGATCATCGTTTCTTTTACGCGGCACTGCGCAGCGAGCCCTTCACCGCGGCGAGCTTTGCGCTCGACCCCAAGACCGGGCGGCTGACCCATCTGGCGAATGCGCCGCTGCCGGCCAGCATGGCCTATATCATCACCGATCGGACCGGCCGCCACCTGCTCGCCGCCTCCTATCCCGGCAACGAGCTGGCGATCAACCCGATCGACGCCACCGGGCGGGTTATCGGCAAACCGACCCAGATCGTGCCGAACCGGCCAAAATCGCACTGCATCCTGGTCGATCAGACCAACACCTATTGCTATGCGACGAGCCTCGGCGCCGACATGATCATGGAGTGGAAATTCGACGCCGCAAACGGCACCCTGACCCCGAACGGACCGGGCGAAATCCACACCAAGCACGGCGCCGGCCCGCGGCACATGGCGCTGCATCCGAACCGCCGTTTTCTCTATCTGATCACCGAGACGACCGACACGATCGGCACCTATGCGATCAACCCGGAGAACGGCACGCTGAGCGAGCTGCAATTCGTCGATGCACGGCCACCCGGCTTTACTGGGCAGCCCGCCGCCGCTGATCTGCACGTGACCCCGGACGGGCGCTTTCTCTACGGCAGCGAGCGCAAGACCAGCACCTTGGCTGGCTACCGCATCGACCCCGACAAGGGTACATTATCGCCGATCGGCCACTGGCCGACCGAGAAGACCCCGCGCGGCTTCAACATCGACCATCGCGGCCGGTTTCTGCTCGCGGTCGGGCTCGATTCGAACGCGATGACGGTCCACCGTATCGACCCGCAATCGGGCACGTTGTCGGTCGCCCACCAATACCCGATGGGCAAGATGCCCAACTGGGTCGAAATCGTCGATCTACGGTGAGAGGCTGTATCTTGCACGCCGATGTAGATTCTCCTGGTCTTACCTCGCCGGGGGGGGCCGGAAGCTACAACGTGCAGGTGTAAGAAATTGGCCTCAGTTGCGACTCCTGAGGTGACCATTGACAATGAACTCTTGCGTTCCCACCGCAAGCCGATACGCCCCCATTAGCAGCGGGAGTTAGTTCGATACCGGAAACGACCACGAGAAGCATATTTTCCTGATTAGCCTTGGTGAACTCCACCTCACCATAAGTGATGATGACTTGCCCCCCTTCCGCTGTAGTACCCTTCACTTCAGCAAAAATATGCCGATTGCCTCGGGTACACAGCAGATCGTAGCTTTCGGTGCGTGATTTGTCACACACCGTCCAACCCTGTTCCCGAAGGAATCTCTGGGCAACATCCATAGCCCGTTTTTCTATTGCGAGACGCTCTGTCGCCCACCGTCGAAACCCTTGGCCGCCGCTCGCGCCGGACCCTGGACTTGGCGT
>JBOHME010000023.1:0-44319 GCA_050729795.1 Allostellaceae bacterium | reverse complement strand
GGCGTGCCCGTCTCAGAGAATGCGCGGCCGGCTCAGACGCGCTGCGCGAACCCCGTTGGCGCCGCTACGGCGGCGAGCTCGGTGGCCCTTCTGAGCCGCGCCTTGATCACCGGCTTCAGCACGAAAAAGCCCAGCAACGCCGCGAGCACATTCATTCCGCAGCCCACGGCGTAGACCGCGTGCCAGCTCCCGGTGAAATGGGTCAGCACGTTGCCGAGCGGCACCAGCAGCGAGGCGACCCCTTTGGCCGTGTACATGATGCCGTAATTGACGGTCACATACTCGCGGCCGAACGCGTCGCCGACGGTGGCCGCGAACAGGCTGAAGATGTCGCCCCAAAACAAAAACACCAGCGCATCGGTGACGATGAACGAGACCGCGGTCGTGCCGAGAAAGCCGAACGCGGCGATGCACACCGCCTCGATCCCAAAGGCGATGCCCATCATGTTGGCACGGCCAATGTGATCGGAGATCCAGCCGTTGAGCGGTCTGCCGACGCCGTTGGTAATGCTGTGAAAGGTGAGCGCCGCGACGATCGCCGGCGTCGTGATGCCAAAGATCGTCACCAGTTCGTTGGCGATGCCGCGCTCATGCGCGATCGGCGCCAGCTGCGCCGCCGACATCAGCCCGCCAGCGGCGACCAGAAAGAACATCAGATACATGATCCAGAAAATGGGCGACCGCACCGCACGCTGCGGCGGCACGTCCTCGGTACCCTGCAAGGTTTTGATCTTCTCCAATGGCGGCATCTCTTCGGTGCGCGGAGCCCTGATGAAGTTCGACACCACGACAACGATCACCCCGTAAATGATCGCAAAAACGAGAAAGGTGTGCTGATAGCCGCTCGATACGATCATCGCCCGGATCGGCGCGATCGTAATCGCCGCACCGGCGCCGAACCCTGCCGCGGTCAAGCCCGCGCACAGGCCGCGCTTGTCGGGGAACCATTTGAGCGCGTTGCCGACGCAGGTGCCGTAAACCGCACCGCCGGCAAAGCCGGCAACCGCGCCGCCGAGATACAACATCCCCAGCGAGGTGGCTTGCGAATTGATGAACCAGGCGAGGAAGGTGGCGACCCCGCCGGCGAGGATCATCCAGCGCGGCCCGATCCGGTCGACGATGTAGCCTTCGAACGGAACGAGCCAGGTTTCGCACAGGATGAAGATCGTGAACGCGACCTGGATCTCCGCCTTGCTCCACCCGAAATGGTGCTGGATCGGCAACACGAACAGCGTCCAGCCATATTGCAGATTGGCCACCGAGGCCATGCACACGATGCCGAGGATCAGCTGGATCCAGCGGAACCCCGGCGAGGCGCGGCCGGCGGAAACTCCGGTTTGCGTCATGCTCGTTTCCTCCCCTGCGGCTTTTTGCTGCGGTAAAGGGTGCACGGCGCAAGCGCCGTCAGCCGCAGTTAAGCATATCCAATTTAGCGCGTCTGCACACGCCAAAGGCGAGCAGGCATGCTGCCACACCGGCGCCGACAGGGGAATTCCGCCGGGCGAAGCCGCGCCACTTCGCCGCCGGGTAGAGCCCGCGACCCGCGGACTCATAGAGGCGCGCCCGGCCACGCAGCGCCGCGCAGATGCGTTCGCCGCCGGCAGGGGCTAATGTCACAAGCCCCACTCTCGGAGGTCCGATGAACCACCACGGCATCGCGCCGAACTCCGTCCGCCGGACCGGACCGCCCGGTATCACCGGTGAGGACCGGCTGTGACCCCGCCGCCGGTGCCACCGAGCGACCAAGAGCGGCTCGGGTTGGCGCCCGGCGCCTTCGCCCGGATCGACGAGGAGGATGACGAGGTCTTCTACGAGCCGGCGCGGCTCGTCTGCCATATCGACGACGGCGCCATCGCGGCGCTGACCGGCTGCTATCGCCGCGTGCTGCCGGAAGGTGGCGCGCTGCTCGATCTGATGTCGAGCTGGGTCAGCCACCTGCCGCCGGAAATTGCCTATCGCGAGGTGATCGGCCACGGCATGAACGCCGAAGAGCTCGCCGCCAACCCGCGCTTCGACCGCTGGTTTGAGCAGAACCTGAACCACGACCCGGTCCTGCCGCTCGCCGACCGCAGCCTCGATGCGGCGATGATCTGCGTCTCGATCCAGTATCTGCAGCGCCCGGTCACGGTGCTGCAGGAGTTGGCGCGGGTGCTGCGCGCCGATGCACCGGTGATCATCGGGTTCTCGAACCGCTGCTTCTGGACCAAGGCGGTGGCCGTGTGGCGCGCGCTCGATGATGCCGGTCACGCACGGCTGGTCGAGCACTACCTGCGCAGCGCGGGTTTCGCCGATATCGCGACCCATCAGCTCGCCGAATGGGTCGAGGATGTCAGCGACCCGATGACCGCCGTGGTCGGCCGCGCCCGGGCCATGGCCGCCTGACCGCGCGACGCCACCTGCCAATCACCGGGTGAAAAGCGCCCGTGGATCAGATCACGCCCGTGGATCAGATCACCACAGTGGAGAGGGGGGACCGTGATGACGAAGATCACCAACACCGCCTTGTTGCTCCTGGCGATGGCGCTGGGCGCCACCCCGGCATCGGCATCGATCTTGGTCGGCCCAGGGTTCGGAACCTCCTGCGCCGAGGGGAGCTGTCCGATCTTTGATGGCTCGGTCAACGCGATCGGCGCCAACTCGCTGGATTTCTTTCAGTCGTCCACCGGCCCTGTCGCGACCAGCGCGGTGATGCTGATCCTTGCCGTGCCGAACAATCCGGCAAATGCGCTGACCACAAACCCGGTCGTGAGCGCGCAGCTTCACGTGCCCGCCAGCAACGCCTCGTCCACCCCGATTACCGTCGGCAGCCTCGGCGCCGAAACGCCGATGACCCATGGCGAGGTGTACGGCACTCTCGGCCTTCTCGATGGCGACATCGTCGGCTTCACTCAGATGCAAAACGCGGATTACGCGCTGCTTCCGGCAGCCTACAACCCGATGACCAACCCAATCGCCAACTTTTCCCTCTATCAGATCGAGCTGACCACCGCGGTTCCGTTTGCCGGTCTCGACCTCATCAACATCGATTTCAGCTCCTTGCCGGCCGGCACCTTCGCGCTCGGATACGCCACGCCATCCCTGACGGTAACCGATACGCCGTTCACCCAGGCCGGCCTCAGCGGAGTGCCCGAGCCTTCGAGCCTGGCTCTCTTCGCTTCGGCTCTGATCGGGTTCGGCGGCTGCCGCTGGCAAGCACGTCCTCAAGCCCCGACCGGCAGGCGATCGTGACGGTTGGCCATCGTGACCGGGCGAAATTGCGGTGGAGGGGGCCATCGGCGCGTCGGTGCCGGGTCTTTTGCCGCGAAGCCGGCTTTCACCAATACCGACATCGCGGCGCCTGATATACCCTCGCGGCGGCGAGATCAGCGGAGACCACGGCGATGCAATTGGGGACACTGCTGCCATTGGGCGATATCGGCGGCGCGCCGTCGGTGGTGCGCGAATACGCGCAGGCGGCCGAAGCGCTCGGCTATGATTTTGTCGAGGCGCCAGACCATGTTCTGGGGGTAAATGCCGCGAGCCGGCCGGGCTGGGACCGCAACGACAACAATGATCTGTTTCACGACCCCTTCGTGCTGTTCGGGTATCTTGCCGGCTGCACGACGCGGCTCGGCTTTGCAACGGGTGTCCTGATCCTGCCGCAGCGTCAGACGGTGCTGGTCGCCAAGCAGGCGGCCTCGCTCGACGTGCTGTCGGGCGGCCGGTTCCGGCTCGGCATCGGGGTCGGCTGGAACGAGGTCGAGTTCACCGGTCTCAACGAGAATTTCCACAATCGCGGCCGCCGCTCCGAGGAGCAGGTCACGGTCATGCAGCAATTGTGGGCCGAGCCGCATGTCAGCTTCAAGGGCCGCTGGCACACGATCGAGGATGCCGGCAACAACCCGCGGCCGGCTTCGGGCAAGGTGCCGGTCTGGTTCGGCGGCCACCACGACCGCACCCTCGAACGGATCGCCAAATGGGGCGATGGCTGGATGCCCAACGCCTATCCGGCGGACCGGACCGCGACCGAGATCTTCGACCGGCTGCGCCGCATGACCGAGAGCGCCGGCCGCGACCCGAAAGCGGTCGGGATCGAGGTCTGGGTGTCGATGGGCAGCGGCAGCGAAGCCGATTGGGCGCGCGACACCCGTTTTTGGAAGACCGCCGGGGTCTCGCACCTGTGCCTGACGACGACCTTCAACCGCCGCCACCACCAGCGCATTCCCGGCCACACTATGGCCGACCATCTGGCCGCGTTGCGGCGCTATCATAACGCGATCGCCGACGCATTGTGAGGCGGCCGGGGTGAAACGATCGGCCGGGCGGCGAGCCTAGCCAGCGCGGAGGTATTGCACGGCTTCGTCGCGGCGGAAGAGGTAGAGGAGGGTGCGCAGCGCCTGGCCGCGCGGGGTATCGAGACCGGGGTCGCGATCGAGGACGAGGCGGGCGTCGTCATCGGCGACCGCAATCAGCCCGGCATGGGCGGCAAGATCGGCGAGGCGCAGTGTCCGCAACCCGCTTTGCCGCGTGCCGAGCACCTCGCCCGCGCCGCGCAGCCGCAGATCCTCCTCGGCGATGCGGAAGCCGTCATCGGTTTCGCGCAGCGTGCGCAGACGCTGCCGGGCGACCTCGCCAAGCGGCGACTGGTACAACAGCAGACAGGTCGACGCGCCCGCGCCGCGCCCGACCCGGCCGCGCAGCTGGTGCAGCTGGGCGAGACCAAACCGCTCGGCATGCTCGACGACCATGACCGTCGCCGCCGGGACATCGACCCCGACCTCGATCACCGTGGTCGCCACCATCAGGTCGAGCGGTCCATCGGCAAAGTGGGCCATGGCCCGGTCCTTCTCGGCACTCCTCATCCGGCCGTGAACCAGCCCCACGCGACCGGGCAGCAGCGCGTCGAGCGCGGTGAACCGCGAGCGTGCCGCGGCGAGATCGGCATCCTCGGATTGCTCGACCAGCGGGCAGATCCAATAGGCCTTGGCCCCCTGCGCCAAGGCGCGCCCGACCGCCGCCACGACCTCGTCGAGGCGTTCGAGCGCCACGGTCCGGGTATCGACCGGCTGCCGCCCGGGTGGCTTTTCGCCGAGGCGAGAGACTTCGAGATCACCATAGGCGGTCATCATCAGCGTGCGCGGGATCGGTGTGGCGCTCAAGAGCAGCGTGTCGGCGGCGCGGCCTTTTGCGGCGAGCGCCAGGCGCTGCTCGACGCCAAAGCGATGCTGCTCGTCGATCACGACGAGAGCGAGATCGCGAAAGACGATGTCCGGTTGCAACAGCGCGTGAGTGCCGACGACGATCGACGTCAGACCCGAAGCGAGGCCGGCGAGGGCAGCATCGCGGGTGCGGCCCTTCTCCCGGCCGGTCAGCAGCGCGATCTCCACCGTGGCCGGACGGGTCACCCGGGCCAGCGTCTCGCGGTGCTGGCGCGCCAGGATCTCGGTCGGCGCCATCAGCGCCGCCTGCGCACCGCTTTCGACCGCCTGCAATATCGCCATCAGCGCGACAACAGTCTTGCCGCTGCCGACATCGCCATGCAGCAGGCGCATCATGCGCCGCGGCTGCGCCATGTCGCCGCTGATCTCGGCGATTGCCAGGCGCTGCGCCGCGGTCAGGGCAAACCCGAGACCGGTCATGACCTTGCCGGCCAACATTCTGGTGCCGACGGTCGCACGACCGGCGCGGCGCCGCCGACGGGCGCGCACCAGCGCCACTGCGAGCTGGCTCGCCAGCACCTCGTCATAGGCGAGCCGTTCGCGCGCCGGATCGGTCGGCAAGAGGTCGGCCGGTCCACCAGGCGCGTGGGTCCGGCGCAATGCCGCGGCCCAGCCGGGCCAGCCGCGTTGCCGCAACAGGCTTGCGTCGATCCATTCCGGCAGATCCGGCAGGCGCTCCAAGGCCACCGCGAGACTGCGCTGCACCGGACGCAGCAGCAGCCCCGAGGTCAGCGGATAGACCGGCTCGATCGGCTTCAGCCGATCCTCCTCCTCGGGACGCAGCACCAGGTCGGGATGCGGCATTTGCGCCACGCCGCCGTAAAACTCGATCTTCCCGCTGACCAGCCGCTCGGCGCCGATCGGCAGGAGCCGCGTCAGATAGTCGCTTTTGACATTGAAATAGACGAGCACCAGCGTCCCGGTGCCGTCGCTGCAGACGATCCGATACGGCCGCCTCATCGATCCCGGCTCGTGGCCTTCGACCCGGACCCGCAGCGTGACGATCTCGTCCGGCACCAATGCGCCGATCGGCGGCGAGGCTCGCCGGTCGATTATGCCGCTTGGCAGGTGCCACAACAGATCGACGACGAGCGGGCCGGCAAGCCGTTCGAACAGCCGGCCGAGCTGCGGCCCGATCCCCGGGAGGATCGTCACCGGGGCGAACAAGGGGTCGAGGAGCGACGGACGCATGGCGGGTTGGCAGGTTCGGGCGCGACAGGTTCGGGCTGACACCGGGACCGGGGATCTCTATATCCCTCTCTCGACACCGCCAAGAGTGCCCGAGTGACACCCCCGTCGGATATCCGCAAGAAACGCCTGCTGTTCCGGTCCTGGCACCGTGGGACGCGGGAGAGCGACCTGATCCTCGGCCGCTTTGCCGAAGCGCATCTCGCCGGCTTTGGGCCGGACCAGCTCGATCGCTACGAGGCGCTGCTCGAATGCGCCGACGCCGATCTCTTTGACTGGGTCAGCGGCCAGGTGCCGCCACCACAACGGCACGACCACGATGTCATGCGCTTGCTGCTCGCCTTCCGCTCGACACCGCCCGGCTGATGGGTTTCGCGCTCGCGTGGTGTGCTCCCTCGCCGCCGCACGGCGTCACGGGAGCGAAGATGGAGCGGCGGCAAGCGCGGCCGGAGGTCTGCGCCCAGCCCGCGGCCGACCACGCGCTCCGGGTTGACCGCTGCGTCAACCGGGACTGCGGACAGCCGGAGCGGACCCGATGATGGCACTGGGCGAACTCGGCCGCTCGCTCGCGGCGCGGCCCCGGCGGGTGGTGCTCGACGGCGCGCCCGAGGCTTGGGACGCCGCCGCGACCGGCACGCTCTTCACCGCCGGCGGCGTGCGCCGGTGGCTGCATGTGTGCCGCGACGATGGCCGAATGGCGCGCTTTGCCGCGGCACTCGGGTTCTTTCACCCCGGTATCGAAGTGCTGACCTTTCCGGCCTGGGACTGCCTGCCCTATGACCGGGTATCGCCGAATAGCGAAATCGTCAGCCGGCGGATCGACACGCTGACCCGGCTGGCCGGCGCTCCCGCCGAAAGCCCGCGTTTCATCCTGACCACGGTCAACGCGCTGGTGCAGCGGGTGCCGCCGCGGCGCCTGTTTGACGGACGGGTGCTGAACTTGCGCGTGGGCGGGCGGATTGGGCTCGACCGGCTGCAGAGCTTTTTCCGCAACAATGGCTATCTGCGCACCGACACGGTGCGCGAGCCGGGCGAGTTCGCAATCCGCGGCGGCATCGTCGATCTCTACCCCGCCGGGGCGGTGCAGCCGCTGCGTCTCGATTTCTTCGGCGATGCGATCGAGAGCATCCGCAGCTTTGATCCGCTGACCCAGCGCTCGACCGGCATCGCGAGCGAGGCGGTGCTGCAGCCGGTCAGCGAAGTCTTGCTCGATGATGACGCGGTCCGCCGCTTCCGCCAGCGCTATCGCGAGGAATTCGGGGCTACCGGAACGGATGATCCGCTCTATGAGGGGGTCAGCGCCGGGCGCCGCTATGTCGGCATGGAGCATTGGCTGCCGCTCTACTACGAACGGCTCGAGACCCTGTTCGACTACCTGCCGGGCGCGTGGGTGTCGCTCGATCATCAGGCCGACGAGGTGCGCGGCCATCGGCTCGATGCGATCACCGACTTCTACGGCGCGCGGCGCAATGTGACGACCGCCGCCCGCGCCGGCGCCCCGGTCTATCGCCCGGTGCGGCCGGACCAGCTCTATCTCGATGAACGCGAATGGCAGGCGGCGCTGGCCGCCCGGCCGGTGGTGCAGTTGTCACCGTTCGCAGCACCTGACACCGGCCCCGATCGGATCGATGCCGGCGCCCGGCCGGTGCACAATTTTGCCGCCGAGCGCGCCGATCCGCGGATCGTGCTGTTTGAAGCGGTACGCGACTATCTCGAAGGCGAGCGCAAGTCCGGCAAGCGCCCTGCGGTCGCGGCGTTCAGCGAAGGTTCGGCCGAGCGGCTCGCCGGTGTGCTGCGCGAGCGCGGTGTTGCCGATCTGCGCCGGGTCGCCGATGGCGACGCGCTCTTGGCTCTGCCGGCCGATGCGGTCGGTCTTGCCGTGCTGCCGCTCGAGCAGGGCTTTGTCACCAATACGCTCGTCATGCTCGGCGAGCAGGACATTCTCGGCGACCGCCTCGTGCGCACCCCGCGCCGGCGGCGCAATCTCGACCAGTTCATCACCGAGGCGACCAATCTTTCGCCGGGCGATCTGGTCGTGCACGCCGACCACGGCATCGGCCGCTACGAGGCGTTGGAGACGATCGATGTCGCCGGCGCGCCGCACGACTGCCTGCGCGTCCTCTATGCCGGAGACGACCGGCTCTACGTCCCGGTCGAGAACATCGAGGTGCTGTCGCGCTTTGGTTCCGAGGACAACGCGGCGCAGCTCGATCGGCTCGGCGGTGTCGCCTGGCAGTCGCGCAAGGCACGGGTCAAGGAGCGCATCCGCGATATCGCCGGGGAGCTGATCCGGGTTGCCGCCGAGCGGCAGCTGCGGCCGGGCGAGGTGGTGACTCCGCCCGAAGGGATCTATGAAGAGTTTGCCGCCCGCTTTGCCTATCCCGAAACCGACGACCAGCTGAGTGCGATCGCCGACACGCTCGCCGATCTCGCCTCCGGCCGGCCGATGGACCGACTGATCTGCGGCGATGTCGGGTTCGGCAAGACCGAAATCGCGTTGCGCGCCGCCTTTGTCGCGGCGATGGCCGGCGACCAGGTCGCGGTCGTGGTGCCGACGACACTGTTGGCGCGCCAGCATTTCCGCAATTTCACCGAACGCTTCGCCGGGCTGCCGTTGCGCATCGGCCAATTGTCGCGGCTGGTGGCGGCAAAGGAGGTGCGCGCGGTCAAGAAGGAGCTCGCCGAGGGCCGTCTCGACATCGTGATCGGAACCCACGCGCTGTTGGCCAAGGATGTCCGCTTCGCCCATCTCGGGCTCCTGATCATCGACGAGGAGCAGCATTTCGGCGTCTCGCAAAAGGAGAAGCTGAAGCAGCTCAAGGCCGACGTCCATGTGCTGACACTGACCGCGACACCGATCCCACGGACCCTGCAGCTGGCGCTCTCGGGCGTGCGCGAGATGAGCCTGATCGCCTCGCCGCCGATCGACCGTCTGGCGGTGCGCACCTTTGTCATGCCATACGATCCGGTCACGATCCGCGAGGCGATCCTGCGCGAGCGCGACCGTGGCGGCCAGGTCTTCTATGTCGTGCCACGCATCGCCGATCTCGACGAGGTCAGCCAGCGGCTGCGCGAAATCGCGCCCGAGATCAAGTGTGCCACCGCGCATGGCCGCATGGGGGCGGCCGAGCTCGAAGCGGTGATGACCGCGTTCGACGAGCGTACCTTCGATCTCTTGCTGTCGACCAACATCATAGAATCGGGGCTCGACATCCCGTCGGCCAACACGCTGATCGTGCACCGCGCCGACATGTTCGGATTGGCGCAGCTTTATCAGCTGCGCGGCCGCATCGGCCGGGCCAAGCTGCGCGCCTATGCCTATCTGACCCTGCCCGAGCGCCGGCAATTGTCGGCGACCGCGCAGCGCCGGCTCGAAGTCATGCAGACGCTCGACAATCTCGGCGCCGGCTTCCAGCTGGCGAGCCACGATCTCGATATCCGCGGCGCCGGCAATCTCTTGGGCGACGAGCAATCGGGCCATATCCGCGAAGTCGGCATCGAGCTCTATCAGCACATGCTGGAAGAAGCGGTGGCGGCGGCGCGCAGCCGGGACGGCGACGCACCGGTGGCTGAGGAATGGAGTCCGCAGATCACGATCGGCACGCCGGTCCTGATCCCGGAGGGCTATGTTGCCGATTTGGGCGTGCGGCTCGGGCTCTACCGGCGCATCGCGGGGCTGAGCGACCGGCGCGAGATCGACGCCTTTGCCGCCGAACTGATCGACCGCTTCGGACCATTGCCGTCCGAGGTCGAGAACCTGCTGCAGATCATCGCGATCAAAGGGTGGTGCCGCGAGGCCGGGGTCGAGCGTGTCGAGGCCGGGCCCAAGGGGGCGGTTGTCACGCTGCGCGGCAACCGCTTTGCCAATCCTGCCGGCCTCGTCGATCTGATCCAGCGCAACTCGGGGACTTTGAAGATCCGGCCCGATCAGAAGATCGTCTATCTGCGGCGCTGGGACGATGCGAAAGAGCGCCTCTCGGGGGTCGCCCGCCTGCTCCAGGCTCTGGTCAAGATCGCCCGCACTGCCGCGCCGGCGGCCGCGACCAGATCGCCGCCGGCCACCCCGGCGCCAGTCAGGCCGAGCTTGGCGCGGCGGGCCTGAGCGCAACCCGGGCCTGAGCGCAACCCGGGCCTGAGCGCAACCCGGGCCTGAGCGCAACCCGGGCCTGAGCGCAACCCGGGCCCGACCGCCGAACCCGTCCCTCCGGCCGGAAACCCGCCCCGGCTCTTTCGGTCGTTCTCAGCGGTTGATGATGATATCGACGCGGCGGTTGTAAACCGTGGGGTCGTTCGACCCGGTCTGCCCGATCGGCTGCTGCTCGATCATCGAGGGCGCGATACCGTCGGCTTTGAGCTCGTCGGCGACGATCGAGGCGCGGGTCATAGCAAGGTATTTGTTGGTCTCGACCGTGCCGGTGGCGCTGGCCCGCGCCTGGACGGTGATCGATCTGGCGTCGGTCGCCTTGGCCCGCTTGGCCACGCTCGCGATGATGGTTTTCGCCCGCGGCGACAGATAGGCGCTGAACTCGTCGAAATAGATCAGATAGCGTGGGGTGCTGGCATGCGCCGCCGGGGCATCGGCCGCGATGGGGGTGGCACCGGTCGCCGTCGACGGGCTCGTCTGGGCGCGCACGCTGGTCGGGCACGCCAGTGCCGCGAGCACGAGCGGCAACCAGATGGTCTGTCGAAGCGTCGCTCTCATCCTCTCCCCCGCAATATCCCGACACCGCGGTCCCCGCCCGGTGCGCTCGCCCCGCGGCCGGCCATGTATGCGGTTTTGCTGATCGATCCGCAAGGCTCGCGGTGCGGACGAGGATCAGCCGGGGAGCACTATGCCGCGATGCGGGATCCTGCGTTTCGAAACCTGATCCGCGTTTTGCGCGGCGGTAGCGGGTCTGCCCAGCGAGGTGCCGGCGCACCACATTTGGACGGCGGTGCCGCCGGATCTCGACGGCGATGACGCCGATCTCGACGGCAATGACGCCGGCCGGAAATTGGTTGTTTCCGAAACACCGGTCATGCTGCTGCGGGATCGAGGAGACCCGTTATGGACATCGTCTTTGCCCGCCCGCTGCCGCCGGCTCCGCCATTGCGCGCCGCGATCCGTGACAGCACCCGCAGCGACGAGACCGAGGCGGTGGCGCATATTCTGGCCGCCGCCGAATTTCCGGCGTGGGCGCGCGAAAGGATCGCCGAGCGAGCGCGCGGTCTCGTCGCTGCTGTCCGTCGCGGGCGGCTCGGCGGCGGCGGTCTCGACGCGTTTTTGCACGAATACGCGCTGTCCTCGCAGGAAGGGGTGGCGCTCTTGTGCCTCGCCGAAGCGCTGCTGCGGATTCCCGACGCCGAGACTGTTGACCGGCTGATCCGCGACAAGCTCGGCGAGGGTGACTGGGCCCAGCATCTCGGGCATTCGGCTTCGGTCTTTGTCAATGCCTCGACCTGGGCGCTGATGCTGACCGGGCGGCTCCTGCATTCGCCGCGCGAGGTGCGCGATCTGCCGGCCGCATGGCACCGCTTTGTCGCTCGATCGAGCGAGCCGGTGGTGCGCCAGGCAGTGACCGCGGCGATGCGCATCCTCGCCCGGCAATTCGTCATGGGGCGCACCATCGCCGAGGCGCTCGATCGCGCCCGACCGGCCGAGCAGCAGGGCTGGCGGCATTCCTATGACATGCTCGGCGAGGCGGCCGTGACCGGGGCCGACGCCGGGCGCTATTTCGACGCTTATCGCGCAGCGATCGCCGTGATCGGCCAGGTCGCGGCGGGCCGGGGGGTGGTCGAAGCGCCGGGCATCTCGGTCAAATTGTCGGCGCTGCATCCGCGCTATGAGACGGCACAGCGCGAGCGGGTTCTCGCCGAGATGACCCCGTTGCTGCTGGCGCTGGCCGCGGAGGCCCGCTCGGCCGGTATCGGCTTGACCATCGACGCCGAGGAGGCCGATCGCCTCGATCTGTCGCTCGATCTGTTCGAAGCCTTGGCGCTCGCCCCGGAGATCGCCGCATGGGACGGCCTCGGTCTCGCCGTGCAGGCCTATCAGAAGCGGGCTTTGCCGGTCATCGACTGGCTCGCCGATCTTGCTCGGCGCAGCCGGCGGCGGCTGATGGTGCGCCTCGTCAAGGGTGCCTATTGGGACAGCGAGATCAAGCGCAGCCAGGAGCGCGGGCTCTCCGGCTACCCGGTCTATACCCGCAAGTTCGCCACCGACGTGTCCTATCTCGCCTGCGCCCGCCGTCTCTTCGGCGCCGGCAGCGCGTTCTACCCGCAATTCGCGACCCACAATGCGCACACCGTCGCGGCCGTCATCGAGCTCGCCGGCGCCTCGCGGGACTGGGAGTTCCAGCGCCTGCACGGCATGGGGGAGGCGCTTTACGCGGAACTCGTCGGCCCCGACAAGCTCGACCTGCCGTGCCGCGTCTATGCTCCGGTCGGAAGCCACGAGGAGCTGTTGGCCTATCTGGTGCGGCGGTTGCTCGAAAACGGCGCCAACACCTCGTTCGTCAACCGCCTCGTCGACGACCGCCAGCCGATCGACGCGCTGGTCGCCGATCCGGTCGCACGCCTCGCCCGGACCGAGCACAAGCCGCACCCGCGCATCCCGCTGCCGGCCGACCTCTATATGCCGGCGCGGCGCAACTCGCGCGGGCTCGACCTCGACGATCTGCCGACGCTTACAGCATTGCGCGGCGAGCTCGAACGGGCTTGCAGCGAGCCCTGGCACGCCGCGCCGATCATCGGCGGGATCGAGCAGCCGGGCGACGGCCAAGCGGTGTTCAACCCGGCCGATCGCCGCTCCCCGATCGGCACCGTCGCCATGGCCGGCGCCGGTGAAGTGGACCGCGCGCTCGCCGCGGCAGCCGCGAGCTTTGCCGCGTGGGAGCACCGGCCGGCGGCCGAACGCGCCACAATCCTCGAACATGCCGCCGACCTCTATGAACAGCATCGCGCCCCGCTGATCGCGCCGATCATCCGCGAGGGCGGGCGCACGATCCCGGCCGCGCTTGCAGAAGTGCGGGAAGCGGTCGATTACCTGCGTTATTACGCGATGCGCGCCCGCGCCGACTTTGCTGCACCAGAGCGGCTGCCCGGCCCGACCGGCGAGCGCAACCAGCTGGTCTTGCACGGGCGCGGGGTCTTCGCCTGCATCTCGCCGTGGAATTTCCCGCTGGCGATCTTTACCGGCCAGATCGCGGCGGCGCTGGCCGTGGGCAACACCGTCATCGCCAAGCCGGCCGAGCAGACCTCGCTTGCCGCGGCCGCCGCAATCCGCCTGCTGCATGCAGCCGGCATCCCGGGCGATGTGCTGCACCTGCTGCCGGGAACCGGCGAGCTGGTTGGCGCGCGTCTTGTCGCCGATCCGCGGGTCGCAGGTGTCGCCTTTACCGGCTCTACCGAAACCGCGCGCCAGATCAACCTGTCCCTCGCCGCACGCCCCGGCCCGATCGTGCCCTTGATTGCCGAGACCGGCGGCCAGAACGCGATGATTGTCGATTCCTCAGCGCTGGCCGAGCAGGTCATCGCCGATGTGCTGATTTCGGCGTTCGAAAGCGCCGGACAGCGCTGCTCCTCACTGCGCTTGCTTTATGTGCAGGCCGATATCGCCGACCGGCTCCTGGCAATGCTGGCGGGAGCGATGGCCGAGCTCGCGATCGGCGACCCGGCCCTGCTCGCGACCGATATCGGCCCGGTCATCGACGCGGCCGCGCGCGACATGCTCGAAACACATGCCGCCCGTATGATGCGTGAGGGGCGGCTGATCCACCAGTGCAGCGTGCCGCCGGAGCACGAGCACGGCACGTTTTTCGCGCCCCGCGCCTTTGAGATCGACAGCGCGCGGCGGCTCGACCGCGAGGTGTTCGGCCCCGTCCTGCATGTCGTGCGCTGGCAGGCCGACCGCCTCGACCAGGTACTGGCCGAGATCGACGCGACCGGCTATGGCCTGACCCTCGGTGTCCACAGCCGGATCGACGAGAACATCCGCTACATTCTCGACCGGCTGCGCATCGGCAACAGCTATGTCAACCGCAACATGATCGGCGCCGTCGTCGGCGTGCAGCCGTTTGGCGGCGAGCGCCTTTCCGGCACCGGCCCAAAGGCCGGCGGCCCGCGCTATCTCCACCGCTTCGCGACCGAGCGCACGCTCGCCACCGACACCACCGCCGCCGGCGGCAACGCCACCCTGCTCTCCCTGCAGGAGGAAGAGGGATAGCGTCGCGGCGAGCGCTCGCGGGCTTTGATGAAACGCTCGGCGCCGATCCGCGGCACCAGCGATGGCCAGGAGACGCCCGAACCATAATCGGTGCCATGGGCGCGGCGCTGGCCACCACGCTGCTGGAGTGCCGCGCCCACCTTCTTGTCAGATCACACCGTCGGCGTGCTGGTCAGATGACACCCGTCGGCGTGCCGTTCAGACGATGCCGTCGGCGTGCAATTTCTCGACCTCCGCCGGGCTGAGCCCGAGCCACTCGCCCAAGGCTTCAGCGGTGTGCTCGCCGAGCAAGGGTGCGGGCTTGAGCGGCGCCGGGGCGCCGTCAAACCGCACCGGCCAGGTGGTCATCGGCATCTGCCAGTCGCCGTGACGCATCGTCTGCAGGATGCCGCGATCCCAGAAGCTTTTTTCGTTCGTCAGCTCCATCGAATCGAACACCGCGCCTGCCGGCACGCCGGCGCCCGAGATCAGCGCCGTCGCTTCTTCCTTGGTGCGTTGGCGCGTCCACTCGGAGACCATCCCGTTGACCTCAGCCTCGCGTTCGAGCCGCGCCGCGGGTGTGTCATAGCGCGGATCGCCGATCAGGTCCTCGCGCCCGATCAGCTTCAAGAGCCGCGGCCAATGCTGCGGATTGGCGCGGCTCGTCAGCATGTAGACGTAATCGTTGGGGCCGCCCGGCTTGCACGGGAAAATGCCTGAGGGGATATTGTTGCCGCTCCCAGGCTGGCGCTGCGCGGCTGTCTTTGTCTGCGCCTGGCGAATGAACATGCCCCGGCTGTAATGCATGACCGAGTCCTGCATCGCCGCCTGCAATTGCCGGCCCTTGCCGGTCGTGTTGCGCTGGTAGAGTGCGGCAAGGATGCTGAACGCCAGCAGCATGCCGGTGCCGGTGTCGCCGATCGTCGGCCCCGGTTTTTGCGGCGGTCGGTCGCGCTCGCCGGTGATGCTCATCGCCCCGCCGACCGCCTGCGCGATCGGGTCGAAGCACAGGCCCTTTTCATAGGGGCTGCCCTCGCCGAAGCCCTTGACCTGGGCATAGATGATGCGCGGGTTGAGCGCGCTGACCACATCATAGCCGAGACCCAGCTTCTCGATTGTGCCCGGGCCAAAATTCTCGGTAAAGACATCGGCCTTCTTGGCCATCTCCTTGACGAGGGCGAGGCCGCGCTCGGATTTGAGATCGACCGTGACCGAGCGCTTGTTGGCGTTGTAGATCATGAAGTAGTAGGGGTCGGCGACACCGCGGCGGCCGGCCTCGCCGCCATCGGGGTTTTCGATCTTGACGACGTCGGCCCCCATCCAGGCGAGCGCCTCGGTGCAGGTGGTCCCGGCCTCGAACTGGGTCAGGTCCAAAACCTTGATGCCGGAAAGACAATTCGGCGGTACCGGTGTCGTTTGTTCCATTGTGTGTCACTCCTTGTGGAACGACGGTTGGCCTTGTGGCACGATGGTTGGCCTTGTGGCACGACGCTGTTAGTGGAACGACGCTGCGAGCACCACCCCTCGCCCGTTAAGCGCGGTCGGATCGACGAGGGCTGCCGTCCGATCAAACTCGCTCAGTTCATTCCCTCGGCCTGCAACGCGCGCTGCACCGCCGGGCGCGCCATCATGCGTTCAAAATGCGCGGCACAATTTTTCGGCAGCGGCAGCCCGACCCGCTTCGCACCCCAATATTCAACATAGAACAGCGCCGCGTCAGCGATCGAAAGATCGTTGCCACCGAGATAGTTCCTGCCTTCGAGCGCCTTGTCGACCACGGCAAAGCCCTTGTCGATGGCTTCGCGGCCCTGCGCCTTGACCTTGTCGTGGTCGGCGGCCGAGGGTGCGAAGCGATCGGTGCGGAACAGCCGGGTGAAACCCTGCGCGTGGATCGTGCCGACCGCGTATTCCATGACCTCGGTCGCCCGGATCATTGTTTCGCCGTCCTTGGGGATCAAATTGGCCTGTGGGTTTTGCATCCCGAGCCAAAACGCGATGACCGGAAACTCGGTCAGGATCGAGCCGTCGTCGCGCTCCAGGGTGGGGACCTTCGATTTCGGATTGATCCCGGTAAAGGGCGGCTTGTATTGCGCGCCATCGCGGAAATTGACGATTTCCGCCTGATACGGCTTGCCGATCTCCTCCAGCAGCACATGGATGCCGATCGAACAGGCACCGGGGGCGTAATAGAGCTTCATCGCGGGTCTCCTCGTTCGAGCTGGCCGGTCTCGTTCCGCGGGCACGCTAGCATGGAGCGCCCGAGCCGCACATCCCCTTGGCTCCCGGCCACCGGTCTACCCCCGGTCGTGCAACTCATCAACGAGCGCCGGCCGCGTTGCCCGGCATCGGGATTGCCCGACGCCGGGATTGCGAGCCTGCTGTCAGCCGCCTTCGAGCTTGGGGATGAAGAAAACCTCGCTCCCCTGGCGCAGCGGCTGCAGATAGCCGATCTCGTGGAGCTCGCCGTCGATCGCGACCGTGGTCTCCTGTTCAAGATGCTCGGCGAGACCGGGGTAGAGCTGATCGAGCGCCTTGATGACGCCGCGCAGGCTCGATGCCGCGATGTCGAATTCGCGCGCGCCGCCAGTATAGCGGCGGCTGAACCCGCTCGACAGCATCACCCGCGCGGTCGTCTCGGGCATGTGCCTGCCCTAATCCGCGGCAGCCGCGTCGAGGGCGGCGCAGATTTTTGGCGGCGACATCGGCAATTCGGTCAGCCGTCGGCCGATCGCATTGTCGATCGCATTGGCGATCGCTGCCATTGGCGGACAGATGTTGACTTCGCCGACCCCCTTTGCCCCGTAGGGATGCGCCGGGTTCGGCACCTCGACCAGCACCGCTTCGATCATCGGGATGTCGGGAGCCACCGGCACCCGGTAGTCGAGAAAGCCGGCGTTATCGAGCCGGCCGCGCTTGTCGTAGATGTACTCCTCGTTGAGGGCCCAGCCGATACCCTGCGCCACGCCCCCTTGGATCTGCCCTTCGACATAGGAGGGGTGGATCGCCTTGCCCACGTCCTGGGCGGCGACATAGCGCAGGATCGTGACCTTGCCGGTCTCGGGATCGACCTCGACATCGCAGAACTGGGTCGAAAAGCCCGGTGCCTGACCGCCGGCATTGACCGAGGCGGCAGCGGTGATCGGGCCGCCGGTCAGCGCCTTCTTGGCGGCGATCTCCTTTAGCGACAGCGGGGCAAAATCGCCGACATTGGAGCCCGCAGGCTTGGCATGGCCGTCCTCCCAGACGACGCCATCGACATCGACGTCCCAGATCACCGCCGCGCGCTTGCGCAAATCGTCGATGATCTTTCTGCTGGCCTCGACGATTGCGGTGCCGGTGGCGAACGTCACCCGCGAGCCGCCGGTCGGATTGGTGAAGCCGACCGAGGCGGTGTCGGCGACGAACGAGCGCACCTGGCCGTAATCGATGCCGAGCGTCTCGGCCGCCATCAGCGCCATCGAAGCGCGCGAACCGCCGATATCGACGCTGCCGGTGGCGATCGTAACGGTGCCGTCCTCGTTGACCTGCACCGTGGCGCTCGATTCTCCGCCGCCGTTGAACCAGTAGCCCGAGGCCACACCGCGCCCCTGGTTCGGTCCGAGCGGCGCCTGGTAGGCCGGATGGTTGAGCAGCGCTTCGAGCGTCTCGACATAGCCGCCATGGGCCATCTTTGGCCCGTAGAGCATCGTCGTGCCCGGCCGCGCCGCATTTTTATGCCGCAATTTCAGCGGGTCCATGCCGATCTTCTTGGCCACGATGTCGAGTGCGCTTTCGACCGCGAAGGCCGAGATCGGCGAGCCCGGCGCGCGATAGGCCGACGCCTTCGGGCGGTTGCTGACGACATCGTAGCCGACCGTGCGAGCGTTTGCGATGTCATAGGGGGCAAACGCGCACAGGCATGCATTCATGACCGGCGAGCCGGGGAAAGCCCCGGCCTGGAATTTGAAGACCCCATCGGCGGCGGTGATCGTGCCGTCCTTTTTGGCGCCGATCTTGACCCACATCGAGGCGCCCGAGGTCGGTCCGGTGGCCTTGAACACCTCGTCACGGCTCATCACGACCTTGACCGGGCGCCCCGCTTTCTTCGACAACGCGGCCGCGATCGGTTCGAGATAGACCGGGATCTTGCCGCCAAACCCGCCACCGATCTCGGATGGCGTCACCCGCACATTGCCGACCGGCATGCCGAGGAGCCTCGCGGTCATCGCCCGCACCCCGAAATGGCCCTGGGTCGCGGTCCAGATCTCGGCCTGACCATCGGCCTCGACGCGCGCCGCGCAGGCATGCGGCTCGATATAAGCCTGGTGCACGGCCGCGGTCTTGAACTCCTTTTCGACGACGACATCGGCCTCGGCAAAACCCCGCTCCAAATCGCCGATCTGGAATTCGATCCGCTTTGAAACATTCGACGGCTTGGTCGGCGCCGGCTCGACACCACGGGTGATCATGTTTTCGAACAACAGCGGCGCGTCGGGCGCCATCGCCTCGTCCACATCGATCACGTGCGGCAGCACCTCGTAATCGATCTCGATCAGCGCCGCCGCCTCTTCGGCGAGCGATTTGCTGGCGGCCGCGACGGCCGCGACCGGATGGCCTTCGTAGAGCGCCTTTTCGCGCGCCATGATGTTGCGGGTGATGTGCCAGAAATTCTGCGCGACCCGCTCCGGCCCGACATATTCGAATTTGTGATCGGGGAAATCGGCCGCGGTCACAACCGCCCGGACACCCACCAGGGCCAGCGCCTTCGAGGCGTCGATCGAGCGGATGCGGGCATGCGCGTGCGGCGAGCGGATGACCTTGCCGTAGAGTGCGCCAGCCATCGCCAGATCGGCACCATACATCGCCCGGCCGGTGACCTTCGGCACACCATCCGGACGGATCGGCCGCGTCCCCACCCATTTGTAGCGCGACGGTGTGATATCGTTCACAATTCTCTCCTGCTCACCCGATAAAAAAGCGGCTGGCTCACAGCCTCGCGCGGCCGGCGCGCAAATGCAAGCGCTTGCCGTATTCCGTCATGATACCCGAGGCCGCTTGCCACTGCCGCTTCGAGGTCCGGCAGAGCCCCCGGCGCGGCGCGAGGCGGGCGATGCTCCAGTCTCTTGTCGGTCCGAGCTCCCCTGTGCTAAGCCCGCGGCACTCGCTCAAGCGGAGAGATGCCGGGGCGCGATGAGGTGCCGGCGGGAGATGCCGGAGCGCGGAGAGGTGCCGGAGCGGTCGAACGGGGCGGTCTCGAAAACCGTTGTCCTCCTCGCGGGGGACCGAGGGTTCGAATCCCTCCCTCTCCGCCATTTCAGAACAGAACCGCGAACGCCCCGCAGATGGTCGCGGCGATCAGCCGAGATCATATCTCCGCCGTGACCCCGCGCCCGCCGGCCCTTCATGAATGATCCGGGTTGGGCGGCGGGCGGGCCTTGACCTCCGGCCCGACGGCGTGCTCGCAACGATTGAATGATCGCTTTAGAATGAGGTGAGCCATCGCCGCGGTGCCCGCGTCAACGCGGTTGCCCTCTTGAACAGGAGAACAACCTGATGATTGATCTCTATTTCTGGCCGACCGGTAACGGCAAGAAGGTCGTCATTCTGCTCGAGGAATTGGGGCTGCCCTATACGATCAAACCGATCAACATCGGCCGCGGCGACCAGCTCACTCCCGAGTTTCTGAAGCTTTCCCCCAACGGGCGGATGCCGGCGATCGTCGACGACGAGCCGATGGGTGGCGGCGCACCGCTGTCGATCTTCGAATCCGGCGCGATCATGACGTATCTGGCCGAGAAGACGGGACGCTTCAGCCCCTCGGATCCGCGCGGCAGATACGACGTCGCCCAGTGGGTCAGCTGGCAGCTCGCCAATCAGGGTCCCAAGCTCGGCGAGCAGGGCCATTTCCGGCGCGCGCTCGATGCTGGAAACAACGGTGATCTTTCCTACGCCATTCACCGCTTTGACAATGAAACCCATCGCATCTACGGGGTCATGAACCTCGGTTTGTTCAACAAGCGCTATCTCGCCGCCGGCCAGTACACGATCGCCGACATGATCTGCTATCCGTGGGCATCGAGCTGGGCGACGCGAAAGATCGACATCGACGCATTCCCGAATGCGAAGCGCTGGCTGGAAGAAATCGGCGCGCGGCCGGCGGTCAAGAAGGCGATGGCGATGGGGCCGGAATTCCGCGAAGACCCGGCCTCGATCAGCCCGGAGGAGCAGGCCAGGCGCAGAAAGCTGGTTGCCGACCAGCGCGCGCAGCCGATCCCAGCGGAGTGGCTACGCGCCGCGCAAGCATAGCCGGTGGCGCGTTCGTCCCGTTCGACACACTTCCCCGACCCGGGTTCTGGAGAGGTGGCAATGGGGGCCGACGAGCACGCGCCAGGATCCGCCGAGCACGCGCCAGGATCCGCCGAGCGCGCGCCAGGATCCGCGCCGGGATTTGCGATCGAGACGGCGGGGACGCGCAAAATCATCCATATCGACATGGATGCGTTCTACGCATCGGTCGAACAGCGCGACAACCCGGAGCTGCGCGGCAAACCGGTCGCGGTCGGCGGCTCGCGCGAGCGCGGCGTCGTGGCGGCGGCAAGCTACGAAGCCCGCGGGTACGGCGTGCACTCGGCGATGCCGTCGATCACGGCCAAGCGAAAGTGCCCGGATCTGATCTTTGTCGAGCCGCGGTTCGACGCCTATAGGGCGGTCTCGCTGGAGATTCGCGAGATCTTCGCCGAGCACACGCCGCTGATCGAGCCGCTGTCGCTCGACGAGGCCTATCTCGACGTCACCCAAAACAACAAGGGCATCGCCTCGGCGACTTGGATCGCCGAAGAAATCCGGGCAAAGATCCGCGCCGAAACCAAACTTACGGCTTCGGCCGGCGTCTCCTACAACAAGTTCCTGGCCAAGCTCGCCTCGGATCACCGCAAACCCGACGGCCTCTTCGTCATCACGCCGCAAATGGGGCCGCTCTTTGTCGAGGCCCTGCCGGTCAGAAAGTTTCACGGCATCGGGCCGGCGACCGCCAAGAAGATGGCCCGATTGGGGATCGCGACCGGGCTCGACCTCAAAGGGCACAGCCTGGCCTTCCTGCAACAGCATTTCGGGAAGGCTGGCTCCTACTATTACTGGGCCGCGCGCAGCATCGACGAACGGCCCGTCCGCGCCAATCGGGCACGGAAATCCATCGGCGCCGAGAACACGTTTGCGACCGATCTCTTCACCCATGAGGCTGCGCGCGATGCGCTGCAGGAGATCGTCGACAAGGTCTGGGCTTACTGCGAGCGCTCCGGCATTCGCGGGCGCACCGTCACACTCAAGGTCAAGTTCGCCAATTTCTGGCAGATCACGCGCAGCCGCACCGGTCAGACCCGGATCGCGACCCGAAGCGAGCTCGAACAGTTTGGCAACGCCCTGCTCGAACCTGTCTTTCCCGTTGCGCGAGGGGTTCGCCTGCTGGGAATTTCGTTGTCGTCGCTCGCGGCGCAGGAGGCTGAGCCAGCCGACGACCTCGACCTGCCCCTTTAGCCCATCCCCGTCTTTCCGGCCGGTCGTGACTGCCGCGCGCGCCGATAAAAAGCTATTACCGACGATGCTCCGGCAGTAAGCAGCCAGCCTCGCATAGCCCTGGCACCAGAGGGGGCGCTCCGTGAAGTTCAGTTTTTCGGGCGAGCAGGAAGAGTTCCGCTCCAATCTGCGCCGCTTGCTGGCAGACCGCTCGCCGACGAGAGAAGTGCGGCGATTGATGGAGACCGATCGTGGTTACGAACGCGACGGCTGGCGCGCGATCAACACCGCACTCGGCCTGACCGCGATCCGCATTCCCGAAGCCTATGGCGGCTACGGGCTTGGTTTCGGCGATCAATGCATCGTGCTGGAGGAGATGGGGCGGGCCCTGCTCTGCGCACCGTATTTTGCGACCGCGGTGCTGGCCGCCGGCGCGATTATGAATGCCGGCACCGAGACCGAAAAGGAAGCGCTGCTGCCGGGCATCGCCGCTGGCGACACGACCGCAGCCCTTGCCTGGGTCGAGGATAACGGGCGCTGGGACGCCGAGGGCACGGCGCTGTCTGCGACCGCAGAAAGCGGTGAAATCGTGCTCAACGGGCACAAGAATTATGTCCTGGACGGCCACACCACTGATGTGATCGTCGTTCTCGCCCGCGCGCCGCAGGGCCTGTCGCTGTTCACCGTCGACGGCAATGCCGCCGGGCTGACCCGCCGCCCACTCAAATCGATGGACCCGACGCGCAAGTTCGCCCGGCTCGAGTTCAACCGCGCGGCGGCTCGTCCGCTCGGCACCGCGGGCGGTGCTGTGGCCCCGTTCGCCCGTACGCTGGTGGAAGCCGCGGCCTGTCTGGCCAACGAAATGGTCGGTGGAGCACAGAGGCTGCGGGAGGATGCGCTCGCCTATGCGATGATGCGCATGCAGTTCGGCAAGCCGATTGCTTCGTTTCAGTCGATGAAGCACAAACAGGCCGATATGCTGTTGGACGTTGAGCTGGCCAAGTCGGCGGCCTACTACGCCGCGGCCGCGTTGGATGAGCAAGATGACGATGCGGTGGCCAACGCGCATCTCGCCAAGGCTTGCGCCAGTGATGCGTATGTGCAAACCGCGATCCACGCGGTGCAGATCCATGGCGGCATCGGCTTCACCTGGGACAATGACACGCAACTCTGGTTCAAGCGGGCAAAAAGCTCCGAGATGCTGCTGGGCGATGCCAGCTATCACCGCGAGCTGATGCTGCAGAGCTGGGCGGCCTGAGGCGAGCAACATGACCGAGATCACCGAAGCGAGCGTCCGCGCCGAAGTCCGCGCCTGGCTGGAAGCAAACTGGAGCGCGGACTATGGGCTGGTGGAGTGGCGTCTCAAGCTGGCGGAGTCCGGGTGGGGCGTCCCGCATTGGCCGCGGCGCTGGTACGGCCGCGATCTTCCCATCGGCCTGGTGCCGGTGGTCGAGGACGAGTTCAAGCGCATCGGTGCGATCGGCGTCGCCAAGGTCGGCATCCGCACCCTCGCCGCCGCAACCATTCTCGCGCACGGGACCGATCTCCAGAAGGAGCGATTCCTGCTGCGCATTCTGACCGGCGAGGATATCTGGTGCCAGTTGTTCAGCGAACCGGGCAGCGGCTCCGACGTGGCCGGGGCGGTGACGCGCGCCGATTTCCGCGGCAACCAGTGGGTCGTCAACGGGCAGAAGGTGTGGACCACCAGCGCGCACAAGGCGCATTGGGGGCTTTTGCTGGCGCGCACCGATTGGGACGAGCCGAAGCACCGCGGCCTCTCATATTTCATCCTCGATATGAAGCAGCCGGGCGTGAGCGTGCAGCCACTGCGGCAGATGAATGGTTATGCCTCGTTCAACCAGGTGTTCTTTACGGACGCCAAGGTCGAGCCCGAACTCCTCGTCTCCGATGTCGGCAATGGCTGGGCGGTGACGACGACGACGCTGATGCATGAACGCCGCGGCGCTGACGGGCTACGCAGCTGGGCGATCGCATCCGACCAGCCGGGCCGTGCCTACGATGAGGAGCGCGAGGAAATCCGCACGACGATGGAGCCATATAAATGGTATCCGCAGCGTGCGGGCCGCGTCGATCTGATCATGGAGCGAGCGCAAGCGACCGGGAAAATCAACGATCCGGTGCTGCGGCAGGAGATCGCCAGGGTGCTGGCGATGTCGAAGGCCGCCGAATGGACCGCTCGCCGCGCCCGTGCAGCGCAGGAACAGGGACGGCCACAGGGGCCGGAAGGTTCACTCGGCAAGCTGGCGTCGAGCCTGATCGCCCGGGCGGCGGCGCGGGTTCATACGTCGCTCTTGGGGCCGGATGCGTTGCTGACCGGAGATGACAGCCCGATGAACGGGCTGCTGGCAGAAATCCTGGTGTCGGTGCCGGCTACCTCGATCGCCGGCGGCACCGATGAGATCCAGCGCAACATCATCAGCGAACGCGTGCTGAAGATGCCGCGGGAACGAACCGGCGACACGGACAAGCCGTTCAAGGATGTTCCGCGAAATATCGTGGCTTAGAGTATCGCTGGCTCCGGTCGAAGTCGGGCCAGAAGGACCGGTGCCGAACCGCCGATTGCGAGCCACCGGGTAGTGAAGTGGACCCCGGATTTGGGACCGGGGTGTCGTTGGGCTCGCCTCGCGATTTGAGGACGTTTCAGCGGAACGCGTTCGCTCGTGCAACGAGGCGATATGGCGCAGTTTCGGCGACCCGCTATCGGCTTCCGCCAAAAAAAGATGCCTGGTGTGAGCGCGCTCACAATGCCGAGCCAAATTCGAAGCGATCATGGCTCTGCAAGGGTTGGCAGCGGTGGTTGGCAACGGTGTCAAAACCCGCGGTCAGCGAGGCACGTCGATGCGTTGAGAGGACACCATGCAGCACGACATTTCTCGTTTGCAGACCAAGTTGGATCAGATCGATGCAAGCATCTCTTTACTGGCCGGGATCGGTTTTGGTGGCATCTTGGGAGGTATCATCCACAAGCCGGGATGGACAACCATCGCCGAATTTGCGCTTGTCGAGTTGTCTTTGGAAACAATACTCGACAGTGTCAACGCCACAGCGCAACATTGCGAGCACTTGATACAAGCAGCCGATAAAATTTCCGATGCTCGATGAAGGAGATGAAATCTAGAACGCGACCTGAACGACACGGTCGACAAAAATGCCGGGGGTGACGATCATTTCCGGATCGAGCTCACCCAATTCGACGATATGGCGCGCCTGGACAATCGACAGGCCGGCGGCCATCGCCATCGTCGGGTTGAAGTTGCGCGCCGATTTGCGATAGGTCAGGTTGCCCCAGCGGTCGGCGCGGTCGGCGACCAACAGTGACACATCGCCCTTTAGCGGTTTTTCAAGCACGTACATCCGGCCGTCGATCTCGCGGTGCTCCTTGCCCTCGGCGAGCCGGGTTCCGACCGAGACCGGCGACCAATAGCCGCCGAGCCCGGCCGCGGCGCAGCGCATCCGCTCGCTGAGCGTCCCCTGTGGCAACAGCTCGAGCTCGATCTTGCCCGCCGCGTAGAGTTCTTCGAACACGACCGAGCCCGAGCTGCGCGGGAACGAGCACATGATCTTGGCAACCCGGCCGGCGGCCATCAGCGCCGCCAGCCCGGTCCGGCCGGTGCCGGCGTTGTTGGCGACGACGGTCAGGTCGCGGGCCCCTTGTTCGATGACCGCCTCGCACAGCGCGTCGGGCAAACCGGCGCCGCCAAACCCGGCGCATAGCACGACCGAGCCGTTCTTGATCCCAGCCACCGCTTCGGCCAGGTTTTTTACCCGCTTGTCGATCATTGTCGGCCTACTCCGCTCAGAACGCGACAGCGTCGCCGCCCTTGAGCGCGAGCATGCTGCGCGCTTCCGCCGGCGTGGCGATTTCGAGCGACAGGTTCTCGACAATCGCGCGGATCCGGCTGACTTGGTCGGCGTTGCTGGTGGCGAGCTTGCCACGGCCGATCCACAACGAATCTTCAAGCCCGACCCGGACATTGCCGCCCATGACCGCACCCATCGTCACCAGCGGCAATTGGTGGCGCCCAGCGGCGAGGATCGACCACGCGTAGTTGTCGCCGAACAATTTGTCGGCGATGTGCTTCATGTGGACGAGGTTGTCGGGGTCGGCGCCGATGCCGCCAAGAATCCCGAAGATCGTCTGCACGAACAAGGGCGGCTTCACCAGGCCGCGGTCGAGAAAATGCGCCAGATTGTAGAGATGCCCGACATCATAGCATTCGAACTCGAACCGGGTGCCGCAGCCTTCGCCGAGATCTTTCAGGATGCGCTCGATATCGGCGAACGTATTACGGAAGATGAAGTCGCGGGTCATTTCGAGATGCTGCGGCTCCCAGGGATGTTGCCAATCCTTGTAGCGATTGAGCATCGGGTAGAGCCCAAAATTCATCGAGCCCATGTTCAGCGAGCACATCTCCGGCTTGGCGCGCAATGGTGCGGCAAGGCGCTCGGCCAATGACATGCCATGGCCGCCGCCGGTCGTGATGTTGACGACGGCGCTGGTCGCCTGCTTGATCCGCGGCAGAAACTGCATGAAGACATCCGGATCCGGGGTCGGTCGCCCGTCCCTCGGATCACGGGCATGCAGATGCAGGATCGCTGCCCCAGCCTCGGCTGCGGCGATCGCATCGCGCGCGATCTCGTCCGGGGTCAGCGGCAGATAGGGGCTCATTGTCGGGGTGTGGATCGACCCGGTGACGGCGCAGGTGATCACGACCTTGCCGGATAGCGGCATGCTGCTCCTCCGCTTGCGCCCATTCGACCGGGTGGCCCGCCGCGGCTGCGGGCCAGACACGATCTTCCCGCCGACTAGCCCTGCGCCCGGATGAACTCCCTGACCTTGGGATAGGTCTCGGTCTGCCACCGGCGACCGTGGAAGACGCCATAATGACCGACTTTGGGCTGGAGGTGGTGGGTCTTTTTCGCCGGCGGAATCCCGCTACATAGCGCGTGCGCGGCAACCGTTTGCCCCGGCCCGCAGACGTCGTCACGTTCGCCCTCGATCGTCATCAGCGCGGTGCGCTCGATCGCCGCCGGCTCGACCAGGCTGCCGCGCACACGGAATGTGCCGTGCGCCAGATCCTGGCGGTGAAACACCCGCTCGATCGTCTGCAGGTAGAAATCCGCAGGCAGATCCATGACCGCAGTGTATTCGTCGTAGAAGGCGCGGGTCGCTGCGGCACTTTCGCCATTGCCGCGAGCGAGATCGCGGAACATCCGCCAATGCGCCGACACATGGCGGTCGAAATTCATGCTGAGAAACCCGGCGAGTTGCAGAAACCCCGGATAGACGCGACGGAAACGGCCGGGATAGCGGACCGGCACCGTCGTGATCACGCTGCGCTCGAACCAGTCGAGGCTGTGCGCCTCGGCATAGCGGTTGACCGCGGTCGGGTTCGCCCGGGTGTCGATCGGTCCGCCGACGAGGATCATCGAAGCCGGCTGATAGCGGCCCTGCTGCGCGGCGAGCAGCGCCACCGCCGCCAGCACCGGGACCGAAGGCTGGCACACCGCCATGACATGCAGCGGTGGCCCGAGCAGGCGGATAAAGCGGATCACCAGATCGACGAAATCATCGAGGTCGAAGCGGCCGTGCAGCAGCGGCACGTCGCGCGCATTCTGCCAATCGGTCAGATAGACATTGTGATCGGCGAGCAAGGTCGTGACGGTCCCGCGCAGCAATGTCGCAAAATGCCCCGACAGCGGGGCCACGACCAGGATCGTCGGCTCCTCGCGAACCGGATCCTTCCGGAAATGAAGCAGGTTGCAGAACGGATGCGAGGCCACCACCTCCTCGCTGATCGCGACCTCGCGGCCATCGCTGATGACCGATTTGATGGCGAAATCCGGCCGCTCATGCGACAGCCCGGCATGCGAGACAAGCTCCATCGCCGCCGCCGCACCCCGCACCAGCGGCATTCCGTCCGCCAGCCATGGCTGACCGAGCCAGCCGCGGACCGTTTCCGCCATCAGCCGGATCGGGCCAAGAAAATCGTCCTGTGCTTGGTAGGCCTCGTACAGCATAAATCCTCGTCAAAAAGGACGGTCGCCGGTCGTGGAACCGTCCAAAGCGTTGACCCAGCCCGGCGCCTCGATCGATTTGCAGGCGAAACCATCCCACCTCAAAACCTCTTTTAATTCAACCTAATATTGGTCTTGACAAACGCTTAGACAAGGGATGGGGCTCCCGCAGCGGCCGCCCGGTCTTGCGGGTTTGTCGCGGGCCCGGGAGCGGCCCCCTGATCTGCGGTTGTGGGCTTCGGCGGTGCCCGCCGCAACGACGCGCAGCAACGATGCCGAGAACTGCGGCTCAGCGCGGCGGTGCGACGATGCCGCCGCGAACCTCGTGAACCACGGCCCCGCTGAGCCGCGGCAGCGGCGCCAGCCAGCGGGGATGCGCAAGACAGGTTGCCGCGTCGCTTTCGCCGGCCCGCCAGCGCCGGGTGATCTGCCCGGCCGAAAAATCGGCCATCTTGGTCGCCAGCTCGGCGGCACTCCCCTCGTGCACCAGGTGCAGGATCGTCATCGTCGCGTCGCTGGCTTCGGCGAGGCAGCGGCGGATGTCGGCTTCGTCCCGCATTGGCGGTGGCAGCCGCTCGCCGAGCAGCGCGATCATCCGGCGCAGATCGTGGGTGCGCCGCATCGCGGCGATCTCGCGGGCCGCGCGGCTGATTCCACCGCGGCCGCCCGGGACCGGGTCGTAGCCGTCGATCGCAAAGCACAGCGTGTCGGCCGGTCGCGCCTGGTCGAGCGCCGACACCGAGACGGCAGCGCCGGCAAACAGCTGGCGGCCGATCGCCACCGGCGGCAACCCGGAAAACGGTGTCCCGGCAAGCACATGGTCGAGCCCGAGCACATGCCGGTCATTGTCGAAAAACGTTTCTGCTCCGGTCGCGAGATTGACCGCGCCCAGCACGACACGGACGTTGCCCGAATTGACCCGCTCGAAATCGACCGCTCGCAGGATCAGCTCGCGCAGTTCGCCGGCCGGGATCACCGCCCCGTCGCGCGCAGGAGCCAATCTGGCCACGGCGGGAACCCAGGCGAAGCAGCTTCCGGCCGCGCGCTGTGCCCAGCGGCCGAAACCGCCCACCCGCGGCAGCCCGGCGCGCCGGCTGATCTCGTGCCAGAATTGGCGCAATCGCAGCGCCCGCTGATGCGGCAGATTGCCGGCGATGATCACCGCATTGACCGCGCCGATCGCGGTGCCGGCGATCCAGTTCGGCCGCACCCCGGCCTTCTCCAGCGCAGCATAGGCGCCGGCCTGGTAGGCGCCGAGCGCCTCGCCGCCGGACAGCACCAGCGCGATCCGCTCGAAGCGGGCCAAGCTCTGATCCGGTCGCCCTCGCGCCAAATACCCGCTCCTCAGGCCAGCCGTCGACCGGATGCCGACGGCAGGCGGCGGGGCTCGGTCCGCTCCGGCAGCTGCACCGGCCGCGACGAATTGTGCTACTTTCCCGCTCTGCCGATCGGGCCACGCATCATCATAAGGGCTCTCTTCCGAGGGTCCAGCAGTGAAACGCGACGCTCATCAGTCTTTCTTGCGGGCGGGGATTGGCTTCAAGGATTTCAAGTAGATTGCGATCGCCCGCCGGTCCGCCGGATCGAGATCCGAGATGGCCGAGACGATTTCGGTCATGGCTCCGCCGACAAAGTCGAAATTGGGCGTCTGCCCGTCGGTCAAGAGCGTCACAATATCGGCGATGCTCCAACCGCCGATGCCGGTCTGCAGGTCGGGTGTGATGTCAGGCGCCCCATGGCCGTGCTGCCCGGCACCCGCGCCGGCCAGGAACCGCGTCCGATCGGGGGCGCCGAGCCAATTGCGTGGGGTGTGGCAATCGCCGCACCGGCCGATCGTCGCGACCAGGTAGCCGCCACGGTTCCAGACCGCATCCCGCAGCGGGCTGGGGCGCCATGATCCGGGAAATCGCGAAGCGGCAACCGCAACCGCAGCGCGCATCGCGGCGAACGCGGCACGGCTGCCCGCCCCGTTCACCTGTCTGACGGGCCTTACCGTCGCGAGAAAGGCCCATAGATCATCGAGATCGCGGCGGCTGAGACGGTTGTAGAAAGGGAATGGAAACACCGGCAGATAATGCGAATCGTCGGGCGCCACGCCCCACCGCATCGCTCGCGCGAAATCCACCTTTCGCCAGCTGCCGATCCCGGTTTGCCGATCGGGCGTGATGTTTGGCGTCACGACAATTCCGAACCGGCTCGCTACCGCCCGGCCGCCCGCGTAGGGCGCGCCGCCATGCGCCTTGTCGGTATGGCACAGCGCGCAGCCGGCAGCAGCGGCGAGATAGGCGCCGCGCACCGCCGCCCCACTCGCCGCGGCGGCCAGCGCATTCGATCCCGGCCACAGCCACGCGAGGACCAGCAGGATCGCCAGCGCCGCTGCCGTCAATCTCCGAGCTTTTGCCGGAACCTCTCGTGGCAGCCGCCGC
Organism: Allostellaceae bacterium; assembly: GCA_050729795.1. Lineage (GTDB taxonomy): Bacteria > Pseudomonadota > Alphaproteobacteria > ATCC43930 > CGMCC-115725 > AP-15. The sequence goes on along the minus strand of JBOHME010000023.1, from coordinate 13,795 downwards.
AGCCGTTCTTTCCAAGATCGACAAACGCGGCCTGGATCTGCGGCTTGCTGCCGGTCTTGACCGCGGCCAATAGCGTATCGGCCTTGGCTGCGGCGTTTTTCTGCGCGCCGAGGAACTTGTCCCAATCGGTCCACACCGCGGGTTTCGGCTGGAACTTGCCGTCGGGGCTCGCGGCGCCGGTGCCGGGCGGGAAGAGGCTCGGGATCTTCCGCGTCGTCTGCGTCAGGCTGGTGGCACCGGCGAGAGCCGCCGCCTGATCCGTCTTGCCATCGAGATACCCCTTGATCTTGCCGAGATCTGCGGCCTGCGTCTTCATCGTCGCCTGCCGCTCCTTGAGGATCGCGACGTTGTCCTGCGCCGGCGCCGCCATCGCAGTGAACTCGACGAGCGCAATCAGCAGGATGCCGAGCACCCCGCGTTCCACCGATCGATTCATCGGCCCCCCTTTCATCGATCCGGGCAGCTCCCCGCCCGGGCGCGCCTAGATAATCGTCCGAGCACGGCGACGCAACCGCACGCGGCCGAGCGCTCAATCACGTTATCGGGAGATCGATATAAGTCTTGAAGGCCGGCCGCTCGCGCATCCGCTCGTACCATGACCGGAGATTGGCCAGAACCGGCCGCTCGAGCGGCATCGTGTGCCAGCGGTGCACCAGCGTCCCCATCACGATCTCGGCGAGGCTCAATTCCGCGCCGGCCAGAAAGCGCCGCCCGGCAAGCGCCTCATCGACCGCTGTCCAGGCGATGAGCGCCTTGCGCCGCGCTGCCTCGATCGCCGCCTGGTCGCGCTCTTCGGGACGGGTCCGGATCAGCCCATAGAGCAGCGCACCCATCGGCGGTCCAACTGTCGACAACTGCCAGTCCATCCATCGCTCGACCAACGCGCGCGCCGCCGGTGCGGCCGGATAGAGCCGTTCGCCGTGGCGGGTGGCGGCGAGATAGCGGCAGATCGTGTTCGATTCCCACAGCACCAGCGTGCCATCCTGCACCGTCGGCACCAGCCCGTTCGGGTTCAGCGCCAGATACCCCGGGTCCTGGTTGCCGCCAAACGATCCGCCGAGATCGACCCGCTCGAAACCGATATCGAGCTCGCCGCAGCACCACAACACCTTCTGGACATTGGACGAGGTCGCCCTGCCCCAGATCTTCAGCATCGCCGCCTCCGCCTGTGCGTGTGAAGGATCGCCCATGGAGCCTGAGAACGGCGTGGCGCGCAACCGCAGCCTCGAAGCGAATGCGGTGCGTATAATCGGAGTGTCGCGCGCCCGGGTGCGACGGCGGCGAGAGGAGGCGGCGGATGATACGGTTCGCGGCATGGTGGATGCTGGCGCTGGTCTTGCTCGCAAGTGCCGCCGAGGCGAGCGGGCCGGGGCTCACCGCCATCACCAAATGGAAGACCATGGATGCCTGCGCCAGGCAGGCGCAGACCGCCCATCCCGATTTCACGCCTCAGTCGAATGCTCAGCGCAACGCCCAGCTCAACGCCTGTCTGAACGCCAACAACCTGCCGCCGCGTCTGCCGCAGTCACCACCGCCCCAGCACTAGTGGTCCGATCGAGACACTCGGTTCCCCGGCGTGTCGTGAATCGGACCACAAGATGAAACGTTGGTGGTGCGATTCAGCCAACGGATGGGAACCATCCGTTGCCATCGCACCACTGGGAGCTCCGCCGTGCCGGTCTGGGTCAGCCGGCATGCCCTTCGCCCCATCCCTCGTTCATCCAGCTGAGGGCGGGCGAACGATGCGCCGGCTCGCGCGCCGCATCGGCTCGGGCGTGTTCGAGCGCGGCGAGTTGGCGCTCGATATCGATCTCGACGCTCGACACGACCTCGATCCGCGGGTCCTCAAACACGTTGCCGCGGCGGCGCCGGCGCCAGGTCATCATGGTTTCGTCGCGTGCCCGCAGCAGCGCCGCGATCTGCGGCCGGAACAGCCAAACCATCGCGGCAATCCAGCGGCTGACGGCCGCCCGCTCGGTCTCGCCGAAGACGAACCGGTCGAGCATGGCAACGACATCCTCGGCACGGTACCAGGTCTCGCCGGTGACCCAGCGGTTGGTCGTGAACAGCCGGATCGGCGTGCCGGTCAGGTCGAGCGTGATCGCGAGAAGGTGGCAGACCTCATCGCGCGCGCCGTGCTTGACTGGTGCGGCTTGCGGCGATGGCCGCGCCATATCGGCGGCGATCGCGGTCTCCGGCAGCACCAGCGGCCGCACACCCGGCGGTATTCCTTCGGCCCGCAGAAACGCGTGAAAATGGCCGTGCTCGCCGGCGCCCCGTTCGGCAGCCGGGTGAACATGATAAAAATACTGGGCGTGGCTGCTCGGATCGTAGACTTCTCCCGCGGGGTAGTGCTGCCAGTCGGCGAACCCCGATCCGTCCGCGGCGATTTCGCCGAGCAGCCCACCTGGGCGCGTTGCGAAATGCCGGCCGCAGTCGAGCACGGCTGCCGCGGCCTGCTGCATCCGATCGATTTCAGCCAGATTCACCGGCCATTCCCGCACCTCGCCTGCCCCCACCTCGCCTGCCCCCACCTCGCCTGCCCCCACCTCGCCTGCCTCCACCTCGCCTGCCCACACCGCGCCTGCCCACACCTCGCCTGCCAGCGCCACGCGCGCCCCCTATGCGAACGAAACATGGCCACAATAGCTAGCTGCGCGCTCCAGATAAAGCGGCATTGGCGACGGTCCAGACGACGATGTCGCTGGTCACTGCATTTGTCGCCGCATTGAAGGCGGCAACAACATCGGGGATGGTGTTCGCGGCCACCGGCACCAGGCGCTCGAATCTCCTCTGGGCGACGATCCGGCGCCCCGGCAGCGCCACCAGACGGACCACTATCGTCACCCGGACCCGCGGCAAACTGCCGGCTGCGGGATATTCGGCTTCGAAATCACGCAACTCGGTATCGAGCAGCAGGTTGGCGCGAAGTCCGACCGGCTCGTCGCCGATCGCGGTCATTGCACCGCTGTTCTCGAACGAGGCCAGCAGAGCCTGCTGGACCAATGCCGGGGCGCGATCGGTCCATTCCGAATCGGCGTAATAATCGAGCGACAGCGGGCTCCGGCTCAGCGCGATCCGGGTGGTGTCGATGCCGGCCGGTGCCTGTGGCCGACTGATGCGCAGCACGCCCGCGACACGCGGCAGCGGCACTGCAAAATGCTGCTCCACAGTCAGCCGGTAGAGATGCCCGGGCGGCGCCACGCCGAGCAGGCTGGCACAGCCGGATAGTGCCAGCATGGCCACAAACGGCGGCCAGCGCCGGACGAACGACCGGACAAGCGCGCTCATCGGGGCCGGTATCCGACCCGGCGGTCGCCGAGCAGCAGTCGGGTCGGGTCGCGCTCGATCTCCGCCTCGAAGCGGCTCAGGTTGATCGCCAGCTGCTGCGCGGTGGCGACCAGGCTATCGACGCCGGGCAGGGTCTGCTGGGTGAAGTCACGGATCGCCGGCTGTGTGTCGGCGATCACGCGCTGGACGCCGTCGATCGTGCCGACCAGCTGTTTCGCCACCCGATCGTAATCGGCGAGCGTTCGCGACGCCTGGTCTTTCAAGCCGCCGTGACCGGAATAGCTCTCACCGACAGTGTGGATTACCGATCTCAATTCGAGCACCGAGGCGTTGGCGTTGTCGAGGATGGCGCCGATATCCTGGCTGTGGGCGGCCAGCGCCCCGGTCGCGGTGCGAATATTCTGCAGGCTGTCGCCGATTGCCTGACGGTTCTGCGGGTTGAGCAGCGCATTCAGATTGCCGGCGACAACTTTGAGCTCGGCCGTCAGGTCGGGCAGCGACGCCTTGACTTCCTCGAGCGCCGATCGGCCCGGTGGGATGATCGGGTAATGATGCCCTGGTTTGGGTTCGAGCAGCCCAGCTTCTTCGGTGCCGCCGCGGATCTGCACCGTGGCAACCCCGCTCAGGAGGTTGGTGTCGAGATAGGCGCGAGCATCGGACTTGATCGCAATCAGGCTGGTGTCGATCTCGACGGTCACCTGGATCTGACCGATATTGTTGGGATCGACCCGAATGTCGGTCACCCGGCCGACCGGGATGCCATTGTATTGCACCGACGAGCCCTTGCTCAGACCCTCCACCGAGCCTTTGAAGAAGACATAATAACGATCGAAATGCTTCGAGAATTCGACCCGACCGAGCCACAGCACCGCGCCGAACGCCAGAAATATGACCACGAGCACAAAGGTTCCGACCGCAACGTAATGGGCGCGCGTCTCCATCCGATTTCTCCGCGACAGAAGGGCTCAGGCCGAAGCTGCGGCTGGGGTTTCGCGCACCGCCGGCTCGCCGCTCTCTGCCCGCAGCGCCGCCCGACCACGCGGTCCGCGAAAATAGGCGCGGACCCAGGGGTGGTCATCCGCCAGCAGCTGCGCCAGCCGGCCGACGCGGACCCGCTTGTCAACCAGCACCGCCACCCGGTCGCAGATCGCAAACAGGCTGTCGAGGTCGTGCGTCACCATGAACACGGTCAACCCGAGGCTCTGCTTCAGATCACGGATCAAATTGTCGAACTCGGCGGCGGCGATCGGATCGAGCCCGGCCGTCGGCTCGTCGAGAAACACGATCTCGGGATCGAGCGCCAGGGCGCGGGCGAGCCCGGCCCGCTTGCGCATGCCGCCCGACAGCTGTGCCGGATATTTGATCGCCGCGTCCTCGGTCAATCCGACCATGCCGATCTTGCAGGCGGCGATCTCGTCCTTCAACCGCGGCGGCATCGCATAGTGCTCGTTGAGCGGCACCTCGATATTCTGGGCCACGGTCAGCGAGCTGAACAGCGCCCCGTCCTGAAACAGGACCCCCCAGCGCTTTTCCAGCGCCCGGCGCGCAGCCTCGTCGCCGCTCACGATGTCGTTGCCGAAAACCTCGACCCGGCCTTCGGCCGGCCGGTTGAGCCCGACGATCGTGCGCAGCAGGACCGATTTGCCGCTGCCCGATCCGCCGACGATGCCGAGCACCTCGCCGCGGAACACGTCGAGATCGAGACCGTCATGCACCGTTTCGGTTCCGAACCGGTTGACGAGACCGCGGATGCGGATCACCGCTTCACCCCCATCATCCGGTCCATTGCGATCACCCGGTCCACTGCGATCATCCGCCGTGCCGCTCATATGCCCAACAACGAAAAGAACACGGAAAAAATCGCATCGACGACAATCACCAGAAAAATCGCCTCGACCACCGACAGCGTGGTCAGGCGGCCGACACTCTCGGCGCTGCGCGACACCTGAAACCCTTCGTAACAGCCGATCGTGGCGATGATCACGGCGAAAAACGGCGCCTTGAGAACCCCGATCCAGATCTCCATCGGCTCCAGCGAGGTCTGCAATTCGTGGACGAATTGCGGGATCGTGATGCCGAGGACGCCCCAGGCCATCAGACAGCCGCCGAGCAAACCCATCAGATCGGCATAGATTGTCAATAGCGGCAGGCTCAGCAGCAAGCCGAGCAGCCGCGGGATCACCAGCACCTCGACCGGATCGAGGCCGAGGGTGCGCAGCGCGTCGATCTCCTCGTTGACCTGCATCGTGCCGATCTGCGCGGTAAAGGCGCTGCCCGAGCGGCCGGCGACGATGATCGCGGTCATCAGCACACCGAGCTCGCGCAGGATGCCGACGCCCAGCAGATCGACGGTGTAGATTTGCGCGCCGAAGCGGGCCAGCTGGTCGGCGCCCTGATAGGCGATGACGATGCCGATCAGAAACGACAGGAGACCGACGATCGCCAGCGCATCGACCCCAGTCTGCTCCATTTGCGCGATGAGCGCGATCAGCCGCAACCGGCCCGGATGGCGCAGCAGCCGCAGCGTGGTCGCCAGGACCAGGCCGACAAAGCCGACGATCCGGTAGGTGCGCGTCGCGACGCCGATCGTCGCCGCACCGATCCGGGCGACAAAGCCGATCAGCGAGTGGTGCACCGGGCGCGGGTGCGACACCGGCGGCCGCATGCCGCCGGCGCGAACCTGGGCGAGCAGAGGCGCGAGGCTCGAGCGCAGATTGCGCAGCTCGACGGTGTTGCCGTGCCCTTCGAGGTCCCGCTCGGTGCGCAGCAGCAGCCAGGCACCGGCGGTATCGATCCGGTCGATCGCGGCGAGATCGATGGTGACCCGTTTGCCTGCCGGTACCTGCAGCGCCTGCAGCCGCTGGTCGAGCTCGGCGGCCGAGGCGACGAGCCATTCGCCGGCTGCCGTCAGCACGATTGCACCCGGCTCCTCGATCGCGACGAGGGTGGCGGCGCTGGAGGTCATGACGCCGATCGGGTCCGCGTTGCCCGGCTGGGTCTTTTCAGCTCGAACAAAAGCGGCTATGCCGCAGCCACGCCGGTCACGGCGCAGCGGTCGCTCGTCGGGGGCTCAAACGTCATGGACCTCAAAGCACACATCCGGTCGATCCCCGATTTTCCCAAGCCCGGGATCCTGTTCTACGACATCTCAACGCTGCTCGCGCATCCGGATGCATGGCGCAGCACGATCGCCGGGCTGGCCGGAGCGCTGCAGGCACACCGCCCCGATCTCCTGATCGGCATCGAATCGCGTGGCTTTCTCGTCGCCGCGCCAATCGCCTACGAGCTCGGCCGCGGCTTTGCCATGATCCGCAAGAAGGGCAAGCTGCCGGGCCGCACCGTGCCGTTCACCTACGAGCTCGAATACGGCAGCGACACGATCGAGATCCAGGAGGATGCGGTGGCACCGGGTCAGCGGGTCGTCGTCGTCGACGATCTCCTGGCGACCGGCGGAACCATGCAGGCCGCGATCGACCTGGTGCGCCGCCGCGGCGGCAATGTCGTCGGCGCCGGGTGCATTATCGAGTTGAGCTTTCTGCAAGGCCGCAGCCGTATCGACGTCCCGTTCAGCGCGATGGTCGCATACGACGCCTGATCCGCGGCCGCTTCCGCGCCTCCTTCGAGCGGCGCTGCCATCGCTCTGGTCGCTCGCAACCGGGGCCGGTCCCCGTTGCCGTCAATTGTCGGCGCGTGGCGGCCAGGGGCCGAGACTGCGGCCAATCACCGCGTAGAGCGGATCGCCGCCGCTCTCCGGCGTGCAGTCGCGGCAGCGGATGTCGGCCCAATTGCCGGCTTCGGCAAAATGATGGGCGATCAGGCACAAATGTCCGGCGTCGTCGAGCAGGCACCAGCAGCCGATCGCGCGGGTCGGCCGGCAGCGCTCGGAAAAGGTCACGATCAGCGGCGCGCCGGGCTTCAGCACCCGCCCGACCTCACGGATCACCTCGGCCGGCCGGGTCAGGTGCTGGACCGAGACGCATAATGCGGCGCCATCGAACTCACCAGTCGCAAACGGCAGATGCGGACTGCGGTTCAAATCCTGCACCCGCCAGTCGTCGAGAAACGGGTTTTCCTCCAGCTCGGCGGCGCTGGTCCCGACCCCGACCACCCGCGCATAAGAAATCTCGGGTGGCAGGTGGCTGACCCAACCCGACATCAGATCGAGGATGGCGCCGTCTGCCGGCAGGATTTTGCGGTAGAGCTCGGTGATTGCGGCGATCGCTGTGGCATCGATCTGGTGCAGCTGCGGCAGCTCGATGCCGCCGGCGGGATCGAAGACCTCGTCGGCACGCCTGCCAGCGGTCATCGGACGGAGCGGCGTCATTTCCCCCGGCTCTTTGATGTTTGATGGGAGATAGGGAGCGTGCCGCCGCGCGTCCATAGGGGAAAATCCGGTGAAAACCGGAATCGGGCCGCGCAAAAACCGGCGCCGCCCCCAGCGCAACGATCCGGTCAATGCCCGCCGCCTCAATCCGCCACCGCCGCGTCGGCCGGCCGGCAGGGCATACCGAGCGCCTCGGCCACCGCCGGGTAGGTGACCTGGCCGTGGCAGACGTTGAGTCCGTGACGCAAATGCGGATCGTCGCCGAGGGCTTTGCGCCAGCCCCGTTCGGCGATCGCCAGCACAAATGGCAGGGTGGCGTTGTTGAGGGCCACGGTCGAGGTGCGCGCGACCGCCCCCGGCATGTTGGTGACGCAGTAATGCACCACCCCCTCTTCGATATAGGTCGGGTCGGCATGGGTTGTCGGCCGGCTGGTCGCGAAGCAGCCGCCCTGATCGATCGAAATGTCGACGACCACCGTTCCCGGTCGCATCGCCCGGATCAGCTCGCGGCTGACGAGCCGCGGTGCGGCCGCGCCCGGGATCAGCACCGCGCCGATCACCAGATCGGCGGCGGCGACCTCGCGCTCGATATTTTCCATGGTCGAGTAGAGCGTGTGCAGCTGCGCGCCGAACTGCAGATCGAGCTCGTAGAGACGCGGCAGCGAGCGGTCGATGACCGTGACATAGGCTTCCATCCCCATCGCCACGCGCGCCGCGTTGGTGCCGGCCACACCACCGCCGAGGATCACCACCTTGGCCGCCGCCACGCCGGGGACACCGCCAAGCAGAACGCCGATCCCGCCCTGCTCTTTTTCGAGGCAATGGGCGCCGACCTGCACCGACATCCGCCCGGCGACCTCGCTCATCGGCGCCAACAGCGGCAGCCCGCCGCGGGCATCGGTGACGGTCTCGTAAGCGATCGCAACGACGCCCGAATCGCGAAGCCCGTCGGTTAACCACCGGTCTGCGGCGAGATGCAGATAAGTGAACAGGACCTGATTGCGGCGCAGCAGTGCCATCTCCTGCGGCTGCGGCTCCTTGACCTTGACGATCAGCTCGGCTGCGGCAAACACTCCGGCCGCGTCGGCGAGGATTGCGGCACCGGCCGCCTGATAGGCCTGATCGTCGAAGCCGATGGCGCTTCCGGCACCGGTTTCGACCAGCACTCGATGGCCGTGATGCACCAGCTCGCGCACACTGCCGGGAACGAGACCGACGCGATACTCCTGGATTTTCACCTCCTTGGGCACCCCGATCTGCATCGCCTGATCTCCGCTCGACAGAGCTGACCGATATCTGATGGACAGCACGGCAAAATTTAAGTCCCGCGCGAGCGCTGCTGCCCCCGGGCGTGCCGGACCCGCTCAGAGCGAGGAGAGCTGTAGGGCGACCTCGTCGGCGAGCGGCAGGGACGCGGTCAGACCCGGCGATTCGATGCCGTAGAGGTTGACCAGTCCGGGAATGTCATGGGCACTTTGTCCTTGCACGACAAAATCGGCGGCGGGTTCGCCAGGTCCGCTGATCTTCGGCCGGATCCCGGCGTAACCGGGCTGCAATGCGCCGTCTCGCAGACCCGGCCAATAACTGCGCACCGCTGCGTAGAAGGCGGTGCTGCGGGCCGGATCAACCGTGTAATCGACCGTCGGAATCCATTCGACATCGGGACCAAAGCGGGCCTGGCTGGCAAGGTCGAGGGTGATGTGGACACCGAGCCCACCTGCCGGCGGGACCGGATAGACGAGGCGCCGGAACGGCGAAGGCCCGCTCAGCGTGAAATAGACGCCGCGGCAGAAATAGGCGGGGGGGGATCGTGTGCGGCGGGATGCCGGCGATCGTGCGTGAGAGCGCCGGGGCGTAGAGCCCGGCGGCGTTGACCAGAAGCCAGCAACGCAAAATACCGGGTTCGGCGCCGCCGATTTCGAGCTCGAACCCGCCAGCCAGCACCTGGCCTGCCACCACCGGGGTGCGCAGCACGATCATCGCCCCGGCGGCCTCGGCCTCGCCTTGATAGGCGAGCATCAATGCGTGGCTGTCGATGATCCCGGTCGATGGCGAAATCAGCGCGGCAACGCAGCGCACGGCCGGCTCCAGGCTTTGCGCAGCCGAGGCGCCGAGCCACTCGACATCATCGACACCATTGGCCTGCGCCGCCGCCGCGATCCTTTCGAGCGCCGGGATTTCTGCGTCATGCGCGGCGACGATCAGCTTGCCGAGCCGGGCATGCGCCACCCCGTGCTCGGCGCAATAGGCGTAGAGCCGGCGGCGGCCGGCGACACAGCTTTCGGCCTTGAGGCTGCCCTTCGGATAATAAATGCCGCTGTGGATCACCTCGCTATTGCGCGAGGAGGTCTCGAAGCCGATCGCCGAGGCGCGTTCGAGCAGCACCACCTCGCGACCGGCGAGCGCCAGCGCCCGCGCCACCGCGAGACCGATCACCCCGGCGCCAACCACCACGCATTCGACCTCGTCCGCCATTTCTCCCCCGCCTGCCGCAAGCCGCCGGCCGGTCGTCACACCGCCACCTTTGTTCGCCAAGCCGGCGGAGCGGTCAAGACCGCGTGCCCGACTCCCAAATCCAGCTCCGCAGCCCTCCCCGGCGGCCCCGAGACATTCTGCCGCGCCGCCGCCGAGGCCGACAGGAAGGCCGCGCCGGCTGGGTGCAAGGCGGCTGGACGCGCTGCATGAAATCGCCGACACTCGGCCGCTGCGGCAATGGGCAAAGGACAGCGATGAGCCGGAACACTGCCACCGTGCTGGCGCTCGCAGATTACCGGGGGCGGCAGCGCACCGTGTATTTCACCCGCCCCGAGCTGAACCAGCTGCTCGGCCTCTACAGCCGGCACGTGATCCGCGGCGAGTGGCGCGACTACGCGATCGATCACGGCCCTGGCATGGCGCGGTTCTCGGTGTTTCGCCGCACCCACGAAGCGGCAGCGTTTGCCATCCTTAAAATCATCCAGAGCCCGATGCGACCGGCCGAATTCATCGTCCAGAGCGGGCGGCAGCGGCTGCGCAGCGCACGCAGCCTCCCCGAGGCTCTCGAATATTTTCGCAGCTTTCTGAGCCTCGTGACCGCCTAACCTCGCAAACCATAAAGCGCGGACGCGGTATTTACAGCGAGACCTCGTCGAACCCACCCATATCCAATGGCAGCCCAGGCCGGCCGAAGCTGCGCCGGTCGATGGCGACGGTCTTGATGATCGCGTAGATCGGCTGACCCGGCTGCAGAGCAAGCCGATCGATGGTCAGCCGGGTCACTCGCGCCAGCAGCACCTCGCCGTTGAGATCGAGGCGGACCGTGGCGACCGGGCCGTCGAAGGGGCCGATCTCGGCGATCCGCCCCGCGAGCATGTTGAGCGCGCTCAACCCCTCGGGGGCCGACCGGCCGAGCACCACGTCGCGCGCCAGGATGCGCACCCGCAGCGGCGCGCCGACACCGAGAGCGAGCCGCGGCACCCGCAATTCGCCGGCAGCCGAGCGCAGCGTGGTCAGCTCGTAATGGTCGTCATGCGCGACGATCTGCATTTGGAGCACCGCCCCGGCCTCGTACTGCCCCGCCGCCGGAAACAGCTCCGCGCGGCTCATCACCTGCGACACCGAGCCGGCGCCGACGACCGCGCCGTTGGCGAAGAGCACGATCGTCGAGGCGAGCCGGGTGACCTCGGCCACCGAATGGCTGACATAGACGATCGGTATCAGGCTTTCGTCGCGCAGCCGCTCGATATAGGGGAGGATTTCCGCCTTGCGCGCGTCATCGAGGGCGGCGAGCGGCTCGTCCATCAGCAACAGGCGCGGGCTCGACAACAGTGCGCGGCCGATCGCGACGCGCTGCTTTTCCCCGCCTGACAGCATTCCCGGCCGGCGTTCGAGCAATGCGCCGATGCCGAGCAGCTCGACAACATGGGAAAAGCTCTCGCGTCGCGCGCGCATCGGGGTGAACCACTCCCCATAGGCAAGGTTGCGGCGGACGCTGAGGTGCGGGAACAGCCGCGGCTCCTGAAACACATAGCCGATATGGCGGCGATGCTTGGGCACAAAGGTTTTCCTCCCGGTGTCGACCAGAACCCGGCCATCGATCGCGACGCGGCCGCGATCCGGGCGCAACAGCCCGGCGATGATGTTGACGAGCGAGGTCTTGCCGGCGCCGGAAGGTCCGAAGAGCGCGGTGAGCCGGCCCTCGGTCGCAAAGCGCGCTTCGAGGGCGAAGCCGCCAAGGCGATGGCGGACATCGACTTCGAGGCTCACAGCCCGGCCACCCGGCGGGCGACCCGCCGCCCGACCAATTCGGAGAGAAACAGCGCCGCCGTCGATATCACCACCGCGACGAGGGTCAGCCGCAATGCTCCGGCATCGCCGCCGGGGACCTGGGTGAAGGCGTAGATCGCAATCGGCAGGGTCTGGGTCTCGCCCGGGATGTTCGAGACAAAGGTGATCGTGGCTCCGAACTCGCCGAGGCCGCGAGCAAAAGCGAGGATCGCGCCGGCGACGATCCCCGGCAGAATGAGCGGCAGGGTCACGGTCGCGAAGACCCAGGCGGGAGCCGCGCCGAGTGTGCCGGCGGCGTCCTCGAGCCGGCGATCGACCGCCTCGATCGACAGGCGGATCGCTCGCACCATCAGTGGAAACGCCATGACCGCCGCGGCCAGCGCAGCACCGGTCCAGCGGAAGGCGAAGACAAAACCGGTGGTTTCGTAGAGCGCATGGCCGAGCGGCCCGTTGCGGCCAAGCAGCAGCAGCAAAAAATAGCCGGTTACCACCGGCGGCAGGATCAGCGGCAGGTGCACCGCGATGTCAAGAACCTGACGGCCCCAAAAACGGCCGCGCGCCAGCGCCAGCGCGACGAGCACGCCGAGCGGCAGGCTGGTCACGACCGCCCAGGATGCGACCTTGAGGCTGAGGCGGATCGCGACCAGCTCGGCCGGGCTAAAATCAACCAGCGATGACCAGCTCACATCTTCTCTGGACGATCGACCATTCGCATCCGCTGCCCGATCGCTATTTGAGAACCGTAAAGCCCGCTTTGCGGAACAGCGAGGCAGCCTTGGCGGATTCGAGATAATCAAGGAAACCGGGCGCGTCGGGGTTGGACGACGCGGTGGTCAGCGCAACCGGATAGATGATCGGCGGATGCGTATCAGCCGGGAACACTCCGACGATCTTTACCTTCGGCTCGACCGCCGCATCGGTCGCATAGACGATGCCATAGGGCGCCTCGCCCAGCGCCACGAGCTCGAGCGCCGCGCGCACATTCTCGGCCTGCGCGATCTGGTCCGGCACCGAAGCCCACACCCCGAGCTTTTCGAGCGCGGCCTTGCCGTACTTGCCCGCCGGCACGGCGCTGGTATCGGCCATCGCCAGCTTGCCGCCGCCGAGCAGCTTGGCGAGCGGGAAGCCGGGCGCGATCTTGACCGCGGTCGTGCTATCCTCTGGCGCGATCAGCACCAGCTCGTTGCCGAGCAGGTTGCGACGCGTCTGGCGCTTGATCAGGTTGCGCTTGGCGAGATAGTTCATCCAGTCGAGGTCCGCCGAGATGAAGATGTCGGCCGGTGCCCCATTGACGATCTGCTTGGCCAGGGTCGAGCTCGCCGCCAGCGAGACTGTGACCTCTTTCCCGGTATCGTGCTGATAGCTGGCATCGATTGCGTCGAACGCATTCTTGAGGCTGGCCGCCGCGAACACCAGCACGCCCCGGTTCTGCGCGAACGCCGGCCCGGCCGACAGTCCGAACGTCAAGACGATGGCTATTGCCAGCGCGCCGCAGCGCCCGGCCCAGCCGCGCGACCAGCACCAGTGCGATGGGTTCTGCATGTTCCCCCCGATCCGAACCAGGATCAGAGCGTATAGCATTATGCTCGCACCGATATAGCGTACCGTCCCGCCGGGATCGGCGGAGATATCGGTCGGATCGGAGATCTGCCGGCGCAACCGCCTGGCGCGGAACCCAACATGCTAGCCGAGCGCGCCCGATTGCCGCAGACCGATGATCTCATCGGATGCGAGGCCGAGCACCTCCGCCAGCACGGCGTCGGTGTCCGCGCCCAACCCCGGTGCCGCACCCGCATGGCGGCCGAAGCTCGCGCGCCACGGCAGACCGGGCAGCACCCCGCCGCCATGCGCATCCCAGAACCGGCGCTGGCGCAGATGGGCGTTGCCGGCCAGATCGGCGGCGCTGGCGAGCGC